>CAYPGE010000116.1:0-12328 GCA_964409865.1 uncultured Pirellulaceae bacterium
GATAGACGTAGTCCAGCTGCAATTCGTTGACGTGTTGTCGGAAATGCAGGGCGCTCAGGTAATGCGTGACGAAGCTATCGCTGCCCGGCCGCTCGCTGGGCTCCGGTTCGTCACTGGTGGATTCGCACCAGGAGACCAGCATCGAAGGATACGACCACAGCAGGGCGATCTTCGGCTGTTCGCGCTGGTATTCCAGCAAGATCTTGCCGCAGCCGGAGCGCAGGTCGCGCAGCGACTCGGCCACGGCGCTGGAGTACGACGTGAATTGCAGGCTGGGATAAACCAGCGACCACGAGGTGCCGCGCGCCACGTCCATCGAGTTCGTGGCGTAGTAGCTGACGCCGCGCGAACCGTGCAGAGCCAGCCACCAGGGTTCGTAGTGCGCGGCGGCCGCGCGGTGGTCGTAACCGATCCAGCCGTAGTTGAAGAACGCGCCCTCCGGGCCGGCCGGGGATTTCGCGCCGCGGGCCGCACGCGACTCCGGCGTCTCGACAAAGCTCCGCCAGAGGTCGAAGATCGCCTTCTGGCCGCTGGACTTGATGGCCTCCGAGTATTCCTGGCCCCAGCCGAATCCCACTTGGGTGCAGAGCTTCCAGTAGTCGTTGCCGTTGAAGGGGTCGGCGCCGAACGTGTTCGTGTGCCCCACCGGCGTTTGCGGCGCGACTTGATGGTAGGCGTCGGTGATCGTCTTGCACCCGTCGACCCACACGTCGGTCATGAACGTGCGGAAATCGACGAACGGCGCGAAGTTCGCATTGCCGCGGACGTCTTCCGTTCGCCCGCCGCGAACCTCGTCCCACTGAGCGTAGGTGGTGCCCCACTGGGCGTTGAGCGCGTCCAGAGTCGGGTAGCGGGCCTGCAACCACTCGCGAAACCGCCGCTGGCAATGGTCGCAGAAGCAGAGTTCATCGCGCTTGTGACGCGAGGCGAGAAAGGCTTCATCGGTGATGCCCACGGCGAACATCCCGTGCGGCTGTTGCCGTTGGGCCGCTTCGCGGGCCACCTGCGTGAAATGGGCCACCACCTTGGGATCGCTCAAGCAGTCCGGACGCACGCCGTTGCCGGTGTGCTTTTCGCAACGGAACGCGCCCGAATGAACGCCGATGTACCCCGCGCACGGCAATCCATGCTCCGACATCGCGTACAGGTTGGTGCCGAACTCGGAATTCAGACCCAGCTGTTGCGTGCGCGCGGAGAACTCGGCGAGCACCGTCGGATGGGTCATGCCAGGCGCCCAGGTCGTGGCCAGGAAATCCTCGGCGGCTCGCCGCGGACCGACGGCCGGAACGAACACATCGACCCAGGCGCTGTCCTGCTCGCGGCCGGCGCACAGCAACCGGACCATGACGCGATGGTGAACGCATATCGGACTGCGAATCGGCAGCCTGATTTCCTGCTCCGTTTCGCCGGCCGCCAGGGGGCAAGTTCGGGTCGCAGCCGCGACGACGCGGCCGAAGGCATCGATCAGCCGGGCCTCGACGGTCGTCTCGACGGCCTGAGCTGCAGCGAGCTTGACGGTCAGCTTTGACTCGTCATCGGGGGCGTAGGTCTCGCGGTCGGTCTTCAAGGCGGCGATGCGGGCTTGCTGCGCAACGGACTTGACCAGACTGCCCCAGTTCAGCGATTGGCCCTGGCTGTCCAACAACGTCAGGTCGGCGATCACCAGTCCGGCGGGCAGATCGGAGGGGATGGGCAGTGAGAGTTGGCCGCCGGCTGGCAGCGGGATTTCCTGCGGCTCTTTGCGCAGCAAGGGCTCGTCGAAACGAATCTCCCGCCCGCTCCGCCAGACCACGCGCATCCGGGCGTCCGGCGGCGCATGCTCGACCTTGACCGACAACCGATCATCACTGTCCGGCCCGGCCACGATTGCCGTCGCGCCTTCCCGTCGGGCGGCCCAGACAAGGGACCGGGCTAGCAGCGATTCCCACCATTCCCAGTACTCAAACTGCCGCGACTTGTAGGCTTCCGCCGAATTCTCGCTGGGCAACAGGCCCCACACGCGGCCGGTGTCCAGCGGGAACACCAGTCGCACGGCTCGCCCCTTGCCGATCGCGCCTGTTTGGACGGAGGAGAGGATCTTCTCGGGCATCCGGTCCCAGGGAATCGCCGCGCGGACGTAGTGGGAGTCGTCGACGGTCTTCCATTCTCCGGCGGGCAGCAGCTTGGCTCCTTGGCCGAAGCCTTCGAGCACGACCAGGCCGGCCCCCGCCTCCACGCGCTCCCGAATGGCCTTGGTCAGGATGGGCGACAACCGGCTGGCCACGACGTAGACCTCGTAGCTGCCTTCGCCCAGCCGCTTCGTGGCGCGCCGAGCGGTATCGGAAACGCATTCGTCTCCTTCGTAGCCGGTGTGGATCACGTCGTAATCGAGATCGATGCGCTGGGCCAAATCGACCGCGTCGCGCAGCAACAGGAAGGTGCGGAGCGTGAAACAGGTGCGAACGGGTCCGCCAGCCAGGGGCGAGGCCCAGTCGATGTGCCGCGTTGCGGGCACTTCGCCCAGCGGCCGATCGATCTCGCGCAGCGACAACTGGCTGATGATGGGCTCGTCCGGCTCGCCTTCGCGCAGCGAGATATGGTCGTAAGCGATGGTCCCGGTGCGGGCGACGTTATAGATGAGCAACTGGGCCACCGGATTCGGAGCCACAAACGTGCCGACGTACGTCTCGTACTCGGCCGAGGGCTGGATGTTCCACAACAGGGGCATCTCGCGGCTGGGCTTCGTCTCGCCGTGGACGATCAAGGCTCCGCCTAACGCCCCGCCTTCGCCCTTGAGCGTCAGGCGGATCGTGTAGCGCTGGCCCGGCTTGAGCCGGACGCCCTGGGTGGCCAGTACGTAGGCGTCCGACCGCGAAACGAGTTCGTAGTTCTTGCTCAGGTAGACGCCTTCCCGCCACAGGACGCGATCGCGCGACACGGACCAATCGCGCGGCAGGCCCTGGCCGTCCAGTTCCTGATCGAAGCCCGGATTCTTGAGCAGTTCCCGATCGTCGTCCTCAGCCGCCGATGCCCGCGGCGTCGCCCAGCCGCTCCACAGCATCCCCAGGACGGCAATCACGATCCCCAGAACGGCAATCACGCCGAGTCGCCGGGCAAAACAACGAACTGTCATGATTCCGTCCTCCAGTTTTAAGTCGAGCCTACAGGGATTTTGCCCTGACAGCCTGTTGAAAAAGGGGGACAGGCACATCGCGATGGTCGTTCTTCCTTGGGTTTCTCCAGCGCAGCTCGGAGCCAGTCCCCCTTTTTCAACAGGCGCCTAGGGCTGCTTGAGCTGGAGATCCACGATCGCGAAACCGGTCTGTCCCGCCTTGGCCGTGATGGACAAAATGCGATCGGCATCCCAGCGCCGCCGGTCGTGCTTGGAGGCGTCCATACCGGCGATCTCCGGGCCGGCCAGCAGGTAGCTGCGCCATTGCTGCCATTGGTTGTCCGCGTGGGCTTCCAGGCAGACGAAGCCCCCTTTCGCCTCCTTGGGCTGGTAGAAGAAGAACAAGGTATCCTTCTCGTCCAAGACGATATCGCCTCGCGCCACGCGGCCGTAGTCGGCTCCGGCGGCGATCGGTTCGCCGCCCAGCCAGCGGCCATCGTCGGCCCGCCAATAGTGGACGACTCGCAGTTGCGAGGCGATTTCCGGCGGGGGATTGTGCTCCAGTTTTTCCGGCCGCTGCGGCGTGGGTACCTTGTACGTCACCACATGCGGCCGGTTCTTCGAGTCGAGCGCCATGCAGCCGGCGTTCATGATCCAGGAGTAAACGGGGATTTCACGAACGACGATGCCCGGGTCCGCCAACTCGATCGGGTCGCCGGCCGCCAGATCGGCGATCCGCTGGCCCGCGTTGTTGCACCAGGTCTGCCCCTCGTCGTCGCTGTAGGCGTAGTGCAGGTCGTGATTGCTGGCCCAACTGGCGCCGATTTCGCGATAGACCCAAGTCGCGTGCAGGCGGTTGTTGGCGTCGAACAGCAGGTCGTGAAAGTAGGCGTTTCGCGTCGTATCGCCGTCCCAGGGAGCGTAGGTGCCGCGCGAACTGAAGACCTTGCCGATCATGGTCCACGTCCCGCTCCGGGCGTCGTAACGGAAGAGGTAGTTCTCGCCGTTCCCCGAGCCGCCCTGCCGGTAGAAGAGAAACAACTGGCCCTTGGCGTCGCTGATGAATCGCGGATACGTGGCACGCGAAGTCGACACGGCGGGCGTTCCGATCGGCTGCGGCGGTTCGATGTCGTCCGGGGAAATCTGCGGCGGAGGGTCCGTCAGAAAGCCCGCGCGGCTGCGCGTGTAGCGCAGCGGATCGTTGTGATGATCCCACGACAGGTGCAGCCGGCCATCCTGCAGGGAAATGCCCAGGCACGTGTTGCGGTGCGCGTCGTCGCTGGTCAGCTTCAGGCCCGGCAGGCGGACCGTCTGTACGCGCTGATCGCGAAGATCGCGCCGAGCCAGGACAAACACGCGGTCGGCGTCCCAGAAGACGGTGTACTGGAAGTCACCCACCGTGGCGATCTTGTCCTGGTCCCAGGAAGCCCAGTTCCAGCGCCAGACTTCGGAATCGACGGGAATCGTCTGCACGACCCGCCACGAACTCGGCGGCTCAGCGTCTGCTGCGAGGCAAGTACTCACGGACCACAGAAGGACAATCTGGCAGAAGATCCACGTTGGTCGAGGCATGATCGCTCCTTCCCAGGAACCAGGAGAACGGTATGATCGTACCGTCGCAAGACGTGACTCGCAATCGACTGTCGCGCAAGAGCCGGCAGAAAGCCTTGGAACGAGGGTAACGGCGAAAAGCCCAAAAGACGAAGAAGAACAAGCAGGTCCCGGCGAAGCCGTCTTTGCGTCAGGGGCTAGAGTTGGACGAGGTGTTCCTGGGGAGCCCCCTTCCGCATATTCTGGTGAAATGTGCCCATGCTCAATAACTGGCGAACGATCCTTGTTTTGGCCGCTGTGCTCGGTGTCGTAGAAGGATTGACGGAGTACATTCCCGTCTCGTCCACTGGGCACCTGATCTTAGCCGTAGACCTGCTGGGCTTCGACGCTTTGGTCGGCAGCGGCAAGGCGAAGACGTTCGAGATCTTCATTCAACTGGGGGCGATCCTCGCCGTCGTCACGGCTTACCCGCACCGGTTCGGCGGTTTGTTGCGGTTGAGCGACAACTCCGGGTTCACCGGTTGGCGAGGCATCGGCCTGCTGCTGCTCACGTCGCTGCCGGGGGGGCTGTTGGGGGTATTCGCTCGCGGGACGATCAAAGCCTACCTGTTTCAGCCGCTGACCGTAGCGGCGGGACTGGCCGCCGGCGCGTTGTGGATCTTGGCTGCGGAGCGTTGGCCGTCACGCGTGCGGCGCACAGGGCTGGATGCCATCCGCTGGCAAGACGCACTTGCGGTCGGCTTGTTTCAATGCCTGGCGTTGTGGCCGGGCATGTCCCGTTCGTCGTCGACAATCGTGGGCGGCATGATGTGGGGCCTGGAGCGGAAGACGGCGGCCGAATACTCGTTCTTCGCCGCCGTGCCCCTGCTGTCGGCGGCCGCCCTCTACGACCTGTACAAGAGTTGGTCCCTGTTAAACGCGACGGATCTGCCTTGGTTTGCCGTCGGCTTCGTCGTGTCGTACTTCTTCGCCTGGCTTTCCGTCCGGTTTTTCATCCATTTCCTGAGCCGTCACACGCTGGCGCCGTTCGGCTGGTACCGTCTGGCCGTGGCCGCCGCAGCGCTGCTGTGGGCATTACGCGGATAGCGCCTGGTAGTGCCGCTTCCAGTAGCCAACTTCCCTGCTTGGGGGCAAGACAGAAAGTAGGCCGGAACAAGTTCGCGCCGTTCCGGCAGGAATTCCTGCGGTTTTCTAGCGGTCACCCGTGCCGGAACTGCGCGGACTTGTTCCGGCCTACCTGTTGCCGTCCCGGATCGCGGAAGTCACGAACTGGAAGCGGAGCTAGCTGGCAGCAAGGGCTCCCACGCCTCGCTGGTGCCGATTTTCTTCTCGCGGGATCTTGCCTTGATTCTGTTCGTCGCAACAATTCCACATGCCACGAACCAAGACTCGGATGCGGTCCGCCAGAAGCAAGGAGCGACGAGGATGTTGAGAACGGCCAAGCTAGCAGGCTTCGTGATTCTTGCGATCCACGTGAATTCCCTGAGTGCCGATCAAGGCCTTGCGCCGTTGTGGGTGACGGCGCAGACGGCGGACGCGGCCGTACCGACGTACCCTTCGACTCCTCCGGCCCCGTTGTGGCTGCCTCCGCCCCCCGCGCCGGTCGTCACGCTTCCCGCGCCGGCCATCGCGACCCCGCCGCCGCCGATCACGCCGTTGGCGGCGGCCCCAAGCGGCCCGGTGGTCACCTACCGGCCGCTCGTTCCGGTGATTCCGATGCCCGCTCAATACTATCTCGGGCGCGGATTGCTGGGCCAGCCGAAACTGTACGTACCGAATCAGCCGCTGCGGAATTTCGTGCGATATCTGAGCCCCTAGACTCAGGGGGCGGCGCATCAAGATCCGCCGGCGGCTGCGCCGTGACCGTCGCGTCGAGGACCAGATCGAGGTAGGGGCAGGCCCAAATCCCGATTTGATCGTTGCCCGGCAGGAAGATCTCCTGTTGCATGTCGATCGTGGTCATCGTGCGGATCAGGGCTTCCGTCGACTTGGGCAACCGATCGATGCGGGGCAGCCGATCGATGCGGATCGGCTGGGACAGGGGTAGCCCTGCGTGCCGAAAAGCCAGTTCGATCATTTCCGAACAGTAGTAATGCTCGTTGTCCAGTTTGAGTTCGGTGTCGAACTTGCCGCTGTGGGAGCCGATTTGCCGGCAATACTCGATGGCCGCCGGCACATAGCCGCGGTACTCGGGCTGCAGTCGCTTGACCGCGAACATGGAGATCTGCCGGTCGGTGGCGAATTTGCCGAAGGAAACGCGGCGAGGGCCACCCACGACCACATCGTACACGAAGACGCCGTCCTTCTCGCACGAGACCAGCGCCACGTGAGAGAAACGGCTATCGGCGACCTCTGTACACAGCTGCGAGAAATTCACCAAGCCGAAGAGGATGCGGCTGTCGCCTCGCACAAAGACCAGATCGCCGCTTTGCAGATGGGTCGCCGCCCAATGGTCCCAGGCAGCTTTTTCCTTGGTCTGAGACCAGGGGAAAAACGACAACTCGGCGATCGGCGGCCCATTGGCCAGCGGGACCGATCGGCATCCGGCCAAGACTGCCAGCATCAGCAGCGACCAGACAGGATGGAGCTTGTGGACAGTCATGCTCGCGGCCGCCGTGCCAGCATCGATGATCGTGAGACTTCCCCGCCGAGAACAGTAGCAGAACTCTCGGCCTGACGAAACGGCGATCTTGGTCTACTGTGTGGCGGTTGACCGCCACACCTTGATCGCTCGCCAGCCCGCCGGCTGAAGTCTCGACTTGCTGCTAGCTGGCGTCGTCGTCATCCAGCGCCAAAGGGATGGCGATGGCCGCCGCGACGATCCCGGCCATGACCCAGGGGTTCGAAAGGAAACCGATCACGCCGCCGTAACCGGCGCCGCCGCAACCGGCACCACGAACCACGGTGTCCCCATTGACCACCAGGGCGTCCGATGTAGCGGCCGGCGGTGCGGTTCGCGGAGCCCACAATCGGCACGCGGTGACACCTTTGTCGGTGGCGACTTGGTACACCCCGGCCTTGACGCCGGCAATCGTGAAACGGCCGTCTTCACCGGTCAATGACGTCGCGACCGCACGTCCCTGGTCCACCACCGCGACAGGCGTCGCCGCGACGGGCGCCCCCGCTGCGTCCAGGACCTGCCCTGTCAGATATCCGCCGTCCCGCAGCGCGACGTCCCGGACGTTCGCGGAGACAAAACGAACGGGCTGGCCCGCCGAGGCGGCATACGAAAACTGGGGAACCATCATACTCACTGACGCCGCAGCGACGAGGAGCCCACCAAGTCGTTTCATCCACTTCATTCCCAAGGCCCTTTCCGTTTGAGCGGTACTCTCCAACTGTCCAGATGATCGGTGCCAGGCCGAGTGAACTGAAGTCGAACTGACGGAAAAACGGAAGAACCCGCCCAATCGCTAGACTTTCCAGCGGCGGTCGAATGCTAGCAGCGACGATTCCAGACACCCAACAGCCGCAGGACCCGCTTCCCAATGCGGACCAGAATCACGACGTTCATGCACAGCCGCCGCTGGAACATGGACAACGTGGGCAAGTTTCCGGATGAAATCGCTGGAAATCCTTCCCAGTTTGCCGCGGCTGGTGTATACGTGAGGAATGGGGCGGCGATTTCTTCTGTCTGATCGCGAGGGTGGACCATCATGTTCAGTACACGTGCGGCGGCGTTGATCTCGGTGTGTGCGTTGGGTGTGACGGCAAACAGCCTGCCTGCCGCGGCGCCCACGGTGCCTGAACAAGTGCTTCAGTTGATGCAGGATCGCAAGTATCCGGAAGCGGTCGCGGCGATCGAGTCGCTGGCCGGCGACGAGAAGGCCGACCAGGACCATCTGGCCTACTTGAAAGGCCGCGCGCTGCACTTCCAGAAGAAATACGACGAGGCCGTCGCTGCGTTCGACCAGTTGAATCAACGGTCTCACGACGGCCCGCGGGCACGCCAGGCCCGCTTCGCCAAGGGTCTGTCGCTGGCTCGCAAAGGCGATTTCCGCGCCGCCGAACTCGTCTACCGCGCCGAGGCACAATTCTTGCTGTCCGAGGATCGGAAGCAGGAAATCGCCGGCCTGTACGTGGAATTCGCCGACACGTATTTCAAGCCACCCAAGGAGGATCAGAAGCCGGACTACGAGAGGGCGCTCGATTTCTACGGCCGCGCACTGAGTGTCGGGCCGAAGCTGGACTGCCGCGTGCGGGTCGAGTTGCTGATCGGACAGTGCCAGCAGAAGCTGAACAAGCTGAAGGAGGCGGCGGACCTGTACCGCAAGTTCCTCCGCGAGCACGTCGATCACCCGCTGGTTGTCGAGGCTCGCTTCCGGTTGGGCGAAACGCTGCTGGCCAGCAAGCAGCCGGCCGAGGCGCGCGAGGCATGGCAAGACCTGCTGGACCTGCACGAGGGCTCCGCATCCGACTTGCTGCCCCAAGCCGCGTTTCGCATGGCAGAGACGTATCAGTTGCCCGCTCCGGAGAACGAAGAACAGTTGTCGCTGGGCGTGGCTGCCCTGCGCCGCTTCTTAGAGAACTTCCCCAAACACGCGCTGGCCTCCAAGGCCCAGCTGTGGATCGGGCTCGCCTACCGAAATCGGGGCCACTTCGCTGACGCCGCCGCTACGTTGACGGCCTTCCTCGGTGACGAGCGTTACGCCAAGACGGAAGAGATCCCGGACGCGCGCAATCTGCTGGGCATGTCCTACAAGATGCAGGGCAAGTTCGACCAGGCGCTGGCCGTCTGGAAGGAATTCCTGGCCCAGCACCCGACGCACCCGGCCTGGAGCGCCGTGCAGCGGGAGATCGTCAACACCGAATACGCCAAAGCGGCCGATCGCTACCAGCGCAAGGATTACGCCGCCGCCCGGCAACTGTGGTCCGAGTTCCTCGCCAAGTACCCGCTGGACGCGCGTTCGCGAGCCACGCTGTACCTGCTCGCCCAAATGAGTTACGCCGAAGAGAAATGGGACGCCGCGCTCAGCCAATGGCGCCAGCTGGCGACCAAGTACCCCAAGACCGAGGAAGCATCCCGCGCCCAGTTGATGATCGCCCGCACGCTGGAGGAGAAACTCGGCAAGCTGGACGAGGCGCTCGTCGAGTACCGCAAGCTGGACTGGGGCCGGTCCGCTGCAGAGGCCAAACGCCGCATCGCACGGCTGACGGCCAAGGCCATGACCATCGCCACCGAGCGCGTGTTCCGCAGCGACGAGACGCCGCAATTGAAGCTGGTCACGCGGAACATCGAATCCGTCACCGTGCGGGTTTTCACGGTGGACATGGAAACCTACTTCCGCAAGATGCACGAGGCCCGCGGCGTCGAAACGCTGGACATCGCGCTGATCGATCCCGACCAGACGTTCGAGTACAAGGTCGCCGATTACAAGCCTTACCAGCGGTACGAGAACCATGTCCCCGTGCCGCTGCCGGCGGCGGCCAAGGCCGGCGTGATGGCCGTGACCGTCAGCAGCCGGACGTTGGAAGCGACGACACTGTTGCTGCAAAGCGACCTGGACATCGTCGTCAAGAGTTCGCGCGACGAGGTGTTCGTGTTCGCCGAGAATTTGCGGACGGGCCAGCCTTCGTCGAAGGCCAAGATCTTGCTGTCCAACGGCACCCAGGTGTTCGGCGAAGGCGAGACGAACGAGAACGGCGTGTTCCAGAAATCGTTCGAGGAACTGAAGTCCGGCGATGATGTCCGCGTCTTCGCTGTGGCCGACGGCCACATGGCGTCGAACATCCTGAGCCTGGACGGCTTGGAAGTCGCGCAAGGGCTGAGCGACAAGGGGTACATCTACACGGACCGGCCCGCGTATCGGCCCGGTCAGATGGTCCACGTCCGTGGCGTGGTCCGCAAGGTCTCCGGCGACACGTACACGGTCGTCAAAGGCAAGGCCTACCGTGTGGACGTGTACGACAGCCGCAATCGGCTGATCCACGACGCCGCCGTGACATTGAATGACTACGGTTCCTTCCACACGCACTTCCTGCTCACGGCGGCCGCCAGCGCCGGCGACTATCGCATCCTGGTCCACGACGTCGAGGACAAGGAGAACTATCAAGGCGCGTTCGCCGTCCACGACTATCAACTGGAGCCGGTGCGTCTGGCGATCGACACGCCGCGCGCGGTCTACTATCGCGGCGAGAAGATCGAAGGCGTGATCCGAGCGTCCTACTACTACGGCGCCCCGCTGGCCGGCCGCGAGATTCGCTACAGCTTGTTGGGCGGCCGCGTGACCACGGCCAAGACGGACGACGCGGGCGAAGTCCATTTCGCTTTGGAGACGCGCGAATTCCGCGAATCGCAACAGCTCGTGCTGAGCGCCGGACTGGCCGAACGGAATCTCGTGACGCGGAAGGGCTTCTTCCTCTCCACCCAAGGCTTTTCACTCTCCGCTAAGACTGTCCGAGACGTTTACCTGGCCGGCGAGACGTTTGAGCTGAAAGTCACCGCCGCCGATGCCGAGGGCAAGCCGATCGAACAGCCGCTGACCGTCGACGTGCTGCGGCACACGGAGATCGATGGCCGGCAGGGCGAAGTCTCGGTCGGGAAGCACGAACTCAAGACGGCGGCCGACGGCGTGGCTCGCCAGACGTTGCAGTTGGCCGAGGGCGGCTCTTACACTTTGCGGATCGGCGGCGTCGATCGCTTCCAGAACGCAATCGAGACCGAAGTCGAGGTCCGGATCAGCGACGACAAGGACAACGTGCGGCTGCGGATCCTGGCCGACCAGCACACGTTCCAAGTCGGCGACACCGCGCAGTTGCGGCTGCACTGGCGCGAACAACCGGCCCTGGCCCTCGTGACGTTCGAGGGCGCCAAGATCCTGGACTACCAGCTGGTGCGGTTGCAGAACGGCGAAAACAAGCTGACCGTTCCCATGACCGCCAAGCTGGCGCCGAATTTCAACCTGGCCGTGGCTGTTATGACCGACGTGCGGCAAGCGGCGAAGGGCAAGCCCAGCGACGATGAGGGAAGGGAAGACGAGCAAGGTGGAAATGCTCTGCCGAAGCGGTTCCACGAGGCGTCGAGCCCCTTCCAGGTCGAGCGCGATTTGAAAGTCGCGGTACAGATCCAGCGAACCGGTGCGGACAAGAAGTCGCCGCTGCGGCCCGGCAAGGAAGTCCAAGTGACGCTCACCGCAACCGATCCGCAAGGCAAGCCGGCCGTGGCCGAATTGAGCCTGGCGATGGTCGAACAAGCGCTGCTGAGCCGCTTCCCAGCGACGATTCCGGCCACCGGCGATTTCTTCCGCAGCACCGAACGGGCCCCGGCCGTCCGCACGGCAGCCAGCATCACGTTCGAGCATCGCCCGGAGACGAAGCCCATCAACCCGCGGTTGCTGGCCGAAAGCGAACGGCTGGCGGTGGCCGAAGACGAGGCACGCCGCTTGGCTGAGGTGGAAGTGGCCGACAGGATTCGTCTTGCCGAGGAGAATCGCGCGGTTGCTGACGAGCGCCAGCGAGGTGGTTCTTCCGGGGGACTGCAAGCCGGGTACGCCAGTGATCCCTTCGGCGTTGTCGCCGCAGAGGACGCAGCGCTGACGACGGAGATGCTTGCGATGTCGGACCGACGGATTCCGGCAATGCCCGGCGGCGGGGCGTTCGGGGCTGGAAGCGGAGGCATGGGAGGGATGGGAGGATTTGGGGCAGCCGCGCCACAAATGGGCGGATTCGCCGCGGCACCGGCTCAGC
>CAYPGE010000116.1:12428-21777 GCA_964409865.1 uncultured Pirellulaceae bacterium
GGATTTGGGGCAGCCGCGCCACAAATGGGCGGATTCGCCGCGGCACCGGCTCAGCAGATGGCAGAACAGCAAAAAGACCAGCCTTCCGTCACGTCCGTCGTTCCCGTGGTCGACCTCAGCGGCGTCGATGCCGGGAAGGTGCTGGCGATACTGAAAACAGCCGCACCCGACGGCGCCGTCCTACTCCGGGGCTTGTCGGCGCACGAAACCGGCTACTGGAACCCGGCCGTGGTTACCGGGCCGGACGGCAAAGCGACGTTGACCTTTGTTTTGCCCGACCGTTCGACCGGCTGGTCGCTGCTGGCCAAGGGCATCACGCAAGACACGCTGGGCGGCGAAGCCCGTCAGGAATTCACGGTCCGCAAGGACTTGTTCGGCGAGCTGAAATGCGCCGCCGCGTATACCGACGGCGACAAGACCGAAGTGGTCGTCTCCGTACACAACGACGCCGTCGAGAAGGGCGAAATCCAGGTGGCCCTGACGACGCGACTGGGCGACAAGTCGAACACCGAAACCAAGAAGCTGCCGGTCGCCGCCAAGGGCATTCAGGAGCTGAGTTTCCAGCAGACGCTGCAACTGCCTCCGGAAGCGGCTCGCAAGGGCCAACCCGGCGCGACGGCGGAATTCGAGCTGACCGTCACCGCAGGCGACCGGCGCGACGTCGTCCGCCGCAGCGTGCCGGTGCGGCCCTTCGGCTTGCCGGTGTACGGAATTGCCGGCGGCACGGCCGCCGGCGACGCGGCGGCCGTGGTCCAATCGCCTCCCGGCATGATGCTCTCCGCGCCGCGGCTGCAGATCCTGATCGGGCCGACCATCGAGCGCAGCCTGCTGGATGCGGTCTTGGCTCCGGCCACCTGGTGCCAGGCGGAAAGTCGCTCGTTCGCTTCCGACGGCGACTCGACCGCCTCCGACTTGATGGCCTCCCTGGCGCTGCAGAAGCTGCTCGGCCTGACCCGCGACGCCGCCGGCGCTCAAGCGGAATCGCTCGACGCCCGCGTCCGCGCCGCCGTCAGCCTGCTGGTCTCGCAACAGAATGACGACGGCGGCTGGAGTTGGTCCGCGGCCGCCGGCTGTGCCAGCAATTCGTACCATTCGGCCCGGGCCCTGTGGGCGCTCAGCTTGGCCCGCGCCGCCGGCTACCGCCTGACCGACGAGGCGTACGACAAGGCCGTGAACTTCGTCAAGACGCAGCTGGCCCAGTCGCCGGTCGCGGACTATGAAACGAAGGCCGTGCTGCTGCACGCGCTGACCGTAGCGGGCCACGGTGACTTCCCGTTGGCCAATGCGCTGTACCGGAACCGGCCGTCGCTGTCGCCCGCCGCGCTGGCGTATCTGGCCTTGACGTTCGCCGACATGGATCGCAAGCAGACGGCAGCTGAGTTGCTCACACTCCTGGGCAACCAGCCGTGGGAGGCCCCGGTTCGGCGCGGGTCTCCCGACCCCGCCGAAACCGCCGACCGTCAGGTCTCCAGCGCATCAGGGAGACCTGCGGTCGGCGCAGTGGCTCGGTCGGGAGACCGGCCACAACCGGCGTCGGGAGACCGGCCACAACCGGCGTCGGGAGACCGGCCACAACCGGCATCGGGAGACCGGCCACAACCGGCGTCGGGAGACCGGCCACAACTGGCGTTTGTGTCCTGGAACTTGTCGCCAGCCGAAGTGCGTGCGATCTACGCTCTCGCCCTGGACGCCGTGACGCCCGCCGAAGCCAAGCTCCAGGCGCAGATCGACTGGCTGATGGCCCACCGCACCGGTCACCGCTGGTCGCCCGACAAGGCCACGGGTCCGGCCATGCTGGCCGTCTGCCGCTCCTTTGCGCGGTCGCAGTTCGACAGCGACAAGTACAAGCTGACGATCTACGTCAACAACTTCCTGGCCAAAGAGCTGGAGATTGACGCCAGCGCGCCGACGCAGACCGTCGACGTGCCGGCGGAACTTCTGAAGAAGGACCAGCCCGAACAGCGAGTGCGCTTCGAACTGGCCGGCCGCGGACGCTATACCTACCAATGCGTGCTGGGCGGCTTCGTGCCCGCCGACCAGCTGAAGAGCACCACGTCGGACTGGCGCGTGACGCGGCACTACGGCCCCGGAGCCCTGGAACTGGATGGTCTGCCGATCCCCCGCGGCTTCGATGTGGCCGTGATGGACGGCGTGACCGAGTTCCGCAACGACATGACTCAATTGCCTGTGGGTCGGCGCGGCATCGTCGAACTGCGCGTCTGGCGGGGGGGCAATCTGTCGGCCGCCAACGCGTCGCAGATGCCCTACCTGGTCGTCACGGAAGCGCTGCCGGCCGGAACTGCGGTGGTCGAGGATTCCGTGCAGGGCCCGTTCGAGCGATTTGAATTGTCCCCCGGAGCGATCACGTTCTACTTGGGCAACAAGCCGGAGCACGCTCGAATCACGTACGAACTGCACGGCTACGTCGCCGGCGCGTACCGCGCCACACCCACCTTGGTCCGCGACGCGTTTCGGCCGGACCAGATCGCCGTCGCCGAGCCCAAATCGCTGGCCGTGCTGCCCGCTGGGGCAGCCGGCGCCGACGCCTACCGTCTGACTCCGCAAGAACTGTTTGAACTGGGGCGCCGGCATTTGGAGAAAGGCGATCTGGCCGCCGCGGCCAAACATCTGAACGAACTGTTCAACCACTGGAACTTGAAGCCGGAGGCTTACAAGGAAACGGTCCGCATGCTGCTGGACATCCACCTGCAGCAAGGCCCGCCGAGCCTCGTGGTGAAGTACTTCGAGATCATCATCGAGAAGTTCCCGGAGTTGGAAATCTCGTTTGCCAAGCTGCTGAAGGTGGCCGATGCGTACCACGAGATCGGCGAATACGAGCGGAGCTACCTCGTGTTCCGGGCCACGGTCGAAGCCAACTTCCTGCGGGAAAGCCGCGCGGCCGGCTTCCTGGAATCGCAGCAGGAGTTCCTCCGCAGCGTGGACGTGATGAGCGGCCTGCTGCGCCAGTACCCGCCCGAGCCGTACTTGGCCACCGCCACGTACGCCCTGGCGCAGCGCGTGTATGCCAAAGCACCGGACGCAGCGTCAGATGCGAAGCTGCGAGAGAAGAAGGTCGCCCGCGTCGATCTGATCCGCGACGCCTGGCAGCGATTGGATGAATTCCTGGCCATCTACCCGGAGGACCCGGCGGCGGACCAGGCTTCGTTCTCATTGGCCAATGCCCTCTTGGACCTGGAACTGTACGACCGGGCCATCGCCCAGTGCGATCGCTACGCGGTCCGCTATCCTGGCAGCGATTACCTGGACAGCTACTGGTACATCATCGGTTACTGCCATTACGCCCGCGGGGCGCACGAGCAGGCCCTGAGCATGTGCCAGAAGGTGGCCGAAGCTAAACGCAAAGACAAGACGACGGGCCGGCTGGTCGAAAGCCCCAACAAATGGCAAGCGATCTACATCACGGGCCAGATTCACCACAGCCTGGGCCAGGCCGAGGCTGCGATCCGCGAGTACACTCGCGTCGAGGACCGCTTTGCCGACGCCCGGCAGGCGATTGACTACTTTGCCCGTAAGGACATCCGCCTGCCGGAAGTCGCCACGTTCCAGCCGGGCCAGCCGTGCGAAGTCGAGCTGACCTTCCGCAACGTGCCCTCCTGCAGCATGCGCGTCTACCGCATCGACCTGATGAAGTTCAGCTTGCTGCGGCGCGACTTGAGCGACATCACCAACATCAACCTGTCCGGCATCCGGCCGTACCATCAGGCGACGATCGAGTTGGGCGATGGCAAAGACTACCGCGACCGGACGACGCAGTTGAAGCTGCCGTTGAAGGACGAAGGCGCGTATCTGGTCGTGTGTCGAGCGGAGAACCAATACGCCAGCGGCATGGTCGTCGTCTCGCCCTTGAAGTTGGAGATCCAGGAGCAAGCGGAATCCGGCCGCGTGCGGGCCACCGTCCGCAACGTCGCCAGCGAGAAATACGTGGCCAATGCCGACGTCAAGGTGATCGGCACGCGGAACGACGATTTTGTGAGCGGCAAGACTGATCTGCGCGGCATCTTCGTGGCCGACGGGATCCAGGGCCGGAGCATGGTGATCGCTCAAGCGGCGGACGGCGGCTACGCCTTCTTCCGCGGCGAAACCGAACTCGGCCCGCCCCCGTCCCCGCCGGTGGCGGCTCCGAAAGAAGACAAGTCAGCCCAACCCGCTGAGGCAGCGGCGGCCGCGGTCCCGGAAGCCAGCGGCAAGGCTCAACTGCTCGAGGGCCTGCAGGAGAGGAACAACGTGATTCAGGCCGAAAAGGTGCAGCAGCTCAAAGGCGTCTACGACAACTCCGTCCAAGAAGGCATCGGCGGCGGCTTCGGGGGTGGGTTTTTTTGATTCGAAAAACGGCTGATGTTCCGCTCGCGAGTTGTCTAGCAGGTGACGCGGCGATATGATGGCCAAACCAGTATTGGTCGGTGTTGCACGGCAGACAGCCATGAAGACCTATCAGGTTGTGCTGGACACGAATGTGCTCGTTGCGGCGGCCCGTAGCAAACGCGGCGCATCGTACGCGCTGCTTCGCACCCTGCCGAAGAGGACTTGGCAGATGTGCATTTCGCCCGCGCTGTTGCTGGAGTACGAATCCCAACTGAAGATCGAAGCCATGCGTCAAAATCGTCCGTTGGGCATCGTCGACCGGTTTCTAGATTATCTGTTGTCCGTGTCGAACCGCAGGCAGGTCTACTTCTTGTTGCGGCCGTTCTTGCCCGACGCGAACGACGATTTTGTCATCGAACTGGCGGTTGCCGCCCAGGTTCAGTTCATCGTGACGCACAACGTCCGCGACTTTGCCGGTGCCGAAGAATATGGCGTCCGAGTGTTGACGCCGCTCGAATTCCTCCGGATGGTGGAGAGGGAATCATGAGTGCGATTCAGATCGAATTGCCCGATCAGGTGCATGAGCGCGCTCTGCAATTGGCGCGACAGCAGTCGATGTCCCTGGACCGACTCATGCTTGTTGCCTTGGTGGAAAAACTATCGACGGTATTTCCCAACGAGGCGATGGAAGAGCGAGCCCGACGGGGGGCACTTGAAGGGTTCGACGAATTCCTTCGCGACGTCCCGGATGTGGAACCGGAACCGTACGACCGCTTGCCCAACGGCAGCTACGGCGGGAGGTGAGCCAATGAACAGCACGCATCCACATCCAAGAATCTGTGTAGTCGGTGCCTGCAATATCGACTTGATCAGTTACGTGCCGCGGATGCCGGCCCTGGGCGAGACACTGCACGGGACGCGTTTCCAGATGGGGTTCGGCGGTAAAGGGGCGAACCAGGCGGTGATGGCGGCCAAGCTGGGGGCCGGCGTGACGATGATCGCCAAGCTGGGCCGGGATGTGTTTGGCGAGGATACACGGAAGAACTTCGAGCGGTTGGGGATCGACACGCGGCACGTCCACTTCACCGACCAGGCGTTTTCCGACGTGGCCCCGATCGCCGTGGATCCCGACGGCCGCAACTCGATCATCATCGTCACCGGCGCCAACGACCTGTTGACGCCCGCCGAGATCGAGGCAGCGCGGCCGGAAATCGCGGCTGCGGATGTGTTGGTCTGCCAGCTCGAAATTCCACTCGAACCGAATCTGGCAGCCCTTCGGCTTGCCCGCGCGGCCGGCGTCACGACCATCTTCAACCCGGCGCCGGCCAGGCCGGAACTGCCGGAAGAAGTCTACCGGCTCAGCGACGTGTTCTGCCCCAACGAGACGGAAACGCAGTTGCTGACAGGAATGCCCGTCGGGACACTGGCAGAAGCCGAGTCGGCGGCCCGTGCGCTGCTAGCTCGTGGAGCTGGAGTCGTGATTCTAACTCTCGGCGACCGCGGCAGCGTGGTCGTCACCCCCGATACGGCGCAGCACGTCCCGGCTCAGGCAGTCAAGGCCGTCGATTCGACAGGCGCCGGCGATGCGTACGTCGGCAGCCTGGCGTACTTCCTGGGACTGGGGCAGGGGCTGCTGGAAGCGGCCCGGCGCGCCGGTGCCATTGCCACGCGTTCCGTGCTCAAGCCGGGCACGCAGACTTCATTCCCCTCGCGCGACGAGGTGCTGGAGTTGCTGAAGTGACTGAGGTTGGGACTTGGCACGGATGATGACGAGAAAGTAGGCCGGAACAAGTCCCCGCAGTTCCGGCATGGGCAAGCGGCCGAAAATCGGAGGAATTTCTTCCGGAACTGCGCGGACTTGTTCCGGCCTACGTGCCTTGGCAGGTCTCGATCCGTGCCCCCGGCCCCCCTGCGGGATGGACGGCGCGGTATCCAGCTTGTTAGAATTCGTGCATCCCTTCGCGCCGGGCCAATTGGTTGAACCTGGAGACTCGGCCGGCGGCGACGGCGTGCATGGGCGGAGCGGTGATGATGTCTTCGGATGGCTTGGCGGCGTTGAAAATCGACCGGTCCCGGCGCCGGCGGCGGGTGTCGCCCTGGGTGTGGGTGGTCCTGGTTGTCGTCTTTGCCGGTGCGGTCCTGTCGCCGCGCCTGATGCGGGGCCTGCAGGTTGCGGAAGTCAGCGTCGCGCCCGCCGCCAGGATTTCTGCCGCGGCGGGCGAAGCGGCGGACGGCAGCCCGGAGCTGACGGCCGCAGGCTATGTCGTCGCGGACCGACAATCGGTGCTGGCCGCGAAGTTCACCGGGCGGCTGGCCAAGTTGAACGTGGCCGAGGCGGAGTTTGTCAAGCAGGGGGACGTCGTCGCGGAGTTGGATCATAGCGAGCTGGACGCGACGATCGCTCAGGCCGAGGCGGAAGTGGCTGAGGCCGCTGCGGAAGTGCAGCGGTTGTCCCAAGTTGCCCGGCAGGCCGAGGCCGAACTCGCCGCCGCGGAGGCGCCCTTGGAAACACTGGCCGCCGAGAACAAGCAGTACGAGATCCTCCTGGCCGACGCCAAACGCCGCCTGGCGCGCGACGAGAAGCTGGCGGCCAATTCCGCTCTCGGCGTCTCCGAGGTCGATGACCGCCGCACGGAAGTGCTCGCCGCGGACGCCAAGATCGCTTGGACCCTGCAGCGGAAACGAGAGGCGGAACGGCAGATTGCCGTGGTCCAGGCGCAAACGGCCGCGGCGCGGGCCGCCGTGGCTTCGGCGGAAGCGCGCCAGCGGACCGCCGCCGCGCGCGTCAAGGTCCTGGAAAGCCAGCGCGAAGAGTCCTTCATCCGCTCGCCCTTCGACGGCATGGTCACCGAGAAGGCCGCCGAGGTCGGCGAGATCGTCGCGCCCATCAGCATCGGAGGCTCCATGGCCCGCGGCTCCATCGTGACGATCGCCGATTGGGCCTCGCTGCAGGCCGAAGTCGACGTGGCGGAAACGCAGCTGGCGCGCGTCCAGCCCGGCCAGCGGGCCGCGATTGCCGTGGACGCCATCCCCGGAAAGGTCTTTCCCGGCAAGGTGCGCCGCATCCTGCCCCGTGCCGACCGCAGCAAGGCGACCGTGAAAGTGCGCGTGGATTTCCTGGCCCGTGACGAGCGGGCGGTCCTGCCCGACATGGGCGTGCGCGTGCGGTTCCTGCCGGACGACGCGCCGCCCGGCGTCGAAACCGGCGCAGTGCCGGACAAGATCGTCGTGCCCCGATCGGCCGTCCAGTCGGGACAGGGCGGCAATTTCGTGTGGGTCGTCAGCGAAGACGTGGCCCGCAGGCGGGCTGTCACCGTCGGCGCCAATTTGGGCGAGCGGATCGAGATTTCGAGCGGCGTCAACGCGGGCGACAAGGTCGTGGTGCGCGGCGCAGAGCGGCTGAGCGGGGACACGGCCGACGTGCGAGTCGTGGAGTAGCGCGGCGAGGCGAAGGAGCGGAAGATTCGAACGAATAGCGAATACTGAATTGCGAATACTGAAGGCAGAATGGATCAAGATGCGGGGCTCGCGGCTCTGCATTCGCTATTCAGTGTTCGGTATTCTGCATTAAGAACCGCTAAGGAGACCGAAATCGGAGGCCCTCGGTCGGCGGTTTCGGCGGGGTCAGAGACCCGCGCCGAACGGTGAACGGTTGTCGATTGTGAATTGCGAATACTGAATAACGAATACTGAAGGCGGAATGGATCAAGATGCGGGGCTCGCGGCTCTGCATTCGCTATTCGCTCTTCTGGATTCTGCATTCCGTTCTCTCCGATGTTGGTAGGCATGCGAACAGACAGCCACACAGAGCATTGCCCGACGTGAACGACCAGCCCATCATCGAACTCCGCCACGTCAGCAAGCTCTATCACAAGGGCAGCGCCGACATCCACCCCCTGGACGACCTCAGCCTGACCATCGACCGGGGCGATTTCGTGGCGCTGATGGGGCCTTCGGGCTCCGGCAAGACCACGCTCCTGAATCTCCTGGGCGGCCTCGACACGCCGACCTCGGGGCAGGTCATCGTCTGCGGACAGAATCTCTCCGGGCTCAGCTCGCGCGAACTCGCCCGCTGGCGCAGCGACCACGTGGCGTACGTTTTCCAAGCCTACAACCTGCTGCCCGTGTTGACCGCTTATCAGAACGTGGAGCTGCCGCTGACGCTGATGCCGCTCACCCGCCGCGAACGGCGCGAGCACGTGCTGGCGGCGCTGGAGATCGTCGGCTTGGCGGACCGCATGAACCACCGGCCCGACGAACTTTCCGGCGGGCAGGAGCAGCGGGTGGCGATCGCGCGGGCCCTGGCGTCCGACCCGGACATCCTGCTGGCCGACGAGCCGACCGGCGACTTGGACGCCCATTCGGCGGAGGAGATCATGGCACTGCTCGTTTCGCTGAACCGCGACTATGGCAAGACGATCATCGTCGTCACGCACGACCCCAAGGTCGCGCACGCGGCCCACCGCGAGCTGCACCTGGAAAAGGGCGTGCTGACGCGGGATGTGGATGTGCTGAACGGAGCGAAGAGAGAATGAAGAGCGAAGACTGAATACAGAATAGCGAATGCAGAATGGACACCAATTCATGAGGAGAGAAGCAGATGGCTCAACGTGTTAAGCGGCGGGGGGATGACTTGGCGCGCCGGTTGACTGAGTTTGCGGCGCGGATTGGCAAGGTGGTCGATGCGCTTCCCGACACACGCTTGGGGCGGCACATCGCCGCCCAATTGGTGCGTTGCGGCACGGCGGGTGGTCCCAATTACGCCGAAGCCCGCGCCGCGGAAAGTAAGAAGGACTTCGTCCACAAAATGGCGATCAGCCTCAAGGAACTCCGCGAATCCGAATACTGGTTAGATTTGATCGTCTGCGCTGAATTGCTGCCCGAAATGCGTCTGTCTCCGCTACTCGATGAGAACGACGAACTGATCGCGATCTTCGTCAGCTCGATCACCACCGCCAAGAGCCGAAAGCCAGCGTCGTGACAACCACCAGCACTTGGGCGTAAGCCCTGAGCATTCTGACGTCAG
>CAYPGE010000117.1:0-21776 GCA_964409865.1 uncultured Pirellulaceae bacterium
GGCGTCGAGAGCTTCTACACGGCCGGCAACATGGAATGGCCGCACCTGCTGGACAACTCCCTCAAGGCCCACTACCTGTACCAAAAGGACGTCCGGTATGTGATCAAGGAAGGCCGGATCGTGATCGTCGACGAGTTCACCGGGCGGTTGATGGAAGGCCGCCAGTGGAGCGACGGCCTGCACCAGGCGGTCGAGGCCAAGGAAGGCGTCAAGATCAAGGAGGAAACGCAGACGCTGGCCACGATCACGCTGCAGAACTTCTTCAAGCTGTACAACAAGATCGCCGGCATGACCGGGACGGCCATGACGGAGGCCAACGAGTTCTGGAAGATCTACAAGCTGGAAGTGATCGCCATCCCCACCAACCGGTCGCTCCGCCGTCTGGAACATCCCGACGTGATCTACCGTACGGAGCGCGAAAAATTCAAAGCGGTGGCCGACGAAATCGAGCAGATGCACCGCTACGACGCGATCGCCACGGCGGACGGGCAAGCCCTCGTCGGCACGATCCTCAAGGAACAAGACGGCGCCGTGGATTTCCAGGCCGTCGAAACGCGCCGCCGCGAGACGATCCCCCAGGACAAGATCAAGGAAATCCGGCCTCGCGGCCGGCCGATTCTGATCGGCACGGTGTCGATTGAGAAAAGCGAGCGGCTGTCGGCGATGCTGGACAAACGAGGCGTCAAGCACCAGGTGCTCAACGCCAAGCACCACAAGCGCGAGGCGGAGATCATCGCGCAGGCTGGCCGCCTGGCCGCCGTCACGATCGCCACCAACATGGCCGGCCGCGGCACGGACATCGTCCTGGGCGGCAATCCGGAGACCATGGCCTGGGCCCGGCTGCAGGACAAGTACGAGACGCGACTGGACGTGCCCCGCGAGGAATGGGACTCGCTGGTCGCCGAAATCGAACGCCAAGAGAACATGAAGGAGGAGGGCGACCACGTCAAACGGATCGGCGGCCTGCACGTGATCGGCACGGAACGGCACGACGCGCGGCGAATCGACCTCCAGCTGCGCGGCCGCTGCGGACGTCAGGGCGACCCCGGCAGCAGCCGCTTCTTCCTCTCGCTGGAAGACGACTTGATGCGCATCTTTGCCGGCGAGTGGGTCAGGAAGATCTTGGAATCGCTGGGCATGAAGGAAGGCGAAGCGATCGAGAGCCGGATGGTGACGCGGCGGATCGAAGCGGCACAGAAAAAGGTCGAAGAACGCCACTTCGAAAGCCGCAAGCACCTGCTGGAATACGACGAGGTGATGGACGAGCAGCGGAAGCGGGTCTACGGCTACCGGCAGCGGATCCTGGACGGCGCCAGCTGCCGGGAATTGATCCTGGAATCGGTCCGGCACCAGATCGATCATCACCTGGGGACCTATCTGGGCCGCGATTTCGGCGTCGAGACGTTCACGGAATGGGCCGGCAAGCGGCTGGCGACGACCCTGGAGCCCCGCGATTTCCGGGGCATGGACTTTGCCCAGGCAGAACGCTATGCGCGGGACGAAGCCGAGAAGTTCGCTGAGACCCAGGTGCTGGACGCCATCGAAGAGAACTTGCCGGAGGTCGGCGACGAGGAAAACTCGGAAGAATGGAACTGGCTGGCGCTGACCAAGTTCGCCAATGCGCGCTGGGGCCTGAATCTGCGGGACCGGGACCTGCGCAAGGCCGGCCGCGAGGGGGCCGCCGAGCTGCTCATCGAACGGGCGCGCGAAGCCATCGGCCGTGTGGAACTGGACGAAGGCGCCCCCTTCCTGCGGGAGGATTTCGGCCTGCGCAGCGCCATCGGGTGGGTGAAGCACAAGTTCGGCATCGAACTGGACTTTGAGGACGTGCGGGAACTGGAGCCGAATGAGCTGAAAGACCTGGTCTATGCCCGGGCCGTGAAGGCTTACGATGAAAAGGAAGCGCAGTACCCCGTCATGGCGGCCCTGTATCGCTTCTCGTCGGGCGCCGGCCGGTCGCGGCTGGACCGCGAAAACCTGATCGCCTGGGCCAGCCAGCGATTCGAGGCCCCGCTGTCGCTCGAAGACCTCAAACACAAGCAGCGCGAAGATATCCGCGCGGTGCTCATGGAACATAGCCGGGCGTACCAGCAGCGGGCTCAGCAGCTGTTGAGCGAAGTACGCCAGAAGGTGGCCGAATTGTTCCTGAGCACGGACGACAGTCAGTCGGCGCCGGGGACCGCCGGCAGCAACGGCGTCCTGAAGTCGTTGACGGATTGGATGAACTCGACCTTCGACTGCGAGATCGCCGAAGAAGATCTCCGGCGGCTGACGCGCGAGGAACTGGAACGCAAGCTCAGCGACGTCGTGGAAGAGCGTTACCGCCCCGAGATGCGCCGCATGGAACGTGCGGTGCTGCTGCAGATTGCCGATGCCGCCTGGAAAGACCACCTGTTGGCGATGGACCACCTGCGCAGCTCCGTGGGCCTGGTCGGGTACGCCCAGGTCGACCCCAAGGTGGAATACAAACGCGAAGGCATGCGGCTGTTCGAGTCGATGTGGGAGTCCATCGGCGGACGCGTCACGGACCTGGTGTACCGCATGGAGCAGCTGGACGAAGGCTTCGTCGGCAGCACCTTTGTGGAAACCGCCGCCAGCCACGCCGCGGCCGAGACCGCCAGCGATATCGCCAAACAGCAACAGCAGGCGATCCAGAACAGCCAAGGCGAGGTGGTCGTCGAGACGATTCGCAACCGCGGCCCGCGCGTGGGGCGGAACGACCCCTGTCCCTGCGGCAGCGGTAAGAAATACAAGAATTGCTGCATGCGAAAAATGAGTGGGGTGTAACTCGGCCGTGTGCGATGTTGGGCCCCAACCGCGCGATCAATCCTTGACCGACTGACTCAACCCTACGGCAGCCAAGTCGCCTCATGCCTTACCTGCTGAACCTGGTCTACCTGCTGCTGTTGGTTCTCTGCTCGCCGTGGCTGGTCTACGCGGCGATCCGGAAGGGCAAGTACCGGGCGGGCTTCGGAGCCAAACTGTTGGGCCGCGTCCCGGTTCGGCAAGGGACGGAGCGCTGCGTGTGGCTGCACGCGGTCAGCGTCGGCGAAGTCAACCTGCTGGGCCCGCTGCTGACGCGGTTGGAACAGCAGCACCCGGATTGGGTGTGCGTGATCTCCACGACGACCAAGACCGGATTTGAATTGGCCAAGGTGAAATACGCCCCCCGCACGGTTTTCTACTGCCCGCTGGACTTCAGCTGGGCCGTGCGGTCGGCGATGAAGCGCATCCGTCCGAACCTGCTGGTGCTGGCGGAATTGGAACTCTGGCCCAATCTGATTTGGGCGGCGAAGAAGCACGGCGCCAAGGTGGCCGTCGTCAACGGACGGCTCAGCGATCGCAGTTTTCGCGGCTACCAACGCGTCCGCCCCCTGGTGGCCCGCTTGCTGCAGTCCCTGGATGCGATCGCGGCGCAGAACGACGAATACGCCGAGCGATTCTGCCGGCTGGGCGCGCGGCCCCAGTCCGTGTACCGGACCGGTTCGGTCAAGTTTGACGGCGCCCAGACGGATCGCGACAATCCGAAAACGCGGCAGTTGGCCGACCTGGCCGGCATCCGCCCCGACGACGTGGTGTTCCTGGCCGGCAGCACGCAGGAGCCGGAGGAGCAGCTGGCGCTGGACGTGTACCGCGAACTGGCCCCCACCTACCCGCGACTGCGTCTGATCGTCACCCCGCGGCACCCGGAACGGTTCCAGGAAGTCGCCGAGTTGCTGGACCGTTCGGGCCTCCCCTGGCAGCGCCGCCGCCGGCTGGAAGAAGACGGCAGCGACCCGCGGGCCCGCGTTCTGCTGGTGGACGCCATGGGCGAACTAGGCGCTTGGTGGGGCACGGCGCAGATCGCCTTCGTCGGCGGCAGCATGGGCGCCCGGGGCGGTCAGAACATGATCGAGCCCGCCGCATACGGCGCGGCGGTCGCGTTCGGCCCCAAGACCAGCAACTTTCGCGATGTGGTGGCCCTGATGCTTGCGCGCCAAGCCGCCGTGGTCGTCGCCGACGGCGAGCAACTTGCCGCCTTCGTCCGCCGCTGCCTGGCCGAGCCCGATTTCGCCGCCGAACTCGGCCGGCGAGCCCGCCAACTGGTCCTGGAACAAGTCGGTGCCGCTGACCGAACCTGCCAACTTCTCGAGTCGCTGAGGTGCTGAAGAACGAACCCGCCCCCGGCGATCCGCGATCCTTCACGGACCCGT
The DNA here is from genome assembly GCA_964409865.1 of uncultured Pirellulaceae bacterium. Taxonomy (GTDB): domain Bacteria; phylum Planctomycetota; class Planctomycetia; order Pirellulales; family Pirellulaceae; genus Anammoximicrobium. Next base: position 4,194 of record CAYPGE010000117.1, read on the forward strand.
CCGGCGGGGAACATCTTGGGCCTGGGGGGCGTTTCCTTCCGGGCTCACGTGAACTATCATCCCTGATTGCCACCTCCGATTTTCAGTTTCCACGAGAGAAAGGGAAAACCATGCATCGACGCGAACTGCTCAAGACCGCTGGTTCGGTCGCCGCCTTGGCCGCCGTCACGGCGACTACCCAGACGGCGGACGCCGCGCCCCAGGCCGGCGGCGGGAAACCCAAGATTCACTACCAAGACGAAGAACTGCTGGGCGCCGACGGCAAATTCGACGTGGAAAAGGGTAAGGATGCTGTCGAGGCTCTCTGCAAGTACCACGGCTACCCGATCTTCCCGGGCTTCCGCGACGGGCTGTGGATCTCGGACTACGGCCAAGGCAAATTCACCAAGGTCGGTCTGGCCGCCTACATCTTCGTCAACAACGTGGAAGACCGTTACATGATGATGGACATCTTTCTCTTGCCCGGCCAGATGCTGCCGGAGCACTGGCACGTGGAGGGCGAAGGGAACCCGGCCAAACGCGAAGGATGGCTGGTGCGCTGGGGCGTGAGTCATGTCGTGGGCATCGGCGAGCCGAATCTGGGCAAGGACGTGATCGTCCCCAAACTCCACTGGGACGGCAAAGTCACCACGGAGCACGAGGTCGTCGCTACGCCGGGGACGTTTGTCAAGCTGGCCAAAGTCGAGTCGCGGCACTGGCAATATGCCGGACCGGAAGGAGCCATCATCACCGAAGTGGCCAACGTCCACACGGGCTCCGCCGTCCGGCATACGGACCCGAAGCTGAATGAGTATTTTCTGAAGCAGTAAGCGGAGACGCTTCTGCCGGTTTCCGCTTGCCCCTGGTCCGGCCGGGATCATGAACCGGTCATGGCGTACGGGAGGCTGAACTGGTGCGCGTCGCGCTGCGGCACCAGTTTCGTGCCGGGACACAAGCGCCCGGTGCGCGAGTCGATCGTGAAGACGTCGATCCGGTTCTCCGCGGGCAGGAAGCGGCAGATCCGCAGCCAGCAGTCCGGCGTGCCCGTGGTCGCCATGTAGTCGGAGAGCACTTCATGGACCGGCCGGCCGGCGTCGTTCTGCGAGACCTGGCGCAGGGCCTGCGTGCGGCTCTGATCGCCGGAGAGGATCAGGAACACGTTCGCATGTCGGCGAAAGCACTTGTCCCACATCTGCTGCGGCGTGTTGCCCAACGAGCCGTGGACCTTCTTCCATTGCATGCGGCCCTTGGGCGCGGCGAAGAAATCCTCCGGCTGCTTCGGCTGCAGCAGCGGTCCCAGGCCCATGTGCGAGGCCACGATGGCTCGGCGCGAAGCGTGCTCGGCCAGCACCCGGTCGGCCCATTGGAGCACCGCGTCCGGGGCGTTGCACTCCAGGTGCAGAAACACGAAATCCAACGCGCAGGCCGAGAACCGTTGAAAGCTGTTGGCGTTGTTGCCGTACTTGGAGTCCAGTTCGTCGGACGGAGTGCCGCCGTACCAGGGAAAATCGGTAAACCGCCCGGCCGGGAAGTGCTGCTGGAACAGCGCCGCATCGCCGCTTGATTTCAGGTCGTGGTTCCCCAGCGCGATCGCGTAAGGCACGCGCTGGTGCAGGCGGTCCATCGCCTGCCGGGCCACGGCCCACTGTTCCGGCACGTTGCGATCGACGATGTCGCCCACGTGGCTGACGAACACGATCCGCTGCGCGGTGAGGTTATCGACGATCCATTGGATATGAGCGTCGAACACGGCGTTGGTCACCGGTTCGTGGCTGTCGGGCGTGGCCTTGGCGCCTTGGCCGCGATAGGCCTGCGTGTCGGGAATCACCACGATGCTGAAGGAGCCCTCGGGCGCCGGTGGCAGCAGGTCTTCGCCGGACCATCCCGTGACGCCGGCGGCGGCGATGACCGTCAAGAAGATGAACGTGCGGCGGATTAGGTTGCTCACAAGACCTCCTTTGGCAATCGCTATCTTGAGGTGGTTATTGAGTTCAAGGCTGCTAAGGAAGAGGGCAGAGTTTGATTCCGCAGGTTGCGTGCGCCGTGCGTGCCATTCGTGGAACGGAATTCATTCCGTTCCGAACGGATTGAAATCCGTTCTACTCTCGCGGCCCCTTCCGAGGACGACGGGCGGAAGCCGGCACTACAAACTTTCGCACAGGCATTTATAATCGTTCGCATGTGAAACGTGAAAGGGGTCCGCGATGAGGCACGATCGTACTCCTGGGTTGAGGCGGGTCGCTGTCCTGTGGCTGGTGTTGATGCTGTACATCTCGTCGGCAGTGGTTCCGAGCGAAACCTTCGCTCAGGAAGCGGGTCAGGCCGTGACCAACGCGCCGGCGCGTTGGGGCGAGGGTCTGACGGACCGGGAATTGGCGCTGGGCCGGTGGTTCTCACAGCTGACCTTCCTACAAGACCGGACCGCCAAGCCGTGGCCGGTCTGGCACGACGACGGCGTCCAGCTCGGCACCACCAGCCTGCGATATCAGCTGGCCTTTGCCGGCTACGGCTGCGCGGTCCAGGCGGCCAACACGCCGGCCTACCGGGAACTGGTCCAGCAGCAGTTGCGCGACCTGTGCGAGCGGATGATCGATATCCGGGTGTGGTCCTATGTCACGACTTATTGGAACTACGGCGATGGCCCGCCCGATCCGTGCCTGTACGAGAACGTGATGTATACCGGCCATCTCACCCAGCTGATGTGTCTGTACGAGCTGCTGACCGGCGACACGCGGTACTCGCAGGCGGGCTGGGATTTCGTCTGGCGCGACGGCCGCCGGCTGCATTACAACTTGCAGCAGGCCGTCGAGCGTCTGCACGTGCAGAGCGAGCGGAATGTGGGCGGCGGCATCTGTTGCGAGCCGGGGCTGGTGTTCGCCACCTGCAACTCGCACAGCGCCGCGTCGTTTCTGCTGTTCGATCTCCTGCACGGCACGCAGTACGCGCAGGTGAACGACAAGTGGTTCGCCTGGATGTCCAAGCACTTCCGATTCCCGAATTCGCCGGGAGGCGAGTTGTTCTACGTGACGTATCATCAGGCCAGCCGAATGTTCGTGCCCACGGGGGACATCGGCGCCGACGGCTGGACGCTGGGCTGGGGTTATCCCTGGTTTCCCTCGACGGAGCTGGCGCACGAGGGCTGGCAGCACCTGCTCGCAAAAGCCCGCTGGAAGTATCCGGAACCCGGCCAGCGATTCGCAGAGAACAACCTGATCATCGGTTGCTGTGCCGGGGGTTCGCTGCCGCTCAGCAATTCGTTCCTGCCCCTGGCGGCGGTCCAGGTCGAGGGCCGGAACGGAGCAGCAGCCCAAGGAATCCTCCGCTGGCTGGAAGCAAAATATGGCCGCGCGGCGGACATGGACGGCGACGGACACTCCGAGTGCTACTACTACACGGACGACCCGCTGCAGATCGTGACCACGGGCAACGTCGCGGCGGCGCTGGCCACGGACCGCGATTCGCTGCGGCAGCTGTTTCGCACCGACCGCCGGCCGCCGCCGGACCAGCCCACGTTGGCGCACGTCGACTATCCCAACGTCTACGTCCGCACGGCCGAGTACCGCGCGCCGGTGCTGCGGTTCACGGTGCTCAAGGGCCGCCCTGCCTTCCGCGGGACGACGGAGATCGTCTGCCAGCAGATTCCGCCCGGCGCCGCCGTGTCGCGCGACGGTAAGCCGATGTCCGACTTCCAGCAAACTGGTTCGATACTCCGGATTCGGACGGACGTCGACACGGAGCACGTCTTCGAAGTGGTTTCCGCGCCAGACGCATCGGGCGGCCGTGGCGAGGACGATACGACGTCGGTCCGGCGCTCCCGTTGACTTCCTTCGCCGCGAGGATGGTACGCCATCGTTTTTATCAGAAATTTGAGAGGTGACCCCAATGAATTCGCAGTTCGTGGCGACGTCTCTGTTGTTGCTGATGGCTGTCGCGGCCACCGCGGCCGAACCGCCGCAGCGTATGCGTTCCGATCCGCCGCCGATCGTTTCATCCTGGGACGATCTGTTGGAAGGCGTCCAGACGCGGGAGGATTGGCAGGCCCGCCGCCAGGTGCTCAAACAACGTTATCTGGACTTGATCCGCGACGATCGCAAGCCGGCCAAGCCGCCGTTGGACCTGCAAGTCCATGAAACGGTCGAAGTGGAAGGCCTCTATCGCCGGCAGTTGGTCAGCTACAACGTGGAGCAGGACGAACGGGCGCACGCCTATCTGGGAATTCCGCTGAAACTCGACGGCAAAGCTCCGGCCATCGTGGCCCTGCACGGCACCACGGCCCAGGGCAAGGAGCAGACGGCCGGCCTGAGCGGTAATCCGGACAAGGCCTGGCTCGATCAACTGTGCCGGCGAGGCTACGTGGTGATTGCCCCCGATCATTTCGTTTCGGGGCACCGCATTCCGCCCGAAGGCCCCTACGATACGACTCGTTTCTACCAGAAGCATCCGGAGTGGACCGCGGTGGGCAAATTCACCTTCGAGCATGCGATCGCGATCGACGTGCTGCAGTCGCTGCCGGAGGTCGATCCGGAGCGGATCGGGGCGTTGGGCCATTCGCTGGGCGGACACGGCACGTACTTCCTGGCGGCCTACGACGAGCGAATCAAGGCCTCGGCCTGCAACTGCGGAGCCACGTTCTTCCGGCACAACAAAAGGGTGCAAGAATGGGCCCGCGACCGCTGGTACGTGTACCTCAAGCCCCTGCGCGCGGGTCTGCTGGAAGGCAAGCTGCCGCCGATCGACATGCACGAGATCATCGCCCTGATCGCGCCGCGGCCGTTCATGGACCTGGCGGGCCTGAACGACGGCGACCCGCTCACGCAGCGGCAGCGAGCGCTGATGCTGCTGCGGATCATGGACGTTTACGAACTGGAAAAGGCGCCGCAGAACTTCGCCTTCTACATGCACGGCCGGGGACACAGCGTGGCCCACGAATCGCGAGAACTGATCTTCGGCTGGATGGACATGCACCTGAAGCCGGCCGAGGTCACACAAACGCGGCTGTTGACTGGGGCGACCTCTCAGGAATGATATGGTAGGATGCAAACATGAACCAGCATCGCAGCAAGTCGCAGAGGGATGTACCACGCCGTTGGTATCGCGGCGCGAACGTTCCGCGACGCGCGATTCGGCGTTTTGCCAGCGAAGTGGCGAAGCGTTTCCAACCTGACAAGATCATTCTCTTCGGTTCGCACGCCTGCGGAACTCCCCACGCCGACAGCGACGTGGACATACTCGTGATTATGCCGGCGCGAAATGAACTTGGTCAGGCCATGCGGATTCGGCTGTCGGTGGACTACAATTTTCCACTCGACCTGTTGGTGCGAACCCCCAGAAACCTTGCCTGGCGATTGGCGGAGGGCGACTCGTTCTTGAAGGAGGTGATGGCCAAGGGAGAGGTCTTGTATGAAAAGGATAACTCGCGACTGGGTGCAAAAGGCCGAGACCGATCTTCGCGGCGCACAAAAACTGGCACCCGGCCGGCCGCCAATGCATGACCTGGTTTGTTTTTGTTGCCAGCAGTCAGCCGAGAAGTACCTCAAGGCGGTCTTGGTTGAACTCGGCCGGAACATACCGCGCACACACAACTTGGAAGACCTGCTCGGTTTATTGTTGACGGATTACCCACACCTCAAGAAGCTGCGACGGGGCCTCAAGTTCCTCATCCAGTTTGCCGTTGAGGCTCGGTATCCGGGATTTCACGCAACCAAGGCTCAAGCCGCCGCCGCCTTGCGTTGGGCCGGACGTGTCAACGATGCCTGCCGGATCGTTCTTGGCGTCGGATCTCGCGTCCAACGCCGGAAGTCTCCCTGATCCAGGCAAATCAAGTGATCGCACGTGATCTGTTGCCCGCTGGCAACGAGTTCAAATTCATCGGTATTCGAGGACGCCTGCCCCCCAAGGAGACGATTATGAGCCACCGAATCACGCGACGCAAGTTTGCCACCGCCGGGGCGGCCGCTGCCCTGGGACTGCCGGTACTGGATGAAAGGTGTCTCGCCACGGCGAACGAAGCCAGCCCGCTCGCGGCCAGCGGATTCCCCTCGCTGCCGGTGCGGCCTTACCAGTTGATGTGCGTCATCTGCCGGCTGGGCGCGGGATGCACCGGCGATTTGGGCGATCCGCGGTTGACCGCGATCCTCGAGGCGGTGCGACAGGACCCCAAGCTGCCGGTGACGCTCCGCTGCAATGTGGACACCGTGTACCGCTACCAGAATCCCGGCCACGCGGAGGACACCGCCGAGGGCGAGCTGTTCAACGCCAAACGCGACCTGGACATCATCCACAAGCTGGGCCTGGCGCCGGGCGATACGCGGCCGGCGATCGACATTTTCGAACGCGTCCTGGCCAAGATTCCGCAGACCCGCGGCATCTGCGGATACGAAACCCAGACGTCCGACACGTGGCGCGGCTGTACGCAGGCGGACAGCGGCAACTACGAGAAGGGCCACAAGCTGGGGATCCACGCCATTATTCCGCCCCGCGACCCGGCCGAGAAGGCGCAGTACAAGAAGACGACCGCGGCGGCCGTCTACCAGGCGAAGACGCTGCAAATCCGGCCGCACCACCTGTTGTGCATGAGCTGCTTCCACGGCGGCAAGGACAAGCTCGCGCCGATCTCAGAAGACAACCTGTTCGAAGCGATCGACGCGATCCAGAAGCAGCCCGACATCCCGGTGACCTTGATCGCTGGCGTGTGCATGATCTGTCCGCCGTGCGGCAAGTACGACCCGGTCAACAAACTGTGCGTGGGCGGCCGCAGCATGGCCCTGCGCGACCAAAAGAAAGACTTGGACGTGCTGCAGAAGCTGGGCCTGAAGTACGGCGACACGCTGCCGGCCCGCAAGCTGTATAAGCTGGTCTTCGAGCGGATCTCGTCGACGCGCGACATCTGCGGCTACGGCGACGGCGAGACCCGAGCCTACGAATGGAGCATCTGCGGCAGCGCCGTCAAGGACGACGCCTATCAGAAAGCCCGCGCGGCGCGGCTGGGAATCAAGGATTGAAGAACCCGGTCATTGAAAACAGCGAGGTCGCGACGGGTGGTCGACCGCATTGCGTCTGTCACTGTTCTTGGGGCTGCCGCCTTGTCGAGAACTCGACGGCCAACGTTTCCTCGCCGATGGTACACTGGGCCTGACGATCCTGGACGGAAAACTGCACGCGGGTTGCCCAACGCTCCGTGTCCTTCGCCGTCTGGTTCAAGAAGGTAACCACGCAGTCCCAACGGGGGTTCGCAGGCGGCTCCGCATCCGGCTCGCCCACCAGGCTGATCCACTCCTGCAACTGGGGCACGCGGCCGAACCCTTGGCTTTCATCGTGGTAGCGGATCACGTTTCCCCGGCCGCCGCTCCGGAGGACCACGTAGCCGACCTGGTTGTCGATGTTCAGCCAATTGCCGTGCAGCGCATGTACCCTGGCTTGGCCGCCGTATCCCGTGGTTTTCACCGTACCCCACGGCCCGGCCAGGACGCGATGATTGGAACCGAGAGGGTACTCCAAGCCGATCACGCCCGTTTCCCGCGACTGGGGGCGGAAGTCCTTTTCGGCTTGCAGCCGCTCGATGTAGACCGTGTAGTCGCCCGGCGGCGAGGCGAAGCAGAAATCCTGGATGAGTTGGCCCTTGCAGCGGAGCAGTGTGCCGGAAATGCGGAAACCGTCCGGCTGTACGTCCACGTCGATGTTCTCCAAACGGGCGTTGCGGTGCGAGGAATCCTGGCCATCGAAGATTCCAAGATAGGAGGCGAAGTGAGGCCAGATCACCCACGTTCCGTCGCGCGGCAGCGCCAGGGCCATGCGTTTCTGCGCCCAGGTGAACGAGGCGAACTTGCCGGCCGTGCGATGCACCACGGTCCTGCCCGCAGCCAGATGGCGAGTCCCGGCCGCCAAGCGGTCGAAATCGGCGGCCGTGATCGGCTCGGGCGGAGGCCCGATCAAACCGTGCGCCAAACAACAGACGATCAACCGGGTGGCGCACAGACCGCCGTATTCCAGATCGCGGCGTACGTTGTAGTATCCCCCTTCGGCCTGCTGCTGGCGGGTCAGCCACGCCAAGGCCGTCGCTTCGAGAAAGGCGGCCCGGCGGTCGGCCGTCTGCAGGCTCAGCATGGTGTACAAGACGATTTCGCTGCAATGCTCATGGTAGATCTTCCAGTCCGTTCCGGCGAAGTAGACCGTCCCGCCGTCCCACGCCATGCAGTCGATCAAGAGTTCAAAGACCTCACGACGGTGGTGCCCACAGGCCGCCGGCACCGCTCGCCCTGCGATCAACCAGGGGAGCGCGTTTTCCTGGACCTCCGAAATCGCATTTTTCAAGTATCCGACGTGGACCAGGCCGTGATTCTCCACGGTCAAGTCGTCGTGGGCGTTGACCGTGGTCACCCACTCGTTGATCGGTCTGCCCCCATCGCCGGGCGTGGCGTCGCGGGCATCGGCCGCGACCGAAAAAGTGTTGTACAGATAGCGCAGCGAGGATTCCTCCCAGTCCTTGGCGCGGGGATGCGCCGGCATCATGTTGCACGCCAGCGAGGTGATCAGCGCGTTCCAGGCGTTCTCTTCCGCGCCCGTGTCGTTGTGCAGACTGCTCTTCGGAGCCTGCCGCAGGAAGCGGTCCGCCTCGAATTCGACCAGCCGGGCGACGGCCGTCTGGAGGTCGCGGTCCAGGTCGTCCCACAGAAACCAACCGGCCATGCCGGCGGCCCGGGCCCACATCGCCGATTGCCACTGGTTGCCCCAGGGTTTCCCGTTCAGGCAGGTGCCGCCGCCCGAAACGTGGGCGGCCGTCAAGTAGCGCAGCAGGCTGATCGCCGATGCACGCCATTTCTCGGCATCCCTGCGGTCCGCACGGGATTGCGGCGGTTGGTACTTGGCCAGAAAGCCGAGCACCATGGCCGCGTAAGCCGTCGGCCGCACATCGTCCTCGGTGTGTTGGGGCAATCCGAGATAGCACCAGCCTGGACGCCCAGCCACAGGCTGTACCTGTTTCATGACAATCCCGCCCCATTGATGAATCGAGCCGTAGTACTTCCCAATCAACTCGACGGACACTTGGCCGAAGGGCCGGGGCGCGAACACCTGCTGCGGAACCGGACGAACCATCGCAGGCAGAGAAGGAGACGGTGCGACGGCGGCCGGTTCCCCCGACCACGTCACGGCAGCAACGGCGGAACACAGAAACAACCCCAGGACCGCTTCCCGATATCGAGTTTCCCTGAAAAAAGCCATGACCGATCTCCAAACAACCATCTCAAAGCGCGTTTGGCCGCGAGCCCGGAACCGATCCTGGCTCGTTCGGCCATCCATCTTACCGGGCAGCGCCTCAGCGTCCAGCGCTGACGCAGGTTCTCGGTGTCCGGCAGCGTCGTGGTAGTTCCCGCCGACGAAAACGGGTAGACTATTTCGGCTCGTTGCGAGCGCGTGTCAGCGGCAAAAATTCTCACCGGCAGAGAAGGAATCTGTTATGGAAATGTTCTCGATTGCCTTGTGGGCTCTGCTTTCTTTCGGCCAAGTGGCGTCGCCCGGCCAGGCGAAGCAAGACGTCCGCCGGGACGACCGGCCTGCCTTGGCGCCGGCAACGAGCGCCATGGTCCGCCTCAAGCTGGCCCAAGAACTCTCCGTCGCGGAGTTTCACGGCGCGGAGCTGTTCTTTGTCGATCTGGACCACGACGGCCGGCCCGAGGTGATCGCTTATCAAGGGCCGGCCGTGTTTGGCGCGCGATTGTACGCGGGTCTGCCGCAAGTGAAACCGGCGCTGCCGAAGTCCACTTGCCTGATTGCGTTCCGGCAGGACGGCACGCGCTTGTGGACTTGGGGCACTCCGAATCCGGTGGACCGGCCTTACACCAGCCACGCGTACGAGTCCTGCGTGGCGGCGGGCGACGTGGACGGCGACGGGCAGCTGGAAGTGGCGCTGGCCGATGGAGCCCGGGTCTGCCTGCTCGACGGCCTGACCGGCCTCGTGCGCGCGGAGGCCCAGATGCCGGAGGACAACTTCTACATCGTGCAAGTGCTTGGCGAGCGGGTCGCTCACGGCGAAGCGGCGGTCGTCGTCAAGAACGGCGAAGGCGGCTACGGCCAGTGGCGGTACGGCGAGCCGCTGATCGCGCTCGATGCCCAGCTCAAACCGGTGTGGGGGCCGGTCGCAATTCCCGGCGCCGGCCATCACATCCTGGCCCTGGACCTCGACGGGGACCAAGGGAACGAATTCCTCGTCGGCTACTGCGTTGTGAAGCCCTCCGGCAAGGTCGCGTGGACGGTGGACGCGATTGACCCCGCCAAACTCGACGCCGGGAAGGAACACGTGGACTACACGGACGTGCGCCGGCTTGCTTGCGGGAAACTCGTGTTGGCATTTGCCGGTTCCAACCGCTCGTATCTGGTCGAAAGCGGCGGCCGGACGCTGTTTGCGCATCCCGGCCCGCACCCGCAGGGTTGCGCGCTGGGCCGGTTCCGCGATGATTCCGAGTTCCAAGTCGCCGTCTACAACGCCGACGGGCCGCTGGTGCTGTACGATCCCAACGGCCGGGAGCTGTGGCAACGGCCGACGCCGCGGCGCTGGCCGCTGGGCTGCCCCAAGGTGTGCGAGGGCCGCCGATTCCACCGCAACGGACCGATCAAGCCGCTGGCGATCCCGCGCGCCGGCCAGCCCGCCAAGGACTACGTGATCTTCAGCGACGGCGGTTGGCCGTGGGGCATGGACGGCGACGGCAGCATCGCGTTGGAGTTCGAGCCGCCGCCGAACTCGCGCCAGCCCGAGCGCGAAATTCCGCCGGGGGCGCGGGGCGACGACCTCGGCTACGGGTTCGCCACCAAAATCGTCGATTGGGACGGCGACGGCGCGAACGAGGCAGTTATCTACGACCGCCGTTACCTGTGGGTGTATCGCACGGCGGAGCCGATCCGCTGAAGTACAATTCGCCGTCAGATTTCCGGCACCTGGTGTCGTCGGGCTGCTGGGTGTATTCCATCGGTCACAGGAGGAACTCGCATGCCCCGTCTCGCTTTTCGCCTGTCCCTGCTGGTCTTTTTGTGTGACGCCATGATCGCCGAGGCAGCCTCGGCTCCGGTCGTCCTGGTCGAGGACGGCCAGGCCCGCGCGGCGATCGTCGTGCCCCGCCAGGCCACACCCGCGGTCCAGAAGGCGGCCGAGGAGTTGGCGTCGTACCTGAAGAAAATCTCCGGGGCTGAATTGCCGATTGTCTCCGAGCCCGAAGTCCCGCCCACTGCGCGGATCGACGTCGGTCCCACCGAACACGCGCGCAAGCACTTGCCCGAGTTCTCACCGGCCGACGAGGAACGAGTCGTCGTGCGCAGCGTACCCTGTGGCGTGATCGTTTGCGGCGGCGGCGATCGGGGGACGCGGTATGCCGTCTACCGGTTCCTCGAATCGCTGGGTTGCCGCTGGCTGGCGCCCGAGCCCGAAAACGAGCTGGTGCCCCGCGTCCGCACGATCGACGCGGGCCGGCTCGAAGTCGATGCGCGTCCGGCCTTCGCCTGGCGCCTGTTCGCCGCGCGCAGCAAGCCCGAGGCCGAGCAGTGGGGCCTGAAGATGGGCTTCAACGGCCTGTTTGCCCCCGAAACGGCCTCGACCAACGGCGGCTGCTTCTACTGGCCTCGCGAGGTCCAGGGCGTGCACGCCTTCGTGCAAATCATGCCGCCTGAAAAGTACTTCGAGGCCCATCCCGAGTGGTACCCGTTGCTGAACGGAAAACGCGTGGCCAGCCAGACGACTACCGGCCAGCTGTGCGTGACCGCGCCGGGACTGGCCGACGCGTTCTCCGCCAACGTGATCCGCCTGTTCGACGCCGACCCCGCCGCGCGCCTCGTCTCGATCAGCCCCAACGACGGCTACGGCTGGTGCGAATGCCCGGATTGCACGGAACTCGACCGCAAGCTCTGCGGAGCGAGGACCACGAAGCAAGGCCTGGCGAGCGAAAAACCGTTCCAGGGCGACCGGCTGTTCTGGTTTGCCAACCAGGTGGCCGAGCGCGTGGGGCGGAAGCACCCCGACCGCAAGCTGCTCGTGCTGGCCTACGTGAACTACGCCGAGCCGCCCGACACGATCCGCCCCGCGCCGGGCGTCGTGCCCTTCGTGTGCCACTACGCCCCGGCCGACTACAGCCGCCCCGTCGCCGATCCGACCTCCGAGGCCAACCGCCAGTTCAACGACCTCGTGCAGCGTTGGATCGCGGTCAGCCCCGAAGTGATGATCTACAGCTACGTCAGCAAGTCCATGTGGTGGCGTCTGCCGCGCCCCGTGCTGGAGCCGTTCGCCGCCGACGTGAAACACTATTACCACTTGGGGATCCGCCGCTACTACTGCCAGAGCACACTTTCCGATTGGCCCTTGGACGGGCCGCTCTACTACGTGATCGCGCGGCTGCTTTGGGACCCGGACGCCGATCCGCAGGCCGCGGCCCAGGAGTGGATCGACGGCATGTTCGGCCCGGCCGCCCGGCCGATGAGCGACTTCTACCAGGCCGTGGCCGACTCGGTGCGCGCCACCGGCCGGTCCTACAGCGACAACCCGCGCACCCAGGTCCCCGGCCTGTACGATCGGGCCGGCCTGGACCGCGCGATGGCTGCCCTGGAGCAGGCCGAAAAGCTTGACTGCCCTCAAAACGTCCGCGAGCGGATCGAAAAGGTGGCCGCCACGTTCCGCTACGGCTACTGGATGATCGAGGCCCTGGAGCACGAGGAACGCGTGCAGAACACGGGCGACCCGGCCGCCCTTTTGGCGGCCCAGGCCGCCGGACGCAAGGCTCTCGGCTTCTGCCAAGTCCCCGAAGCCGTGAAGCACGCCAGCCAATGGAGCATGTTCTCCGACCTCGGCGTGCCGGCCCAAGGCTTCGGCGAGCCCGAAACCAAGGGCGGGCGACGATGCTGGAACTCGGACGAGACCGGGCCGGGCGACAACCGCGCCGGCTGGGCCAGTTTTACCGTCACCGTGCCCGACCCGGCCAAGACCGTCGTGGTCGAAATGGAGGTCTGGGGCGAGTCGCAGCTCAGCGGCCTGGTGATCAACACGCGCGCGGGCGAGTGGAACAGCATCAGGCCCGAGCGACCGCTCTCCAAAAAACCCCAGTGGGACACCCTGATCTTCCGCATCCCGCCTGAGCTGATGAACCCCGAGCGTCGCGGCCAGCGACTGGGTTTCGGCGGCGCCGACAGCCAGGTGTGGGTCGCCGCGATCCGCGTGAAGAACGAACGCAACGAAACGCCGCTTTTGCCGAGGCGGTGAACCGCGTCACTCAGCTCGATCGCTCGCCCAGTCTTGCGGCTTGTCCGCGTCGAGCAGCGTCTGGCTGCGGTGGGAAAGCTTTCTCGCGCCGATCGCCAGGGCTCGCAGGACGCGGCCTTCGGGGCCCAGTTCCACGGCGGCGACTTGCCCGTCGGTTTCCAAACCGTCGCCGCGGAGAAGCCCGCTGGCGTTCGCCTTGCGCACCAGAACCAGGTGCGTGCGGTCGCCAACGCGAATCCGCAGGCCGTGGGCGCCGGTGGCGTCGATCGGGTCGATCGCGGCTTCGGATTCGGGCTGCTCGCCCAGTCGCTGGATTTGCATGGCGACCAGGAACTCTTGTTCTGCCGAGGGTTGTTGCGGCGCCGCGTACAGGTGCCATTCGGGGACGTACTGGTCCGGTGGGACCGGGCGCGTGCTGTAGCCGTCGACGGGCTCGACGGGAAACCCCGTGGTGACGTTCAGCTTCGCGTCGGCCGGGACGAGGAATCGGCCTCGCAACGCAGCTCTTGGGCAGGCAAGGTGGAACGTACGGTTGGCATCCTCCGTTTCGATCGGCGTCACCGCGTGCAGCATCCAGTCGTACCGCGCGGCTTTCTCCGCTGCTGCGACCAGGTCGTGGATCACAACCAAACCGGGCTTGATGAACAGTACGCGGCGGTCGAAGCGGGACAGCCGGTCTTCGTAGACTTCGGGATCAGAGGCGTCGCCGACCGTGTATCCGTAGCCGGACGAGTCGAAATAGTGGGCGATGCGGCCGTCGGCGCCCGGCTTGCACACGGCCTGGCCCGCGCCGTCGACCAGCAGCGTGTTGTGGGCCAGCGTGGTCATCGAGTAGGCCTTGAAGTGCGGGCTGCCGTACCAGTCGTAGTAGCCGCCGTCGATCGCCAGCTTCTCGCCGTAGGCATGGATCACAAAACTGTTCTGGTCCGGGTGCTGATGCCCGGCGAAGTAGCGGCCGCTGTGCAAGGCCACGGTCGCTCCCTGGGCACCATCGACCAGCGACGTGTTGAAGATCACCCAGCCGATGTGCTGGTAGTGAATCGAGGGCGTCAAGTCGGTAGGCGGTTTGGGCACCAGGCCGTCGACCGGCTCTCGATCGCCCGCATACCACAACGCGTACGGGTCGCCGGTCCGCAACGCCAACTCGCGGACCCAACGGGTCTGGGCGGGACCGCGCACCGCATGGTTCGGCTTGCCCGTGTCGGCGAACGATACGGCCCAGGCTCCGGGCGGGGCAGAGTACATCGGGAAGCGGGCGGTCTGCCGCAGCCAGGGGTGCTGGTACAAGTCGATATTGCAAACGGCCTGCATCAAGTCGGCATAGCCGATGATGAAGCCCAGCCCGTAGCCCCAGTACGAGATGCCCTCGTTGTTCTCGCCCTGCTGGCCCAGGCAGCACAGGAACCGGCCCAAGTACAGTTGGCGGACGAACTCGGCCCATGCGGCGGCCTCCTCATGCTCGCCCAACAGCACGATACCCGCCTCGGCCAGTCCGAACGCCTGGAGCCAGGCATGGTTGTTCGCTTCGCCGCCGCGGAAGGGGTTCAGCCGGCCGTGGAACTGCCCGGCGCGTCGCACGATCACCTCCCGCAGCTGTTGCTCCTCCTCGACTGACATCGCGTCCCGGCAGGCGTCGTAGCACCAGTTCAGGCCGCGGAGCAGGTGATGCGCGCCGATGTCGCCGCGTTGCATGGCGCTGCCGCCCTCTGGGTCCCACCGGCAGGCCTCCAGCGCCATTTCCTTCGCCCACCGGATCACCTGCGGGTCGCCCGTCAGCATCGCATAGCTGCCGATCTGCTCCAGTCGGCGGCCGGTGCCGCCCGTAATGCCGCCGGCCACTTTGCCGTACCAGTCGATCCAGGTGGGCCAGCGAGGATCGCCGGGCACGTGCGGGCCGGGGTGTTCGGGCACGCCTTGCTTGTACAGTTTTTCCGCGTTCTTGACCAGTTGCTTCTGGCGCGCATCGGTCAGGTTCGGCTCGGCCAATCGCGCCACGGGCAGCAGGCGCGGCCGGGGGCGGCCGGCCAGCGAATCGAGCGGCATGGCGGGCGTCGTGAACCGGTGGGCGTCCGGCAGGACCTCGATGCGTTCGATATCGGTCCAGCCTTCGAACAACTCGCTGCTGGTCCACACGCGCCAGTACCAACAGCCCGGCTCCAGCGACTCGGCAGGCGTGAAGAAGTTCCACTTCGCGTCCACGGTCACCGTCGTAGCATTCGCAAAGCCGGGATCCGTCGAATACTGCAGTCGCTGGGGACCAACCGCATCGGGCGGCGGCCAATGAAACAGGGGCGGGTTGGCCGTCGACGGGCGAATCCGGTCGGTCAAGCGGGACTGCCGCTGCGAAACCGCGATCTGGATGTTGTCCAGGTACACCGTCATGCGGGCTTTCGTCTCGCCTTTGACCGGCGTCCGGTCCTTCACGCGGCCGTACAGCTGGATTCCCGAAAAGACCAATCCGGGCCGCACCGTATGGCCTTGCCAAGGTCGCAGACTTCCCAACGGCACCTCGGCGTGCCGCCACTGGCCGGAGAAATCATCGCTGTGCCAGAACCACTGCTGGCCTTCGACGTAGAAAATCATGCCCAGGTACGCTCCTTCGAACTCCGGCTCGATCTCCGTCCGATAGTCGAACGACAGCGTCAGGTTCTTGACCAGCTTGACCGGCCCCTTCAGCCGCACACCGCACTGGGTCGCCGCCGCGGGGTTGTGAATCCGCAGGCAATGCTCTTGCGTACCGGGTTCGCGCGGTACCACGGCTGCCTCGAGCGCTCCGCAGTCCAGTTGCTGGTATTGCGCCAGTTCCGCGCCCTGTTCGAAGTCGATCCGCAGCGTTTCCGCCGCGCTCGTCGGACAACCAACCAGCCAGCAAACCAGCAGGGTCATCAGAGTGACGGTGGCGTTTGCGTTTGGCATGATGTCCCTCCTTGTTTGAGGACAAAAAAAGGGGCGGCGTCGAGCATTATACCGCACGCGGTTGCCACTGACACAAGGCTATTCTGAACGCCGTCAGTCACCGGGACTACCGGCATCCCGGTTCGGTTTTCGTTCGCCAGTTCCCGCGGCGCATCGAAATCGTCAGCCCAGGTGGGTTCCCGGCCGGCGTCACCCCGGAGAATATCCTGTATCGGCAGAATGCCCGCAATCGGCTCATCGCCGACAATCTGGCACGCTGCGGCTTGGTGGAACGTGCCGGCCAGGGCGCAAATCGGATGTTCGCGGAAAGCGTGCGCCAGGGCAAACGCCTGCCCGACTTCACGCACACCGACCAGTTCCAGGTGTCGCTCACCCTGCACGGCCAGATCCAGGACCCGGACTTCCTGCGGTTCCTGGAGAAGGTGGGCTTCGACCGGGTCGAGACGTTTGCCGTCGAGGATCTGCTCGTGTTAGATCGTGTCCACCGCGAGCAGCGAGTCCCGGATGAACTGCGCGAACGTCTCCGGCCGCTGATTGCCGAAGGTATCATCGAGCGGGTGGGCCGCGGCCGTGGCGTGCGCTACATGCTGTCGCGGAAGTTCTACGAGATGCGGGGCCAGTCGGGTGAACACACGCGCCGGTTCGGCCTGGACCGCGACCAGAACAAGAGCCTTCTGCTGAATCACATTCGGCGCTGTGGTGGCGATGGCGCGCCCCTTGGCGAGCTGACCCAGGTGCTGCCGGCCCTCTCCGTCGATCAGATTCGGCACTTGTTGAAGGAGCTGCGTCAGGAGCAGCAGATCACGCTTCAGGGGAAAGGACCGGCCAGCCGCTGGTATCCACGAAACGCCCCCGCGTCACCCCCGACGGCATGAGCACGAGCTTTGCCGCCCCAATTCCATCGCCGCATTCCGCCGCATTTGCGCGAGCCACTCCAGGTGTTGCCTGGGCGTAAACCTTTGCCGGGACCGGCGATGCGCGAACGGTATAGACGCCACCATTGCCGCATTTTGTTCAAATACCTACTGTTTGTCGTCGGAAACGCCGCCACCGCCGCTGTCTTGGGACTCCAGAGGCACCCCACCATGCAATGCGCTGTGCGTGAAATCGTTGGCGATTACGACCCGGTACGAAAGCACCGTCATGCTTCTTCCCGGCCGAAATCCAGTTCGCGTTGAACCAGCCGGGGTGGAAAGTTGTGGAACGTCCGGCCCTTACACGCCCGCCAGAACGCGCCCGGCTCCATGTTCAGGATGCGGCGGATCGCGTCCGCTTCTTCCCTGGTAAGCAGATCGAGGAACAGCGTTTTCGTCCGTCGCTTCGCGGTTTCCACGAGCGGCCGCAGCCGTTTCCCCAGCAGTTCTTTCAGGCGGCGGCGCTGCTCAAACCGGCGGTTGTACAGTGTCCTTTCCGCAAGCGTGCATGAAGATTTTTTGGGGGGCGGGTATCGTTGG
>CAYPGE010000118.1:0-21732 GCA_964409865.1 uncultured Pirellulaceae bacterium
CCGATACGTCGCCGCCGGGTTTCTCAGAAAGGGCGCAACCCTGCGCATAAACACGGGCCGCGGAAGACTCGTTTTCTTGTCGCAAGTTCGTTTGTGTTTCGGGGCTTGCGTCCAAGTCGTGAGCGCTGACTGTCGATCCGGTGGTTGCGGGTTCGATTCCCGTCGGCCTCGCTCGGCGAATACCCCAAGAAACCCGCGTTTTCCCTGAGAATACGCGGGTTTTTCTCGTTTCGGGAGTTCAACATCTGTATTTGAGTTATTACCAGCGATAGCCCCGAATTTACCCAAATGTTCAACAGGAAGGGGCAGCTTTGGGGGGGAAGCTTTCGGGAAACTTGAACCGTCCCGCCGTCCGTCCCCGTCGTCCTGGCGGCGTTTTCCGTCCTGTCGCCAGCGTCA
Organism: uncultured Pirellulaceae bacterium; assembly: GCA_964409865.1. Classification (GTDB taxonomy): domain Bacteria; phylum Planctomycetota; class Planctomycetia; order Pirellulales; family Pirellulaceae; genus Anammoximicrobium. The sequence goes on from CAYPGE010000118.1 coordinate 400, forward strand.
AGCGGCAGGTCCGGCAGCATTTCCACGGCACCCGCCACATCGAGCAAGCGCGGGTCACTTCCACGGAGGCCATTGAGCGATTCATCACCGCGACAACTGCGGCGGCAGCGGGCCCGCCCGTCCCCATCAGGACCGCACGGCAGCCAGAGCGAGACATCGCGCGGGCCGAAGCAGAATTGGCGGCAGCGGAGATCTGAGGCTCGGGGCGGCGGGTTAAGGGCACGGTGACGAGCATCAACAGGGAGGTGAGCTGTGATTTGCTATTGCTGCGGTCGGGAAATCCACGTCGCCCGGAAGGTCAGAGTTCGTCGGCTGACGGACCTGTCTGAGCCAAGCTCGAAAGACCGTCCTGCGGCGCTGGCGGTCGTCGAACAGAACACCTACCGCTGGGGCGTCGTATGCCCGCCGTGCTACCTGTGTCTCGACAACGAAGTGGGCGGTCAGATCCCAGCGGAGTCCCCGATCAAGCTTTCCTGCGACAGTGTATTCCGGGTCAAACTGCGCCGTATCGAACCGCGCGGATTGGCAGATGGAGCAGGGTTTTTCGCCGTCCTGTGACCAACCGTGTCACAATGCTGGCGAATAATCACCGTAGGAAGGGAAACGCTGTGAAAGAGACTTGACCATCGTAACCGAAAGGGGGCCCTGCCATGACCGCTGCCTACGAGGAACTGATCCACCTGCTGGACGAGCGTGAAATCGGGTATTCGACGAGCGACGACCAGGCAATTCGGACGGATCTTCGCGGTGAAGTCGCCACGTACCGGATTGTGGCGAAGGTCGAGACGGAAGTCGATCTCTTTCAGGTCTTCGGCTATTCGCCGCTGCGGGTACCGGAAGGCTGCCGGCCAGCCATCGCCGAAGCGGTAGCCCGAGCCAATTACGGCCTGCGGTTGGGCAAGTTCGAGCTGGACCTGGACGACGGCGAACTGCGCTTTCAGCTGGCCCAGATCCTGATCTTCGATACCATCGGCGAGCAAGTCATCGACCGGATGATCAGCACGGCCATCAACGTGCTGGACATGTACCTGCCGGCGTTCTTGTCGGTGATTTACGCCAACGAATTGCCCAAGGACGCCGTAGGCCGGGTCGAGGCGGCGTTTCGTCGGCCCAACGAAAGCGAAGGGGGAGACCGGCAAGGGGGCGAATGAGGCGGGGAAAAAACCGCCTGACAGGAGAATTCTCTTCCGGCTGGAACCTCACAGGGATGTGTTCCATCTGGTTCGCCCATGCTACAATGTGTCGAGTGGCCGTGCAAATCGGCTGTCGAAGGTGCTGCGACGCTGCTGCGCGTGCTGGAGAAGGAGCAGGCTGCGTGATGACTCTGTCGGCGGACAAAAGCTTTCCGGGACCGTCGCCGGTCCGCGACTTCCAGTCGGCCGAACCGCGATCGCTGACGGAGGCGGTCGCCTGAATCGAGTCGCTGGCAGGCTGCGTCTGTCGCCCCATGCCTGTTTGGCCCGCGCCGGACCGGGACTGCTTGGACCCCGCGAGAGTACATGCAGACTTGTACCGATGTGGCAAGACCCGCTTGTCGAGGAGGTCCGGAGGCATCGCGAGGAGTACGCAGCCCGCTTCAACTACGACATTAGGACGCTCTGTCGCGACGCCCGTGAGCACCAGACGAAAAGCCAGCGGAAGACGGTGTCTCGACCGCCAAAGCGCGTCACGCCGGCAACTGCGAAGCTCGCCCAGCCCGCAGCGTAGTCCGTTCTCGTTTGGGGGAGCCTGCTGGCGCTGGCTAACGCAGCTTCAGCGTCGCTTGCCGAATACTGAAGCCGTCGTCGCCGGAGAACACCAGGTACAGCGTGCAGCCGTCGGGGCTGATCCACTTGGTGGGAAAGCTGGCGGTTTCTCCCGGTCCCACATCCCAGGCGTCGGTGGCGAAGACGGTGGTCCACGGTCCCCAGGGTTCCGGTGCGTCGTAGATGGCCAGACCGCCGCCAAACCGCGTGTCCTCGCCCAAGCCGGTTTGGACCCACAGGTAACGCTTCAGGCCGGCGTTGTAGCTGACGCTCGAGCGATAGCAGCGACCCGGACTGGTCAGCACGGCGCCGCGACGCGTGACGTCCTTGGTCCAGACGGGCCGTCCCTGCGCATCAAGCTCTTGGAAGAACTCCCAGTCCGATTCTTCCCGCAGGCGATGCTTCGGCGCGCGGGCCAGGACCATCCGGTCGGCTCGCTGGTAGGCGCTGTCCGCATCGTGCGAGTACACGTAGACGAATTCGTCCCGCGCTCCATCGTAGTTGCGGCCGAAGTTCAGGAACGTGGGGCAGCCGAAACTGGTGGTCAACTTCCAGTCGGCCCAGGTCCAGGTTGCGCCGTGATCGGCGGACCAGGCCAGTTGCGCGTTGCCGGCGTTGCGAGCCCACAGGTACAGCACCCCGTCGACCATCAGCAGCCCGCTGGCCTTCTTGCCGCGGGCTCCGTCTCCCTTCTGTTCCAGCGTCGGGGCGCGCAGGTTCTCGGCGACCACCTCCGGCGGATTGCCCCGGACGCGCGCCAGGCCCAGGCTGAGTTTCTCCTTCAGCCGCGGCTCGAACCCATTGCCGTCGCCGTAGGCCGTGTACAGCCAGCCGTCGTCCGCCCAGGTCATGGGCCAGTTGTCGCTGCCCTTGGCTCGGCGAACGATGGTTTCGGGCGGCGCCCAGACGATCTCCTTGATCACGGCCTTGTCCTCCAGCCGCAACTTGCCATCTTTGATGGCCAGCCCCACCGCGATCGACCCGAACGATTTCGTGGTCGATTTCAAATCGTAGCGTGCCCGCGGATCGCCCCAAGCCATCACCAGCCGCCCGTGCCGCGTGATGTAGCCGGAGCCGCCGCCGGTTAAGGCGTGGTCGCTCGCCTGGGCCACTTTGGCCGCGTCCATCCCCACTTGCGCCGGTTCGGCCCGCGACCACTGGAGCATCGGCCAGATGAGTTCGGCCGAACCAGAAACGCCTTCGGCCGCTCTCGCGGCGTGCCAAGCCACGAACCAAAAGCCGACGACGAGCGTCGCCCTAAGCACGCGGAGTATCCTCCCCTCCCGAATCGATGTCCGGTATCGATCTCCGCAGTTGGTCGAGCAAATCGTAGGTGCCGTGCAAATGGGTCCATTTCGAGAGGGAATCCCGGCTTGCTCCAACGCGTCGATGACCGCGGCAGTCGCTTCGAGGCTATTCATCGACGACACCTGCGTCACGATAGAGGCCGGCTTCGTCAGTCTTCCTGGCGATTGCCAACCGCCGCCGGAGTTCCTGCTCGACCTGCTCCGGGGTGAACTCCGGATTCTCCGATCGGATTCCGCCGCGCATGATCTCGCAGCTCTGGTCAAACAGCCTGGGCCCGTCCGAGATCTTCTCAGCCATCGGTGTTCGCCGTGCCCGTGCCACCTTCGTCAGGAACACGGAATCCTGCAAAGCGCGGGCGCTTGCACCTATTTGAGTCATCTCAGTTGTTCCCGAAATCCAGATTCTGCAGTCCAATCGGCATGAATGCTCGACTCATTGTAGCATACGATCTGCGAACCGCAGATGGTGTTTGCCAACGTACTGCAGCCGGCCTTCGCCGCGGAAATCGCGTCCCGTCTTGTCCGTCGCCGCGATCTCGAACGTACCCGTCTTGCCGTCGTACCTGGCCAACGGCTTGCCGGCGATGGACGGATTGAGGGCCGCGTGTTTGCCCTGGACGAACGAGACACGATAGCTCCACCGGCCCGCCTTGTCGGGCGACAGGTGCGCTCGCCATTTCCTGCCTGCGTCGCCGGAGCTGTTGGCCGCATCGCCGTCGGCGGCGAAGTAGCCTGGCACCGCGTACTGAGGCGAACCGGACTCGTGGCGGAAAGTCACCGTCAGGCGGTAGTCGGTGAACGGATTCGGGCCGTCGTCCGCTTCGCGAGCGCACGGCCCGTCCAGCGTCAGCGTCGCCGATTGCTTGTGAGGAGGCAAGTCGTTGGTGCCGAAGCATGCGCATTTCTTCCGCAGTCGTACGGAGGGAGGTTCGCGCCGTTGACAAAACAAGTGTCCCAAACCGGGTCGTTGACAGCCGTGCGATCCACGTATAATTTGTGAAATTGAGCGGCGGACGAGCAGGGGCTCGCGACGATCGTTTCTGCAGGAAAGAACCAGTGATGTCTCGACCCGGCTTGGAAAGACGCGTGGTGGAACTGGAACGGCAACTGGCGGAGTTGTTGTCGAAGGGCGAATAGCCGATGCGTATTTCGCTGGCTTGCGGCGTGTGTTGGCTGGGGTTCCTGTGCCTGTCGGCGGATGCGGCGGGGCCGCCAGGCCCGAACCTGGTCGAAGATCCTTCGTTCGAGGTGCCCCAAGAGCGGGACCAGTTCGGGCTGGTGTTCGCCAAGTGGGGCGGCTGGAAATACGAGGGCGATTGCCGTTTCGCCGTCGGCCGGGTGGCACGCACGGGCCAGCATTCGTGCCTGCTGGTCGGCGGGGCCGGAGCCAAGATCCGCACGGTCCAGCTGCGGGATCTGGAACCGGGACGCTACCAGATCACGGCCTACCTCCGCGGCCTGGACATCGGCACGGGGATCTGGAACGCGACGACCGAGTTCATGTTCGACGGCAAGTACGTGCAACTGCACAAGAACGGCACGTTCGGCTGGACGAAACTGACCTACGTGGCGGACGTCAAGGAAAAGAAACAGGCCGGGCCTTCGTTCGGGATGTTCGCCCCCGGCTACCTGTGGATCGACGACGTGTCGCTGGTCCGGGTCGGCAACGACGTACCGTTGACGGACGAGCCCGTGCTGGGGCCGGAAGAAGCGCCCATCGCCCCGCCCGGCGAGTTGACGGCCGACGCCGTCCGCTGCCCGGAGTGTGCGTACCGCAACCTGCCCGCCTGGAAGCAATGCTACGCCTGCGGTTCGCTGCTGGAGGTCCAGAAGACGGTCGTCAGCGGCCCGCCGGTCAAGCTGGTCACCTCGTTCGAAGACAAGAATCCGTTCAGCGGCGGCAAAGTGGTCGAGCAGCACGCCACCGACGGCAAGAAGGCCCTGCGCGTCGATCGCTCCTACGTGGTCATGGACGGGCCGCAGGACTGGTCCGGCTACGACTTCCTCAAAGCCGACTTGCACGTCGAGACCGACGATCCGCTGGAGTTGTACGTCGAAGTCCGGGACACCGCGACGCGGGATTATTGGACGCGGGTCAACTACACGACCGTCGCACCGCCGGGTTCGAGCACGCTGATCGTTCCGGTCAAGCAGCTGTACGTCGGCGAGAAGTCGCGGCCCGGACGCATGTTGATGCTCGGCGGGATCACACGGCTGGTGTTCAGTATCGGCGACGAGCCCAAGGCGCCCTTGTTCCTGGATAACGTGCGGCTGGAACGCGACACCGCCGCGCAAGGCGTGGCCTTTGACGGCCTGTACGCCTTCGACTTCGGGCCCGGCGGAAGCCCGCTGATGGACGGCTTTCAACCGATCACGCCCAGCACGATCTACAGCCGCGGCCGCGGCTACGGCCTGAAAGACGCCCGGATTTGGCGCATCTTCGACGCGCTGCAGCCGGAGCCGCTGTACCAGGACTTCATCTGCCTCGAACGCGGCGGGCTGGCGGTGGACGTGCCCAACGGCCGTTACCGAGTGCTGGTGAACATCGACAGTCCGTCCGGGTTCTGGGGCGAGTACCAGGTGTATCGCCAGCGGGCCATCCTGGCCGAGGGCAAACCGGTGGTGACGGACAAAATGGACTTCGCCCAATTCCAAGAAAAATACTTCCGCTTCTGGAACGTCGAGGACCAACCGGCGGACAGCACGTTCGACAAGTACCAGAAGGCGTACTTCCGGGAGAAGACGTTCGAGGTCGACGTGACCGACGGGCAATTGAACGTCGAGTTCCAGGGCGAGAATTGGGGTTGCTGCGTCTCGGCTGCGGTGATCTTCCCGGTGGCCAAAGCCGCCGAGGGCGAGGCTTTCCTGAAATTCGTGGAACAGAAGCGGCGTTTCTACTTCGACAACTACTTCAAACGCGTCCTGCACCGGCCGGCGGGCGACCAATTGCAGCCTACCGCGGAAGACCAGCGCCGCGGCTACGTCGTGTTCCAGCGCGACTGGATGCAGGACGTGTACTACAACGACACGCCGCTGGTGTCGGAAATCGGCGGACCGCTGCGGGGCGAAGCGTTTGCGGGCGAGTTGGAACCGCTGACCGTGGGCCTGGTCCCCTTGCGCAACCTCGGCCGCGTGGCGGTGACGGCGGGCGACCTGCGCGGTCCGGCGGGCGTGATTCCGGCCGGTGCGATCGACGTGGGCTTCGTCTCGTACCGCATCAGCCGGGTCACGATGGAAGGTTCGGTCTACACGATCCGTCCCCGACTGATCATGCCCACCAACGCCGTCGACATGCCCCAGGACGTGACCCGCCGCTTCTGGCTGACGGTCGAAACGCCGGCCGACGCCAAGCCGGGCGTGTACAAGGGCGTACTGGCGATCAGGCCCCAGCAGGGCGGCGCGGCCGAAGTGCCGGTCGAGTTTCGAGTTCGCGCCGGGACGCTGGATCCAGTCGACGTTCCCGCCGGGCCGTGGGGCTCTTCCATTTCCATCCCCTGGTACGGCGAAGACCCGGCGGCCGCGGCCTGGAACCAGCGCATGACGGAACACAGTCTCCGCAAGATGCGCCAGTACGGTTGCACCGCGTGCAGCGGCATTCCCACGATTGCCTACCGCGGCTTCCAGAACGGCCAGCCCGTGCTGGACTTCGGGACGGCCGACGCCCAGATGAAGCTGCTCGAGGACCTCGGCTTCCTGGCGGTCGTTTCGTATGGCCGTGGTGTGTCCGGATTCAATGCCTACTACCAGGACACCGGGGCGATGAACGCGGCCGGCTTCAAGGATTACGCGGAATTCGTCAAGGCCGTCTACACGCCGATCCAGCAGCACGCCGACCGGCAGGGTTGGATTCCCGTGTACTACAACTTGGGCGACGAGCCGATTGGCGATGACTTGAAACGCTCGGCCGAAAACGCCGAGGCCTACCGCAAGGCATTCCCGAACGGTCCGCCGTTTTTCACGGCCGCCAGCAGCTTCAGCGGCAGCGACCGGAACGATCCTCATTTCCGGCTGTCCAAGTTGCTGCACGTCGCCAACTGGAACGGCCACGACGAGGACTCCGTCCGTCTGCTGCACGAGGCGGGCAGCGACTGGTCGTTCTACAACGGCGGCAACCGCTGGACCTTCGGCGATTACATGTACAAAGCGGCGAAGCAATTCGACATGAAGTTCCGCCTCTCCTGGCACTGGAACGTGGTCGCGGGCGATCCGTACTACGCGCTCGATTGCCGGGAGGACGATTACGCTTGGTGCAATTCGTCACCGGACGGGCAGCTGATCCCGTCGATTCATTTCGAGCAAGTGCGCGAGGGCTTGGATGACTACCGCCGGTTGCTGACCGCGGCGCGGCTGGCCAAGCAGCGCGCCGGCACACCCGCCGCGCGGGCCGCCGAAGCGTTGATCGCCCAGCGCATGGCCGCCTTCAAGCTCGGCCAACGCGACCACGATTCGCTGTTCGGGGCGGGCGACTGGAATGCGTTCCGCAATCAAATCGGCGACGCGATCGAGGCGCTGCAGAGATAGAGCCCAGGCCCTGATGTTCGGCGCAGGTCTCGCTGTTCGCTGTTCGGCGCAGGTCTCGCTGTTCGGCGCAGGTCGCTGTTCGGCGCAGGTCTCGCTGTTCGCTGTTCGGCGCATGTCTCCCGACCTCGCTGTTCGGCGCAGGTCTCCCGACCTCGCTGTTCGGCGCAGGTCTCCCGACCTCGCCGAAACCGCTGTTCGGCGCAGGTCTCCCGACCTCGCCGAAACCGCCGACCGCAGGTCTCCCCGGCGATTCTGGGAGACCTCCGGTCGGGGCCGTGCTGCGGCCGGGAGACCGCAGCACAACCGCGGCTTGCGTTGGATGCAATGAATCAAAAGGCAAGCAGGATGCTTACCCCACTTTGTTGCTGCCAAGAGGCACTAACGAACCTGTTTTGGGAGACCTTCGGTCGGCCGTTTCGGCGGGGTCGGAGACCCGCGCCGAACGAGTCCTGTGGCTGTGAACGTAAGCATCCCATGGGCGAGCCGTGGGCATTTGGCAGAGCGGTGACGTTAGAGCTGGGCGAGGAGGGCGGCGGATTCGGCGTAGGCGGCGACGTAGGTGTAGTCGGGGGGCCGTCGCAGGTGGCCAGGCGGTGGGCCTGCTCGGCGTGCTCGCGGGCGGCGGGGCGGTCGCCGCGGGCCAGGGCCAACCGGGCGAGTTCCAGGTGGGCGTCGGCGGCTTGCAGGACGTAGCCGCTGCGGTCGGCGATCAGCAGCGCCTCGCCAGCCAGCCGCCCCGCCTCGTCCGCCGCGTGGGTGGCGGCGCGGAGCCGCGCCAGGTCGATCAGGATGTCGGCTTCGCCGTCCACCGCGTTGATGCGGCGGCAGCGCTCCAGCGCCTCGTGCAGGTGCCGCTCGGCCTCGTCCGGCTGGCCCGCGACACGGTGCGCCGCGCCCAGCAGCCAGTGGGCGCGGACGTAGTCACGCTCGACGGGGCTGACGGTGCGGGCGTCCTCGTCCGCCAGTTCCAGCGCGCGGCGGGCGGGGGCGAGGGCGGATTTCAAATCTGAAATCTCAGATCTCCAATTGCCCCCGCAGGCGGCCTGCCGTAGCCGCAGTAGTCCGCCCAGGGCGCGGTAGGCCCACGTGATGCCTTGGCCCTGCACGCTTTTCTGCTTCTCGAACATCTTCCGCGCCGTCGCCAGCTCCGTTTCTGACTCGTCATACGCCCCGCGGTAGGCCAGCAGCCGGCCCAATTCCTCGTGCCCAACCGCCTCCCAGAACTGGTCCTTGATCTCCCGGCACGACGCGAAGCCGCGACGCAGGCTGGCCTCGGCGACCGGCAGCGCGCCGATGACGAGTTGCTGGATCGCCACGTTCCCCAAGCCGATGGCGAGATTGAGTTTGTTGCCCTGCTTCTCCTGCATGGCGTTGTGCTGCTCAAACAGCGGCACAGCGCGGCGGGGCTGGCCGCTGAGGCTGTAGGAGTTCGCCAACGCGGCCAGCGTCCAGGCTTGAGCGTTTTCGTCTTTCAGACGCGGCGGGCGGTCTTCGCCGTCGGGGAACAGCGGGCGCAGCAGGTCGATGATCAACTGGTAGGCGCCGAGTTGGAAGTAGAGCGGATTGTGAAGGCGGTCGTAGAAGAGATCGCACGCCTCGTCCAACTGCCCGGCGCGGACGGTGTGGTGATAGAGTTCGATCACCGGGGCGAGGTCTTCCAGCCGCGTCACCTTGTCGGGCGCGGGCACGGCGCCGAAGTAATCGCGCAACGTGGTGTGGGCGGCGGCGCGCTCCGGCGCGGCCAGACGGTCGTAGGCATAGCGGCGGACGATCGGGTGCAGGTCGAATCGTCCCTCCCGCACGTCATGATGCACCAGCCCCCGCGCGACCAGGTCGCGCAGGTCAGCGTCCAAGGCGGAGAAAGAAGGGGAGAGGGGGAGAAGGGGAGACAGACACAGGCTCGGATTCTCCTCTTCTCCTCTTCCCCCTTTCTCCCCTTCGTTCCCTGCTCCGCAAGCGCCTTCAGCGTCTCGTACCCCACCGGGCTGCGGAAGCAGGCGATACGCCCCAACAGCGCCTGCGGCGACGGGGCGAGACTGTCGTAGGCCGTCTGCAGCACGTGATGCTGGCGCTGGACCAGGTCGCCGCTCACGTCCAGCCGCCGGGCCGCGGCGACGTCGCCGGGTTGCTGGAAATCGGGCACGATCAGGCCGGCCAGCAGGCACAGGCTGAGCGGATGGTAGCCGTACGGCGCGCACGCCGTCTCGATCTCGGTGTGCGTGCCGCGGATGCCCTTGGCCTGGAAGAACGCCACGGCATCGGCGGGCTGCATCTGCACGAGCGCTTCCCCACGGCACCCGGCCAGCAAGCCGCCCCCGCGGGCCTCCAGCACCCGCGGGCACAGCCGCGTGGTCAGCAGCACCTTGGACCGCAACTGCGGCTGGAGGGCAACGTTGTACAGAAACAACTCGGCCAGCGGCGAGATGCAGTCGCGGTCGTTGTCTTCGCGCTTCGCCTCGTCGCCCTGATACGCCGCGTCCAACCCGCCGAACGCGCGCAGCACGCGCTCGAACCCGTCCAGCACCAGCAGTGTGCCGGGGGCGTGGAGCAGTTCCCACAGCGTTTGAACCGCGTCTTTGCCGGACATTTTCGTTGCATCGAGCTTTCCGCCGCTGAGGTATTCGAGCGTTTCGCCGAGGAAGTGGTCGAAACTGGCGTCGCCCTCATAGAAACTCCACCACACGACCCGCGGCCAAGCCTCCAGCGACACGTCGTGCGTGAGCCAGTGCCAGACCAGCGCGCTTTTGCCGAAGCCGCCCAGCGCGCGAAGGCTCAACAGCGGATGCGCGGCGTCCGCATTCAGCCAGCGGTCGAGCATCGCCCGCTCGGCGAGGCGCCCGGTAAAATTCGGCGGCATGGGATACGGATGGGCGATGAACCACTGGTCCCGCCGCGGCTCCTTCGGCGGCTCCGCCTCCGGCGGCTTGCCCAGCGCGGTCAACAACTGGCGCCAGGCCAAGTCCTGGTCCGCGCCGTCGGTGAAGTCGATGTGGGTGAGCGCGCCGATGCGGAGCGGCTTTTGGCATTCGGCCTTCAGCAGTGGGATGAGACGCAGTTCCCGATTTGCCGGGTCGAGCGTCTGAACCATGATGTTCTCGATCTCGCCCCATCCGCTGGCAAGGTAGTCCGGCGTGAGAACGAGCAGCGTCTTCCGGCAACGGACGACGCCTCGTTCGCATTCTGTGATGCTCGGCGCCCCGCGGGTGAAATCGCGGAAGTCGATGAACGCCTTGACCCCGGCCTGCTCGATCCGTGGCAGCAGCTCGCCGCGCACCCACGCCTGATCCCGGCTGGAGTAGGAAATGAAGACGTCGAACTCGAATCGCTTTGCCCGCGGCATGGACCGCCTCCCAATGGGGCGTATTCTACCACGGCCGTCAACCTCGCGCCAGCCGGGCCACACTCCAAGAAGTCGGCCTCGAGAAGCTGCCGGAAAACCATTTGGTGCTCGCACGCGGGTTACGGCACGCTTCGTGCGAATGCGACCATCGCAGCCTGTTTGAAGGCGTCTTGGGCTTTGCCGCCCTCGCCTGGAAAGCCGGCGTGTTGCACCAGCCAGATGAGGATCAGGCCGCGCTGCGTGTCGGCAAAGCTGTTGGTCGAGTACGCACCGCCGTGGCCGAAGGTCGTTTCGCTGACCGAGAAACCAAAGCCGTAACTCTGCGGCAATTCCGGCGGCGTCTGCCGGCTGGTCAGCTGTTTCACTGCCGCCTCGGACAAGTACCGTTTGCCGTCCAGTGCGCCGCCACGGAGGAGCATCTGGTAGAAGCGCGCCATGTCATGCGCGGTTGAAAACAGCCCGCCGGCCGGCATGGGAAAACGGTGCGTGCGGTCGGTCAAAGGGTAGTACAACTGGCCGACCGTCGTCGCCTCCAGTCCCTGGTTGCCCGACCCCGGCTTGTACGATTTGGCGATCCGCGCCACCTGCTCGTCGCTCGGCCAGAACGTGGTGTCCTTCATGCCCAGGGGCTGGAACAACCGTTCGTCGAGGAATCGCTCGAACGGCATCCCCGCCACCAGTTCGATGATCCGCGCCGCCGTGTTGATGCCGGCGTTGCTGTACTGGTACTTGCTGTCCGGCTCGAATTCCAGCGGCGTCATCGCGTAGCTGCGAACGCGGGCGGCCAATGGGAACAGGTCGAGCGTCGGTTCTTCCAAGGCCGATTTGAACGGCAGCCCGCTGGTGTGCGAGAGCACGTTTTTCACCGTGATCGGATGGCTCGGACGGCGCAGCAAAACGTGGTCGGCGTCTTTCTCCGCGAGGACCATCTGGCCGCGGAACTCGGGCAGGTATTTCTCCACGGAGTCATCCACGTTCACTTTGCCTTCGTCCACCAGCATCATCAGCGCCGTCGCCGTGATGGGCTTGGATTGCGATGCGATCCAGAACATGGAGCCCGGCTGCATCGGCTTTCGTGCGGCGATGTCGGCCCAGCCGACCGCCTCGGCCGCCAGCACCTGGTCCTTGTCGGCGACCAGCATCACCGCGCCGGCCAACTCCTGACGATCGACGAACGGCTGCACGCCGGCCGTCAGTTTCCCCGACGGTTGGGCACGCAAAGAGGCAGAGACCAGTTGCAGGGCCAACAGAACCAGCAGGAAAACGATGGTTCGCGGGACTTTTCGACGGGACATCATGGTTGTTCTCCTCGAAGCGGTCATGGATTGCGTTTGACGAACTTGCGTGTGAAGTCGATCACCGAGCGAGTTTCCTTCCAGGCGTCGGGATTCTCGAACAGTTCGCGGAAGCACCTTGCGTGGTCATAAGACGGAGGCCCCATCCAGACCATCGGTTTGGCCTTAACATCTTGTCCGCGCAGAGGGGCGGCCGTCGCGACCAGAGCAAGCGGGGCGGCCGCAAGTAGCATGTCTGTCTTTCGCATGGCTTCAAATCCAGAATACAGGAGATCATTCTTCAGGCGCCAGAGGCTCGGAGCCGTTTCGCACTACTTGGCCGCCGTCTTTGTTTTCCACGTGACAGCGTAGCGGCCCGCGCCGGGTGTTCCGGCGGTCAACATCAGGCGGCCGTTTTCCCAGGCGAAGTCGCCCGGACCTAACGGCTGTTGAGTGCCGGCGGCCAGGGCTTGGACTTGGACGTGCTGGGGATCCGCCGTAGGAGCCAGGGCCTGCAGGTCGAGACTCACGCGAAACCGCTTCTCGCGAGGATAGGGAAAGACGATCAACCGGTCCGACTCTCGCTGGATCTTGACCGAACCGTCTGTGGCGACCTTGCCGAAATCGATCCACGTACCCGGCGCGTTCAGGCGGGCGGTGAAATCGACCTCTGTCTCGGGCTTCGGCTGATTGTCCGTCGTGGGCTTCTGTGCGGTGATGCCGGTGATCTTGCCGTCCTGCTTTTGCAGCTTCAACCGCGCGACCAGGATGCGGTCGCCGCCACTTTGGACCCCCTTCAGCCGCACTCGCTCGCCACGGTAAAGTCCGATCACCAGGTCGTAAGCGTCGTGCTTGTCGGACACCGATAGGTCGTACGGGCCGTCCACGATCACGTCCCCTTTGCGCCACTGATCGGTCGGCTTGGGCAAGGCGTGATCCTGCTGAAAGTCGATCCCTTCGGGGCTCGGACTGTCCGAGTGAACTCCGTGGACGAAGCAGTGGTAATCCTGGTCCAACGTGTCGTTCACCAGCCACTCGTAGGTCACCCTGACCCGGTTCCCGCCGAGGTACTGGAACTCGCGCAGCCGCGGTTCGATGTTTTTGCGCGAATGCAGGTACGGCATCGGGAAGTCGGTGCGGGCGTCGGCGAAGACGTACTCCGGGCATTCGGCGTAATCGGCGTACTTGCCGTCGCGCAAGGTCGTGCTGACCTCGGTATCCGGTCCCAGGGCGAGGAAGCCCCATTGCGGCAGCACGCGGCCTTCGACTTGCCACGGTTCGTCGCGCCAGTTCACCCACAGCCGCAGCCCACTGTCGTAACGGATCTGCTGCCGCGAAGTGTCGCCGGCGACCAGCGCGGCGCTGGCCGTCACGAGCTGGCCGTCCACCTCGTAACGGATTTCGGCAGGCCGAGCTGTGCCGTACAGTCGCTGGACGGGATGCACCAGGTGATGCTCGCGGATGACCCAGGGCAGGTTGTCCACCTGGGCCGCGCCGACAAAACCGGCGTGGCCGTAGGCCAGTTCCTGGGCCCGGTACTTGTCGATCTGCTCCATGCTGCCCGTGTCGTCGCCCCAGCGATGATCGTAGCCGCGGCGGAACCAGCGTTCGTAGTAGCCCAGGCCGTGGTTGACCATCTGCGGATGGATCTTCAGCAGGTCGAAGTCGACGAGCGGCGCGTGGTCCTCGCCGCCACGGACCTGGGCTTCCACTCCGTCGCAGCGGCCGGCCCAGTAGAAGTGGTTGGCCCCTTCGCCGAACAGCGGCCCGCCGTGCGTGTCCCGCATGAACTGGAACAACTCGGTGTCGAACTGGACCTTGGCCAGCGCCATCGCGGCCAGCGGCTGGTCGGCCTCGTGATCCAACTGGTGCCACGGCGGCACGCAGGTGTGGACGTCCAGGTAGGCCGCCGTCGTGTTGAATCGGCAGTGGATCTCGGGCGAGTTTTGTCGGGCATAGCCGAGCGCTCGATTGCACTTCAGGCCGAAGCTCTGCACCCGTGTGCCTGCGTTGTACCAGGCCGGCGACGGCGTCCCGTCGGCGCGCAATACGCGGGCCGCGGGATCGTACGACGGCGCATCCGGATACAAGTCGATGTAGTTCTCGTGCAGGGACCAGACGTATCCGCACTGATTGGCCGCCTTGCCAAAGGCGATCATCCCCTCGTCGCCTCCAAACGCCGGGTTGGCGGGCAAATGGTCGGGCAGCTTCACGTCGTAGCCGTAGCGCTGCCAGACGTGCGAGATGATCGCCAGGTGGTCGACGCCGTGGTCTTTCAGCGCCAACAGGTTCTCGGCATCGCCCTGATACGTGCCGCGATGATGGCCCCAGACGTCCAGCATGATCCGCGGGCCCAGGAGAGCCAGATAGGGCGAAGGCGGGTGGGGGATGTTGGGCAGCACCTCGTTCAGGTCCGGCGACACGGCGATGTAGCCGGTCTCGGCCAAGGGCTGGCGTGTGCCGTCGGTCTTTAGGTCGTAATCGGCAACTCCTTGCGGGCAACGCGAGGCGTGGGACACGGTCCAATCCAAATAGCGGCACACGAAGACATTCTGCGCCGGGAGGTACGCGACGTCGCCCGCCAGGTAGGGCACGGGAAACGTCCTTCGCAACGGCGCCAGGCCGACATCGCCCAGCGAGAAGCGGCTCACCAGCGGATCATCGCAACGTACGGAGACCTCCAGGGCCTTGCCGAGAATCCGATAGGTCCAGGCCACGCGCACCGCCTGGCCTCGCACGTCGTACTCCCAAAGCACCAGCAGCCGCTGCTGGTCACGTCGGATCTCGACGGGCCGGCCACCGCGCAACGGGACTTCTTCCGTCTTGTCAGACTGCTTGACCGTCGCCGTCGCGCCGCCGCCCCGCGCCGGCGCCAGCGGCCGACCGTCATCGACCCGGACGCGGAAATCATCCAAGGTGCCACTTTCCGGCGTCCAGTCGTAGATCACGCGGCAGTCGTCCCCGTCATAGGCGAATCGCCAGAGAGTCCCCGACTGTTCCAGCCCGTTCTTGTACGGCAGGAGATTGCCGGGCACGACACCTTGATCCGCGCGGTTGGCCAGGTTTGCCAAGTCGGCCCGAGCCGTGGCTTGATACGCTCGGGCCGAGGTCAGTCGCCGCAGGATCTCCGATCGCTGGGGTGTTCCTTCGCCGACCGCGATTCGCGCATCGCCGAAGAACGAGTAATCGAACGAGGCATTGTTTTTCGGCCCCGGTTCGACCTGCAAGCGAACCATGACCGTCTTGCCCGCGTACGGCGTCAGTTCGAAATCAAAGTCCAGCCAGCGCGCCTCGGCCTGATGCCGGCGCATCAACTCCTGCGGGCGGCCGTCGGCTGTCAAAAAACACGAGAACGTCACGCCGTCGCTGCGTTCGGGCCGCGCGACATCAGGTCCCATCGCGATGCCGAACTTCAGCCGGATCGGCGCCAGACGTGGCAGCGCGAGTTCATAATCCACCCACGTCTTGCCTGGCGGCACGTGCCACGGCGAGTGCAGCAGCAGCGCCCGCCGCCCGAGGACACGGCCCCAATCCTGATACGAGATTCCCGCCCGCGGCTCGAAGTGCCCGGACCACGAGACCGGCATGGCGACGGGCTCTTGGCCGTACGACTGCCAGAACACGCGATACGTGCCGACATCGGCCAGCAGCGTCTCGCCCGCCGGCAGCGGCACGGACAGGTCCGGCATCTTTACCTCGGACGCTGCCGACATGTCAAACAACAGCGGCACCAGACCGAGGGACAGAACGAACGATACGTGAATGCCGCCGCGATCGAAGGCAATTTGGTTGCTCATGGGATTCGCCCGATCCTGTTTGAAAGCACCAAGCGGTGCGATGCACTTGCCAGTCATGACTGCGCCGCGCGACCGTGGCAGCGCGCGGCTGGTTCAGCGTGGTTTCGTCCGCGAGGCTGGCGCGTGGAATGCATGCCTTCAGCGGTCAATCTCGCCCAACACGATATCCAGCGAGCCGATAATGGCCGGGATGTCGGCGATCAGGCAGCCGCGGCACAGTTCGCTGGTCACCGACAGGTTGCAGAAGCAGCTGCTGCGGGCCCGTGCTCGCCAGGGGATGGCCGAGCCGTCGCTGACCAGGTAGAAACCCATCTGACCCTTGGGACACTCGGTTTCCAGGTAAACCTCGCCGGGCGGCAGTTTTTGCGTCAGCTTGAGGGGGATTCCCCAGTCGCCCGACGCGGTGCGGTACAAACCGATCCCTTGCCGGACCAGGTCCATCGACTCGACCACCTCCAGCATGCGAACATAAAAGCGGTGCCAACAGTCACCCAGAACCGCTTCTTGCGGCACCGGCGGATAATCGTGGTCCTGGGGGTAGCGCCCGTTGGTCTGAGCGATCACTTCAAACTGGTAGCCGTCGTACATCCGCGTGTAGAACGGCTCCCCGTCGCGGCGCAAGTCCCAGGCCACGCCACTGCCCCGCAGCACGGGACCGGTACAGCCGTAACTGACAGCTAGGTCGGCACCCAGGACGCCGACGCCGGCCGTGCGCTTGATGAACACGGCGTTGCTCGTCAGCAGCGTGTGGTACTCCTCGATCACCGGCTCTAACTGATCCAAAAACGCCAGGCACTTGTCCGTCCAGCCACGAGGCAGGTCGGCCGTCGCGCCGCCGGGCGTGATGTAGCTGTAGGTCAGCCGCGCGCCGCAAGCTTCCTCGAACAAATCCAGAATCTTCTCACGCTCGCGAAACGCGTACAGGAAGGGAGTGAACGAACCCAAATCCAGTCCGTACGTGCCCATCGCCACGAGGTGGCTGGCGATGCGGTTCAGCTCGGCGATGATCACGCGGAGATGGCGGCCCTTTTCCGGCACCTCGTGCTTCAGCAGCTTCTCGACGGTCAGCGACCAGCCGAGATTCATGTTCATGGCGGCCAGGTAGTCCATGCGGTCGGTGTACGGAATCCATTGCCGCGGCGTCAAGTTCTCGCCGATTTTCTCCGCGCAACGGTGCAGGTACCCGATGTGCGGTTCGACCTCGGAGACCACCTCGCCGTCCGTCCGCAGCACGATCCGCAACACGCCGTGCGTGCTGGGATGCTGGGGCCCCATATTGACCAGCATCTCGTCCGTGCGGACGTCAAACTCGACGATTCCGGTGTCATCCAGGGCGGTGGCCATGTTCTCTCTTCCCTTCCTGACGCGGGCCGACGCCCGCAACCCACCGTAGGCCGCTCGCTCCGCGAGCGAGGGCTTCCGCTCGCGGCGCGAGCGGCCTACGATGATGAGCGCACATCCTCAGCATCGAGACACTAGCGTCCCCGAATCCCGTGATACTCCAAGGGCATCTCGTAGTCCTTGCGCAACGGGTGCCCGACCCAATCTTCCGGGCACAGGATGCGCCGCAGGTCCGGGTGCCCGCAAAACCAGACTCCGACCAGGTCGTAGACTTCGCGTTCGTGCCACAAGGCCGTCTTCCAGACGCTGCTGACGGAGGGCACTTCGGGCAGCCGCCCCGGTTGGTCGTCTTTCCAGCGCGGCAGTTTGAGTTTCAGTGCCAACCCGTGCTTGTGTACGAGGCTGGACAAGTGATAGACGACCTCCAGATGCGGCTGCCAAGGGGATTTCGCCGCTTTCTTGGGATCGGTGTGGAAGTAGTCCACACCCGTGATGCAATTCAGCACGTTGAACTGCAGGCTCGGCTCGTCGCGGAGGAACCGGCAAACCGGGACGAGGACCTCGGGCGACAACTCGATCCAAGGGTCGATCGCCTCGTCTTGGAAGCCCTGGACCTCGGGACCGAACCTTTTCTGCAGGTCGCTGCAAACCTGTGCTACGTTCATGACGCTTGGCTAACCCTCGCGAGTCGCAGGGATCAGGATGTCTCTCGCCGTCGGCTCCGCCGCCGTTGGTTCCACACGCTCGCGGCTGACCGCCTTGACCCAATCCAAATCCCCTCGTCTCCAGACGTAAGCGAATCCCACCATCAAGACGGCGAAGAACAGTGCGATGTCGAACAGCGCAATCCACGCCAACTGCCGGGAACTGGCTCTGACGACGTCTGCCGCACGGCGGCTGGGGTCGTCCGTCAAGGCAACCTGGCCAGCCAAACTGGCCGGCACCGTCTTGGGAGCCGCGGGTTGGTCGACGCCCAGTTCGCGATACAACAGCTTCGCGTCTTGCGTGAGTTGCACACCGCCGGATTCGACCACCTGCAGACGCTCGTCGGCCATATGCATCGTCTTGCCAAAAACGGTCGCCCACGGGAAGAAGAACGCCACCTCGACGTCGAAAATAATGAACAATAAGGCCACCACGTAAAACCGCAGATCGAACTGGATGAAGGACGAACCGATCGTCGGCTCGCCGCACTCATACACGTCGAGTTTCTCCTTGTGACGATGAGACGGGCGAACGAAACGGCCTAACAGGAGGGCGACGAACAGCACAAGGACCCCGACCGCGGCGAACAGCGCCAAGTACGCGACAATCCCCACGGGGGAGGCCATGGCAGGTGACATGGTTTTGCCTCGATCTTCGATGTCAACTGGTCAGGAATTGGGACCCCCGTGCACCGGTTCCGTGATGACTTTGGACTGCGCGACCGCGGTGGGATTGAGAGTCGTTCGCCCCCAGGCCACGTCCAGCGGCAGGCGAGAGAAGTCGACGATGCAACCGTCGCGACTGTAGCAGCTCAAGTCGTGGGTCGAGCCCATGAAAATGCAGTCCACGGGACACGGCTCAACGCACAAGGCACAGACCAGGCACTTGGAGTAATCTATGGCATACCCGGTGATCCGGAATCCTTTTCCGTTGGTCACCCGCTCCTTGCCGATGTAAATACAATCCACAGGACAAGCCTTTGCACACGCGTCACAGGCGATGCAAGTAGTCAGATCGTACCGGTGAAAACCCCTATAACGAGCGGATACAGGGACTGGCTTTTCAGGGTACTGAAACCTCTCCGCAAAGGTGTGCCGGTCGCTGCGATAAGTGATCAGCCAGTATCGGAGCGTAACCAGCAGGCCCTTTGCCACGGTCCAGATGGCAATGCCGACATTCCGCAGCCAACCGAGCATGGAATCGCTCCCAAGTCCTTACCGCATAAGTGTTTTAGCTGTCTTGGTCAGCTTACTGCAACAGCATTATAAAGACTTGATGGCGTTCCGCAACGGTAGCTAGCGCCCGGCAAATGCCAAAACAGGCAAGCATTGATGAACTTTCAAGAAACTCCGAACGTACTAAATGTATGCCGGAACACGGAATATAGTTTCGGAAAAGGACATCAGTTTGCCAAACTTCGCTTGACTGCCTATTTTGGTCGCTTACAGTGGAAACAATGTGCATGCCCAAATTGCCGGACGGATGCGGCCAAATCGCACATTAGGGAACTGGACACGTTTGCCCCTAAGGCTGCAGACGGAAATAATGTATCGAACGAATCGTTGGGTGAACTGAGCAGCACGGCAAAGGAATGGCACCATGTTGGTTCTGTCGCGGAAGAAGAACGAAAGCATCGTGATCAACAACGACATCACGATCGTCGTTGTCGAGATTCGTGGTGACAAGGTCAGGCTGGGAGTCGAGGCGCCGAAGGAAGTACCGGTGCATCGCCGCGAGGTGTACGAGGCCATCAAACGCAACGAAGCAGCCCAAGCCACGGCCATCGAACCCAGTGGGACAGCTACGGAGGGTTAGTCACTTCGGTCTGCTCCGCGCTACGCTTCCGGTCCCTCGTCGCTCGCCCCTCCACTCACCCGCTTGCCTCCTTTCTGACGCTTAGTTGTTTCTCCTGCGCCTTGTTCGTTTCTTGGCGGATTCCCAACAAACCACTTGACGGTTCTTGCCTTGGCGCCTTTAATACTTTTTCTTTCCGGCCCAGCAACGAAACCGCCGGAGAGTGTCAGGCCCCGTCGTCTAGTGGTCTAGGACACCGCCCTTTCACGGCGGCAACACGGGTTCGAGTCCCGTCGGGGTCACCTTGCCATCGCACTTTTCCCGTGTTTTACCGGGTTTTCTTGGGGTTTCGAGCAGCGCCTCCCCCCTCCCTGATTCAAGAGCGCTGCACCCTTTTTGCAGCGCTTTTTGCAGCGCGCTGTCAGTCGGCTTTGATACCGCCTTGGCGTAGTCTTCCTCCGTGACCTGCCAGTAGTGTTTCTGCGCCACGAGGGTACTGTGCCCCAGCCAGTAGGCGGCCACGTGCGCCGGGTACTCGGCCGCCAATTCCGTAGCCCGGCTCGCCCGCAGATTCTGGAACAGCTTGGGCCATGTCGCCAGCCCCGCCCGCTTGATGATCCGTTCAAGTTGAGTCCGCAGATTGCAGTTCCTGCGACGATACCGCGTGATGACATGATCGCCGGACGACGGCGGCCTGCCCAGTTCGACTTCCTTTTCGTTGAACACGGCTTCCAGGTAGGGACGGAGTTCCCGGAAGATCGGGATGACCCGCGATTCCTTCCCCTCGTATCGCTTGGTCTTGGGGGAATGGATCGTCATTCGGTCGTGTTCCCAGTCCACGTCCTCCCACGCCAGGGCCAAGTGTTCACTGGGACACCGCAGCCCGCCAAACCGGCTCAAGGCGAACAACAGCCGCCACTCGGCATCGGGGCAGGTGTCCAGCACCGTGAAAGACATGGCCCGGTCAACGAAAAACTCCCGCTCTTTGTTGGCCTGGACCGTGCAGCCCTTCATGTCGGCGAACGGATTCTCGGCCAGCAGCCGCTTCCGGACTGCCCAGCGAAAGAACTGCTTTGCCCGGCCGCAAGATCGGCGGGTAGTGTTCGGCCCCACCCGATCCTGCAGCCAGATCTTCCAGGCGTCACAGTCGGCGGGGGTGATGTCGCAGATCGGCTTGTCTTCTCCGAAGAAGTCAACCAGCCGCTGACGAACCCGTTTGAGGTTGTACAGCGTGCCTTCCTCGATGTCCGTCCGGCCCGCGATGTAAGCCGTAATGAAGTTGCCCAGCTTGGCCGCCTCGATTTCCTCTGGGATGTCTCGCGGGGTGACCAGCCCAGCCGCCGCCATGCGATCGTAGAGCCAGTGCTTGGCCGAATCGCTGAACAGCTTGCCCACAAACCGGTCGGTTGCCTTGTTGATCGGCCTGTCTGGGTACTTGGCACACTCGGCCAGATGGGCAATGTGTTCGGCAATTGTCCGGGCCTCGGCCTCCCCGATCTTGCCAAGGCG
>CAYPGE010000119.1:0-21603 GCA_964409865.1 uncultured Pirellulaceae bacterium
TGTACAGGTGCCCGTAGTCGGTCAGCTGCCCCGTCTGCGGATCGAAACTCACCAGTCCGCTCTGCGGATACGTAGCCGACCAGATCAGGCCCTGCTGGTCCTCCGTCATGCTCATGGCCATCTGTGGGGCCGTCTTGCGGCAGAACGTGAAGGTCCGCTTGGCTGGATCGAACTCCACGAAGTGGCTGCCGAAATGGCTATAGAACTTGCCCCGACTGGACAGGATCGAGGCGAACGGGCTGTCTCCCAAGGGAAAGGTGACCGGGTGTACTTGGGCCTGGCCGGCGTCGACGTCGATTGACAGCAGCGCGTAGGACCCGCGGTGGTCCATGAGCCAGGAGAGGAACACGGCGTGGCCTTGACCGTCGGCCGTAGCCACGGCCCCCCGATGGCAACTGCTGGGCGTGGCCACGCCGTGGTCCGTGAAACCTTGACCAAGGTCCTTGGTTGCGGGCAGGGCGGAAACCGAATGCAGACAGATCAGGGTGGCAAGCAAGAGGCTGAGTCGCATGGGAATCTCCTTTGTTCGGCCCTGGAAACCTAGTCCGAGTTGCGTGCGAAGGAGATTGTCGAGGTCCACTCGACCCGCGCCGGCGACGTGATCTCCGCGACGACGTAGAACGACTCTCCCTGCCACTCCAGGTAGACTTCGCCAGCCACGCCCGGAACCGCTCGCGACGGCGGGAGTGCTTGGCGATACCGGCGCATTTGCCCCACCCAGTCCAGCGCCCAATCCACCGTTTCGCGTGGAGGTGCCTGCGCCCCCTGGCCGTCCCAGTCATCCGGCAACATGCCCATACGCTGAAGTTCTTCGATCACACGCTGCCAAACCGCAGGGCCAGACGATGCCGGCATTTCGGCTTGCTCGCTGTCCCCGCTGGGAATGATTGGCGAGACGAGTTGCAGGTCGGCGCCGGAGTAGAGAGTTGTGGCCATTACGAAAACTCCGTACCAAGTCAGAAAGCCAAACAAGTCGTATTCTAGCTCCGGCAGGGTTGCCTTGCCAACGGTCCTACGAAACCGCCTCGATCCCGTACAGCTGGCAGAAGGTGCGCAGCTGCCGGCCGTAGTTGCCGTAGAAAATCGCCTGGTGCATGCCTTGCACGTCGCACACGTCGCGCACCTCGTTGATGGTCATCTTGACGTTCGTACGGCAGCTGCCAGTCGGTGGGATCGGCGGGCATTCCACTACTTGGCCCGTGTAGATGACCATCTGCGGCTTCTCGCCCGGCTTGTACTGGAGGATGGTCATCTCCTGCCCCTGCTTGCGACAACAACCGCACAGCACGTCGTCGAGTTGTTCATGGTCCATGGTAGAGGCTCCCGGGATCGAAGGGGCATCGCCGCTGGCACGTGCCGGCGGCTGTTTTCCGTCGCGGTGCGCGATTCTAACCCCGGCCCGTGCCGTCCGCAAGTTTCCACCCGATCGGCAGCGCGTCTTGCCAGCATGCCCGTCCCTTGACGATCACCGGAGGACTTGTACGATGCACCTCATACACCACCGTCTCATGGAGATTCGCCATGTTTTTGCGATCGCTGACCGCCGTTCTGTTCGGCCTTTTGCCGGGGTTGCTCTTGGGTGCCGAGCCCGATTACCCGGGGGCTTGCGCCGCCCGGTTCGCCGACGGACTTGTGACGGGGTTGCTCGTGGCCGCCGAACCTGACGCGGATCGGGACGGCATCGACGACGCCCAGGAGGACACTCTGGGCACCGATCCGCAATCGCCTGAGCGATTGCAGGTCGTCCTCGACGACGGGCTAGAGTCGGCGGCGTCGCGAGCACGCGAGACCTATGATGGCAGCAAAGACTTTGCTCGGGTCGAGTTCTGCCACGTCGGCGGCGACCGCTACCTGTGGCGAGTCACTTTTGCCGAGCCGCCTCGGCTGGCGGACACCGTGCTACACCTGTACATCGACGCGGACCACGACGCGACCACGGGGCGCAAGAGTCCGGGCAGCGGCATCGCCGGGACCGATTACATGCTGAGCGTGGTCGGCGACCGCGGAAGCTCCAGCGCCTTTTCGGCCGATGGACAGCAAACACCGGGGCCCGCCGTACGGCATCTGGTCAGCGGCAACGCAGTACTGATCTCGGCCGATGTGTCGCTGGACCGCGATGCGGAGGGCGTCCGCTGCGGCCTGTACGTACTCTGCCACACGACGACGAGCGTTGATAAACCGTCGCCGCGAATGAGCGATTCCAGTGCGAAGGTCACGGTCGCCAAGGTTCCGCTGTCGGAGCGGCCGAAACTGGTACGGCCCGTCGATTACCTGGAGAACCACGGTGTCTCGGCCACGTTCGGCGAGGACCTGCTGCACGCCACGCTGGCGGCCCCAGGGGTGATCGTCGTGCCGCACGATAAGCTCCAGACCGAGGGCTTCGAGGTCGATCTGCAGACCACCCACCGCTGGCCGCATCTGAAACTCACGGCGAGCAAGGGAACCGTTTGGACGACCGCCCCGCAGGCGGGCAAGTATCACGTTGGCTTTCTGATGTACGACGATGGCAACCAGGAGCGACTGGGCTTCTACGTTGACGGCTCGTTCCGGGGTGTCGCCGTTGCGCGCGAGAACAACAACCGTACCTGGCTGTACTGGCTCACCGAACCGCACGAGTTCCGCGGCAGCGAGCGCGTGGAACTCCGCACGCTGGGCGGAGCGGGCAAGTTCGGCATCGCCAACCTGGTGTTCCTGCCGCAGGCCCCGGAGGTCCGCAAAGTCGGGGCCGCCGTGGAGAACGTTACCGTGGTCGCCCCCGTCGGCCGGCCGGGCGTGGTCATCGTCTCCTGGACCACGACCTGGCCCAGTCCCAGGCGGATGGTGTACGGGCTGGATAGCCAATACGGTAGGACAGCCGGCGACGACAAATCGCGTCTCGGAGAGACGCGGCTACGTGAAGAGCCCGACGCGCCGTGCCTCGTCCATCGCGTGGTGCTCGAAGGACTGGACCCGGCTGTGACCTATCACGGCCAGGCGCTCGGCGTCGGCCCGGACGGCAACGTCGTAGCCAGCGACGATTTCGTGTTCCGCGCGCAGCCGCCGGACCCGCCGGCTCCGCGCCAGGAAACGTGGTCGATGCCGCTGGCGGTTCGCAATCCGCACGACTTCGCCGTCACTCAATGGCCAATCACTACGGGCGTTCCCTTTGCCCAAGGCGCGCTGAGCAGCGCGGAACAGGTGCGGTTGCTGTGCGGTGAGGAAGAAATCCCGGCCCAGGTGCAACTCACCGCCCGCTGGCCGGATGGCAGCGTCAAATGGCTGCTGGTCACATTCCTGGCCTCGGCCCCGGCTTCCACGCAGGCGGATTACCGCTTGGAGTGCGGTCCGACCGTACGGCGGGCCGAGGTGGCCGAGAGGCTGAAAGTCACGCCGTCGGGGGCAGCTGTTGGAGAAACGCGAGCGTTCGTGCTCGATGGGGTGCAGATCAATACCGGGGCGCTGAGCCTGCGGGTCGATCGGCAGGGCAATCTGGCTGACGTCTCCACTGACGGCGGGCGCAAGTTCGCCGACAACGCCCTGGCCCGCACCGTGGCCGAGGATCCGCAGGGCCGGACGTTCCTGCCCGGCGACGGCACGTTGCAGATTGAGGAGTCGGGGCCGATCCGGGCGGTTGTCAAGACGGTCTGCCCCTTGCGCGACGCGAAGGGCACGCACTTGGCGCGGATCGAGCAGCGAATCGAAGCCTATCGCGGATTGCCGTGGATTCGGCTGCACCACACGTTGGTCGTCGATGGGCCGGAGAAGTTCACCTCCTTCAAAAGACTGAGCTATCGGGTGCCCGTGGCAGACGGAGTCTGGACCGTGCCCTTGGCCGACGGGCAGTCAATCCAACTGAGCGATACCGCACCCGGCGTGTTTCAGATGTTCGACGACACGGTATCTGTGGAGTCGGCGGGAACCGAGTCACGCAAGGGCCGCGTCGTGGGCAGTCTGGTCGGCTCCGGTCCGCACGGTTGCGCCGTCGCGGTGCGCGATTTCTGGCAGAACTACCCCAAAGCCTTCCGCGTCGCCCAGGACGCGGTGGAGATCGACCTCTGCCCGGCGTTTCCCACAGGCACGTACGACAAGTTCCCCTTCGAGAAAGAAGGGCACCACCTGTACTATTACCTGCTCGAAGGCCGCTATCGGTTGAAGCAAGGGATGTCCAAGACGCACCAGTTGCTGCTCTCGCTGGCGCCGCGTTCGGCGCGGGTCTCCGACCCCGCCGAAACGGCCGACCGCAGGTCTCCCGCAAATCCGGAGACCTTCGGTCAGCCCAGTGGCTCGGTCGGGAGACCGGCCACAACCACGCTCTGCACGCTGTTCCAGCGGCCGTTGCTGGCCACCGCGCCGGCCGAGGTCTACTGTCGCAGCCGCGCGTTTTACGACGTCGCCCCGCGGAACACGGAGCGGTTCAAGATCTACGAAGAGGCGATCGACCGGAACCTGAAAGCCTACGCGCAGGCCCGCCAGCGGCAGCGCGATTACGGGATGCTCAACTACGGCGACTGGTACGGCGAGCGCGGAACGAACTGGGGCAACGTCGAGTACGACACGCAGCACGCGCTGTTGCTCGAATACGTCCGCTCCGGGAATCCCGAGGCGTTTTTCCTCGCCCATGCCACCGAGTTGCACAATCGCGACGTGGACACGGTCCAGGCGGCGGCCGATCCGCGTCAAATCGGCGGCGTACACATCCACGTGATCGGCCACGTGGGCGATTATTATGACAAGCCCGTGCCCGGCTTCCTGGGCTTCGCGCACGGCGGGTTTTCCGTCTCCCATGCCTGGGTCGAAGGGCACTTCGCCCACTATTTCCTGACCGGCGATCGGCGTTCCTATGAGACCGGTTGCGCGGTGGCCGACTTTTTCGCCGGCCGCGACCTAAGCCGCCCCTACGACTTCTTCGATTGCCGCGTACCCGGCTGGTTCCTGATCATGATGGCCTCGGCCTATCACGCCACGGGCGACCCATACTATTTGAACGCCGCCCGCGTGGTGGTGGAGCGCGTGCTGGAGGCGCAAGACAAGGCGCCGCGGCCGCTGCCCGACTATCAGGCCGCCGGACGGAAGCCGTTCCAGCAAGGCGGCTGGTCGCGGATGATGGTGCCGGGGCACTGCGAGTGCGAACCGCGGCACCGGGGCAACGCCGGGTTCATGGTCGCGGTGCTGCTGTCCGGGTTGAAATACTACCACGACGTCACCGGCGACGCGCGGGTCAAACAGTCCATCATCGACGGGGCACATTACCTGCTGGACGAGACCTATTCGGACGAAGTCCAGGGCTTCCGCTACACTTCCTGTCCGAAGACCGGTTACCGTCCCGGCGCGTCGCCATTGATGGTCGAGGGGATCGCCCGCGCGTACCTCTGGACCCGCGACGAGCGTTTCCGCCGGGTGCTGACCGAAGCCCTGCCGCGCGAGGCCCGCGGCAGCAGCTACGGCAAGGGCTTTTCCATGTACTACCGCGTCGGCCCGCGGGTCCTGGCCGATCTGGAGGCCGCAGGACTGAACTTGGATGCGGCCAAGTGATCTTCAGGCGGCGACGGGGATGGGGACGAAGATGCTCGGGATCGAGGGTCGCGCCGGGTCGTCCTCGTGGGCGCTGGTCCGCGCGAAGACAATTGGCTTGCCGGCGCTGCCGTAGCGGCAGATGGCGTTGGCCTTCGAACGGCCGCCATCAGAGTTCCGAACGAGCGGAGCATCGGGAAGCGGCCGGAGGGAGACAATTCCCAGCCAATTGGCTACAATCCGTCACCTATGAGTCGAAACACAGCAACCGATGAGAGCGGTTCACCGCCGCCCCTCGAAAGGCAACCGGCGGTTGCGGCAACGAGTCCCCTGGCCGCTCGTGTCGTCGCGCTGGCGGCGATGTTGATGATTTACGGCCTGGCCTACTTCCAGCGGACGGGGATTCCCGGAACGATTTTCGACGAGCTGCAGTACGATTTTGGCCTGAGCGCTTCCGCCGTGACGGCCTTGGGCGCCGTCTTTGTCTACGTCTATGCCGGCATGCAACTGGTCGTGGGGATTGCGGCGGACCGCTACGGCGGACGGCGAACGTTGCTGTTCGGCAGTGTCATCATGTGCGCCGGTGCGGTGCTGTTCCCCTGCGCGCGTTCCACGACCATGCTGTTCGCCAGTCGCGTGCTGATCGGGTTCGGTTCGAGTTTCGTGTACCTGAGCATCGTCAAGGAGTTGGATACCCTGTTCGCCGCCCGCCATTTCGCGGGGCTGTTGGGGCTGTCCATGCTGGCAAGCTACACCGGAAACATCGCCGCCACGTTGCCCTTTGAGCGGGCCGTACACCGCTTCGGCTGGCGCGACACGCTGACGGCGGTAGCCGTCGTGTCGGTGCTGGCGGTGGCCGTGGCGTGGGTGGTGTTGCGACGCCTGAAGCAGTTCCCGGTTCGCCGAGGTGGCCATCCTGGAAAGCTGCTGTGGGACGTGTTGCGCAATCGCCGCAGTTGGGCGCTGCTGGTCTGCGGTGTGATCAATTTCCCCGTGCTGTTTGTAATTCAGGGCGTCCTGGGCAAGAAATTCCTGCAGGACGTCGTGGGGTTGAGTTCGGCGGGGGCGGCGGCGTTCGTGGCGGTGCTGGCTACGGTCTGCGGGCTGGCTGCGGTCTCTGGCGGACCCGTCCTGCGCCTGACAGGCCAGCGTCGCAAACCGGTAATCCTCTGCGCCACGGGTGCGATCCTGGCATCCACCTCGCTGATGCTTCTCGCCGTGCTCGCCGCCGCGCCGGGCTGGGTGTTCCTGGTGGGCTACGCGTTGTTGGCCCTGTCGATCACAGGCAGTCCGGCGACTTCGGCGACCATGAAGGAACTGAATCGTCCGGACGCGGTAGCCGTCACCATTTCCGTGTTGAACACCGTGTCGTACGTGGGGGTCGGCGTTCTGGGCAACGCGGCGGGAGCGATCCTGGACGCCTTCGGCGGCCAGGCCAAGGTCGCCGGGGCGCGCGTGGTGTATCCGACGGCCGCGTATGCCACCGTGTTCGCCTGCCTGACCGGCCTGGCCCTGGTCTCCACCCTCGTCATCATCTTCCTGGTTCCGGAGACCCACGGGCGTGTGCTGACCCTGCAGGAGATCGATCGCGAGTTGACCTAGATTTCTCTTGACCCAATTTCGCGAACGCGCGTATACTCCCGCATCCCGCAATGCTCGGGGACTTCCCGCGCACGCAGACAACCATTTCCTCCCGTCCAGATGGAGAAGGCGATCATGGCTGGCAAGGATGCTAGCGGCCGCGCGCCGCGCTTGGGTACTGCGCAATTCACTTCCCTCCCGTTCCATGCCGTTATCGGGGTCTCGCTGGTGACACTGGTGGCGCTGGCTGTCCAGGCCGTCGCGACGGCATCCGCTCACGCCCAGCAGGCGAAGCCGGCTGCCGGGCCGGCGTTTCAGGCGAGCACGGCCAACGCGCGGCCCGCCGCCGACACCCAGAAGTCGCCGGTGATGGCCGTCGTCAATGGCGAGCAGATCACGCGGCAGAGCCTGGCGGACGAGTGCATCCGCCGCTATGCCAACGATGTCCTGGAGAGCATGATCAGCAAACAGATCCTGCTGCTAGCTTGCCAGTCGCGGGGCGTCACCATTACCGACAAGGACATCGAAGACGAAATCCGCAACGTGGCAACGAAATTCAGCCTGTCGGTCGACCGTTGGCTGGACTTGCTCGAAAGCGAACGCAACGTCGACGCCCAGCAGTACCGCAAGGACATCATTTGGCCGACGCTGGCCCTCCGCCGACTGGCCGCGCGCCAATCCGCCGCGACGCCCGAGGAACTCCGCGAGGTTTTTGAATCGGAATACGGGCCGAAGGTCAAGGCCCGCCTGATTGTGGTCAGCAGCCGGCAGAAGGCCGATTGGGTGCTGCAAGCAGCGCAAGCCAATCCGGACAGTTTTGCTCAATTGGCCAAGGAGCATTCCGAGGATCCTGCCAGCGCCAGCGCCTATGGTGTGATTCCGCCGATCCGCAAGCACGTCGGCGATCCGAAGGTGGAACAAGCTGCCTTTGCGCTGAAGGAAGGCCAGCTCTCGCCGGTCATCCAAGTTGGGAACCAGTACCTGGTCCTGAAATGCGAGAGACAGATCCCGGAGACGTTCATTTCCAGCGAGCATCTGCCGCAGGTCGAGGCCCAGCTCAAGGAGCGTCTGGCCGAACACAAGACGCGTGTCCAATCGGCCGAATTGTTCCAGCAACTGCAGGGGCAGGCCAAGATCGTCAACGTCTTCAAGGACGCCAAGCTTCAACCGCAGTATCCCGGCGCCGCCGCTGTCGTCAATGGCCAGACGATCACCGTCCAGCAATTGTCCGAAGAATGCCTGTCGAGGCACGGTAAGGACGTGTTGGAAGGCGAGATCAACCGCCTGCTGCTGATTCAGGAACTGCGGCGCGCCGCCAAGGCGGTGAACGAGCAGGACATTAACCGCGAAGTGGCGCGGGCGGCCGAGGCCTACAACTTCCTGAAAAAGGACGGCTCGCCGGATGTGGAAGCGTGGCTGAAAAGCGTCACGGAGAACGACGGCACGACCGTCGAGTTGTACGTTCGCGATGCCGTCTGGCCCTCGGTCGCGCTCAAAAAGCTGGTAGGGGAATCGGTCGAGGTCACGGCGGAAGATCTGCAAAAGGGCTTTGAATCGAATTTCGGCGAACGCGTCGAGGTGCTGGCCATCGTGCTTGGCAACCAACGCCAGGCTCAGACGGTTTGGGACATGGCCCGCAACAACCCGACGGACCAGTTCTTTGGCGAACTCGCGAACCAGTACTCGGTCGAACCCAGTTCCCGGTCGAACTTCGGGCAGGTGCCCCCGCTGCGGAAGCACAGCGGCCAGCCGCTGCTGGAAAAGGAAGCCTTCCGCCTGAAACCGGGCGAACTGTCCGGCATCATCGCCATGGGGGACAAGTACGTCATCCTGCGTTGCCTGGGCCGCACGCAGCCGATCGTCAAGGACTTCAACGCGGTCAAGGACGAGCTGTACCGCGACATCCTCGAAAAGAAACTGCGGCTGGCGATGGCCAAGGAGTTCGACCGCTTGAAGGGGACCTCGCAGATCGACAATTTCCTGGCGGGGACGTCCCAAGCCGGCCGGCTGGCAGGCGCAAAGACCGCTTCCCAAGCCAGCTTCGAGCAGCCCCTCGCCCCGGCGGCCAAACCTGCGAAACGATAGTCTGGATAAAGAAGAAATGGGGTCGGGTCTCATTTGCCCTCGCTAATGAGACCCGACCCCATTTTTGTTGCCAGACGCATGACGGAAGACACCGGCGCGGTGTAGATGAGAAAACGGCATGGGGGCTCATGCGTCCCGACAAAGGAGTGCATCAACGAGGCTCGCCCCCGTTTTTCGGGGCCCCCTGGGCAAACGGCGCAAAGGCATTAAAATGTGGGTTTTTGAAGTCCAAACCATGTTTCCGGCGGGCCCAGCGCGAAGCGTCTTTTGCAGCGGAATTGCCAAGGACTCGCGACTGGCAGAGTCTGCGATTGGCAGACTGTCGCCGCGGTATCTGAAAGAGGTGAAGTCATGCCCAGGTTCAAGAAAGTCGCCATCCTGTTCGCGGGCGGTCCTGCCCCAGCCGCCAACGCGGTGATCTCGGCGGCCGCGGTCTCCTTTCTGCGGCGCGGCACCGAAGTGATCGGTGTCAAGAACGGTTACTCGCCGTTCGAGAAATTCGGCCCGGACCAGCCGTTGGTCGAAGACGAGCACTTTATCAACATCGACCATCCGATTCTGAAGCGAACGCGCAATTCGCAGGGCATCCTGATCGGAACGGCCCGGACCAATCCCGGCAAGAACATCTCTCATCCCACGCACCTGGACG
Source organism: uncultured Pirellulaceae bacterium (assembly GCA_964409865.1). GTDB lineage: Bacteria > Planctomycetota > Planctomycetia > Pirellulales > Pirellulaceae > Anammoximicrobium. Next base: position 9,806 of record CAYPGE010000119.1, read on the forward strand.
ACCCCAAGCTGCGGGCGCCGTTGCAGCGGGTGTACGACGGCCTCCGCTCGCTGGGCGTGGAGGCCCTGATCTCCATCGGCGGCGACGACACGCTGAAGACGGCCAACAAGTTCAAGCTGTTCCAGGACCGCTTGCCCGCCGGTTCACCCCGCATCCCCATCGTACACCTGCCCAAGACGATTGACAACGATTACCGCGGCATCGACTTTACCTTCGGGTACTTTACCGCCGTGGACACGTTGGCCACCGAGATCCTCAACTTGCTGCAGGACGCCGACGCCAACCGGGCGTATTTCATCGTCGAGTGCATGGGCCGCAGCGCCGGCTGGCTGGCCTATGGCGCGGCGATCGCCGGGGAAGCGAGCCTGGTGATCAGCGTCGAGGATATCATCGGCAAGTACCGCTTGGAGGAGTCCTTCACGGACAAGAAGACCGGCGAGCAGAAGAAACGCCCCGTGATGAACGTCGATGCCGTGCTTGACCTGATCGTCGGCACGATGCTGGCTCGCGAGAAGAACGGCAAGGAGTACGGCGTGATCGTCCTGGCCGAGGGTTTGTCCGAGCTGTTGCCGATGGAGATCATCAAGGACGTGTCCCGCGACGAACACGGCCATATCGCTGTGGCTGAAGTCCGGTTGCACGAACGGATGGTTCAGTTGATCGACAAGCGTTATGCGGAGAAGACGGGGCGCAAGCGCCGCCTCCGCGGCGTGCAATTGGGCTACACGGCCCGCTGCGCGCGACCGACCGCCTTCGACGCCATGCTCGGCAGCCAGTTGGGCGTTGGCGCGTTCCGCGCTCTCGACGAACAGGGCCTGGACGGCGTGATGGTGTCGATCAAGGGCCAACTCGAACTGTGCTTCGTGCCGTTCGAGGAACTGGTCGACCGGCAGACGCTGGTCACCGTGGTGCGGCACATCGAGCCGGGCAGCGATTTCCACCGGTTGGCGAGGTTTTTGGAGACGCAGCTGAGTTCGTGAGGACGAGTCGAAGAGTCGAGGAGTCGAAAGGTCCAGAAGTCGAAGAGTCGGACGGCTAGGCACCTGTCCAGAAACAACTTGAGTAGGGCGGAGTTCCCTCCGCCCGAACGGACTGAAGTCCGGTTCACGCCCAAATCGCGGCGTTGATCTTGGACAGGTGCCAAGTCATCTCGCACACCACAACGCCCAATCACAAAGGCAGGATTTCAGCCCATGAGAAGCGATCTGGTCAAAAAAGGCGTCGAACGAGCACCGCACCGCAGTTTGCTGAAGGGGACGGGCAACTTTCGCGATGGGGATTTGAACAAGCCGTTCATCGCTGTCGTGAACTCGTATGTCGACATCATCCCCGGCCACGCGCACCTTGACAAGGTTGGGTACTATATCAAACAGCGGGTGCGGGCCGCCGGCGGGGTGCCGTTTATCTTCAATACGATCGGCATCGACGACGGGATCGCGATGGGCCACCTGGGAATGAAGTTCTCGCTGCCCAGCCGCGAGCTGATCGCGGACTGCGTCGAGTCAATGATCGAGGCCCACCGATTCGACGCCATGATCTGCATCCCCAACTGTGACAAGATCATTCCCGGTATGATGATGGCCGCCGGCCGCCTCAACATCCCGACGATCTTCGTCAGCGGCGGGCCAATGGAAGTGGGCAAGACGGCGGACGGCCGTAGCGTCGATTTGATCAACGCCTTCTACGCGGTCAGCCAGCACACGGCGGGCCGCCTGGACGACCAGACGCTCACCGACATCGAAAACCACGCTTGCCCGACCTGCGGCAGCTGCTCGGGCATGTTCACCGCCAACAGCATGAACTGCCTGTGCGAGGCGCTGGGCGTCGCGTTGCCGGGGAACGGGACGATTCTGGCGACCAGCAAGGATCGCCGGAAACTGTACGCGGCCGCCGCCAAGCGGATCGTCGAGATGGCGCTGGCCGACGGACCCAAGCCGCGGGACGTCATGACCCGCGCGGCGTTCGAGAATGCCATGATGCTGGACATGGCCATGGGCGGCTCGACGAATACGGTGCTGCACATCCTGGCCATCGCCCACGAGGCGGGCGTCGAGTTTACGATGAAGGACATCGACGCGCTGTCGCTCCGCACGCCCAACATCTGCCGCGTGGCCCCGTCGGCCGGCAAGGACGGACGGATCTACCATCTGGAGGACGTACACGCGGCCGGCGGCATCATGACGATTCTGGGCGAGTTGATGCGCGGCAAGCCCGGCCTGCTGCACGAGGACGCGCTGACGGTCACCGGCAAGACGCTGGGCCAGAACATCCGCAAGCACGACATCCGTGTCCGCAACCAGACAGTCCGCCGCGACGGGCTGAGCACGGCCCAGCGCAGCCCGTTGAGCGTCTACACGGAAAACGCCGAAGCCGGCGGCGCGGCTGTGTTGGCCGACTTGGAAAAGAACCAATTCGACCCGCTGGACTGCATCCGCACGGTCGAGCAAGCTTATTCGCCCGAAGGCGGACTGAGCACCCTGTACGGGAACTTGGCCGAAGAAGGCGCGGTGGTCAAGACCGCTGGTGTCGATCCGGAGATGCTGCGCCATGCCGGGCCGGCGGTGATCTTCGAGAGCCAGGAAGATGCTTGCGCGGGAATCCTGGCCGGCAAGGTGCGCCCCGGCGACGTGGTGGTCATCCGCTACGAGGGCCCCAAGGGCGGGCCGGGCATGCAAGAGATGCTGGCTCCGACCAGTTACATCAAAGCCAATCCCGATCTGGCCAAGACCGTGGCCCTGATCACGGACGGCCGTTTCAGCGGCGGCACGGCGGGAGCCTGCATCGGGCACGTCAGCCCGGAGGCGGCCGCGGGCGGCACCATCGGCCTGTTGCGCGAAGGCGACGTCATCGACATCGACATCCCCGGCCGGAAGCTGAACGTCCGCCTGACGGACGCCGAGTTGGACGAGCGTCGCCAGAGTTGGACCCGGCCCGAACCGCGGTACAAGACCGGCTACCTCGCCAAGTACACCGCCATGGCCACCAGCGCCGCCAGCGGCGCAGTGCTGAAGTGGTCGTGAGCCGCTAGTTACGACACGCCTCTGTGGCACGGCCTACTTGTGGGCCGTGTCCGCCGCTTCCATCTGGCTCGTTGGCAATGATGTGGAGGAGAGCACGGCCCACAAGTAGCACGGCCAACGAGTAGGCCGTGCCACACCGAAAAGCGGCTCACGCTCCCCGGACTTGCCGGAAGGCGCGTTCAAGATGGACCTTGATCTCCGCGGCACTTTGGAATCGTTTTCCCGGATCGGACGCGAGTGCCTTGTCGATCACCTGCGCCACCGGCTTCGGGACTTGAGGGTTGCGCTCGCGAATCGGCACGGATTCCGAATGCAGGACCGCCGCCAACGCATCCCGGCCTGTCAAGTCGCGGGGAAACTGCCCCGTCAACACGTGATAGAACACGGCCGCCACGCTCCACAGGTCGCTCACGGGACGTGCCTCGCGGAAATCGACGACGCGTTCACGGGGCAGGAAATGGTAGTTGACCGGAACGTGTCCGGTGGCCGTCATGCCTGAGCAACCGGCTTGTTCCATGATGCGCGCCAGGCCGAAGTCTGCGATGCGGGCCGTCCGTTTCCCGCCCTGACGATGCAGAAGCACGTTCTGCGGTTTCAGGTCGCCGTGCACCAATCCTCGACGATGGGCGTCGCTCAAACCGTCCAGGCACTGGAACATCAGCGGGCGCGCTTGGCCCAGCGTCAGCTTGCTGCTCTGCTCCGCGAGCCATTGAGCCAGACTGCCGCCGTCACAGAATTCCATGACGAAGTAGAGCGACCGGCGCAGCGTCCCCAGCTCCAGCAAGGTCACGACGCTCGCATGGCGAAGTTGCTGGAACTGCTGCATTTCCTCCAACACGCGGCGGCGTTCTGCGGCGCCGATCTCGACCTTCGGCTGGACGATCTTTACGGCCACCGTTTGCCCATCCTCCCGGCACTCCGCTTGGTAGACGGTGCCCAACGCGCCCTTGCCGATTTCTGGCCCGACGGCCAGTTGATCGATTAGCCGCTGGGGCGTGTCGACCGGTGCGACGGGTTTGCCGGTGGTCTTCGCGGGAGCTACATGGACGCTGGCCGGAGGCGGCGATCCTTCAACGCGCAGGAGGATGACCGTCCGGCCCGCCGTGATTTGGTCGCCATGTTTCAGGTCCACTTCGGGACCGCGCTCGGCGTCCGCTTCCGCCTCTCCCTTGTCAGCCGCTCGCCCGCCGTATTTGACCCCGTTGACGTACGTCCCATTGCGGCTGCCCAATTCGCGCAGCCGCGCGTGCGGCGGGACCACTTCCAGCAGAAACTGATGCCGCGAAATACGGCGATCGTCCGCCAGACGTACATGGCAGTCGGCGCCGCGGCCGACCAGCAACGTGTCGTGCCGCTCGACCGAGAACGTCTGGCCTTGGAGCGGACCGGCAACCACCTCCAGCACCACTCGCGCCCCTGGTTTTTCGGGTGGCGGCATCGCTTCCGGAGCGGCCCCTTGCCAGGGCATGCCGGGCGCCGCTTCCTGTTCCCGCCGAACGCCTCCCGATTCGTCGGCGACCAACTCACTTAACGGCGGTACGCTGTCCAGGCTCCCGCGGGCGAACGAAAACAACTGGGCGGCCAGCGTTCGGACGGCGGGGTCCGCCGAGTTCATCAGGGCGTGGTACAGTGCTGACTGTTCTCGATCCCAAAAATCCTCGCTGCGGAACAGCAGCTTGTCGTAGCCCGTCTGTTCCACGTGCGGGGTCCACAGCGACGTGTCGGCTGCCAAGGCCCGCAGGGCCACGTAGATCACAAGGGCGGAGAAGTTGTCCAGGTCCGCGGACAGCAGCGTCGATTCGTTGCGCTGCGGGTGTTGATAGGGCCGGACGCCCGTTTCCAGATTTCGCCGGCCAATCAGCGCCGGCACGCACATCCCGTCATAGTCGACCAGCTTCAAGCGTCCTGCAGGAGTCACCAGCACGTTGGCATGCTGCAGATCGCCATGGGCAATTTCGGCAGCGTTCAGTTCCTCGATCAATTTCAGCCAATGCCGCGCGCCCTTGGCCAACGACGGCCCCTTGCCCTTGCGGCACTTCGTTCCAGCCCAGGCCCACAGCGTCGTGCCCTCGACCCAATCCATGACGACCAACGGATACCATTTGCCGTCACTGGCCGAGCGGATGGACGCTTCCCGGTACTCGAAATCGACCAGGCATCCCGGCGTCTGTGATTTCAGGTGGGCACTGATGTGCTCGTAGTGCTCTCGCCGCTCCCGCGACTCCGAGGTGAACGCCCGGATCGCCCAGGCTTTGCCTTGTGAGTCAATCCCTTTGTAGACCACGGCGAACGCGCCCGACCAGACCCGCGGCTGGTTCAGCCGGTTGCGTTCGATGCGGCAACTCTGCAGCACCGGATCGCGAAACGCCAGACGTGGCTGCTGGACGATGGCGCTGAAGTCGGTAGCCAAAGGCCAAGGCATGGCAGGAGGACACCCCGTGGAAGACGGTCTGCGAATTTTGAGAACCGTCTAGTTTTCCCATCGCGACGCGCAACTTGCAACCCGTGGACCTGCGAAGTGCGGTGGTTCATCACCGCCTTTTCTTTCGGTCGGCATCAGTTCCGCACGCAGGCTTGGAACACAGAAGAAAGCGGTGATGAAGCACCGCACTCCAGAGCGAGTCGCCACGCGCTTGCGCCTGAATCGCTGCTCGGCGTCAGAATCGGTTCCATTCTTCTTGCGGGGCCGATAGAATGGGAGCGGCTTTTCCACCGAGACACGAGACAGATTCTGCGACGGGAGGTTCTTGCGATGACCGTGCCGCCTCAGGTTTCCGAGGATGCGCTTTCCGTTTCGGCCTTGCTGGCGATCGACAAGATCTGCCGGCAGTTTGAGGCAGAGCTGAAGGCTGGGAACCAGCCCCCAATTGATGCCTACTTGGGCGATATCCCCGAACGGCAACGCGGCCAACTGCGGCGTGAATTGGAGACGATTCAACGGGAACACGGGAAAAAAACGGGCCACCACGCCACGCTCGCTCAGTTCGTCCAGAATCTGGTCGCGTCGGGGCTGATGTCCGAGGATCAGGTGCAGACGGTTCTGGACGAGCAGCCTCCGAACCAGCGACCGCAGACGGGTGACGAATTGGCCGAACTGCTGCACCGCCAAGGCCGCTTGACGCGGTTCCAGGTCCGGGCCGTCTATCAAGGCAAGACCCGCGGACTGGTGCTGGGCAACTACGTGGTGCTGGACAAGCTCGGGCGCGGCGGCATGGGGCAGGTGTTCCAGGCCCGGCACCGGCGCATGGAACGCGTGGTGGCGTTGAAGATGCTACCCGCGGCGATGGCCCGCATGCCCGAAGCGGTGAAACGCTTTCAGCGCGAGGCCAAGGCGGCAGCCAAACTGTCGCACTCGAACATCGTCACGGCTCATGACGCGGACGAGGCCGGCGGAGTTCATTTCTTGGTGATGGAATACGTCGAGGGGCAGGATTTGGGAGCGCTGGTCAAGGAGCGAGGTCCGCTGAACGTGGCGACGGCCGTGGACTACGTCCTGCAAGCGGCCAAAGGCCTGGAGTACGCGCATCGCCAAGGCGTCGTTCACCGTGACATCAAGCCGTCCAATGTGCTGGTGGACGGCGAGGGGACGGTCAAGATCCTGGACATGGGATTGGCGCGCGTGGAAACCGCGACATCCGGCGAGGATGTGTTGACCCACACGGGCCAGGTCATGGGCACGCTGGACTTCATGTCGCCCGAACAGGCGCTGGATACGCGGCACGTGGACGGCCGGACAGACATCTACAGTCTGGGCTGTACGCTGTACTACCTGCTGACGGGCCATCCGCCCTACGGCGGCGACACGATGACCAAGAAAATCCTGGCCCACCGCCAGGAACCGATTCCGTCGTTGCGCGAGGTGCGTCCGGACGTGCCGGCCGCTTTGGAGTCCGCGTTCCAGCGAATGCTGGCCAAGGACCCGGCGCAGCGGCAGTCGTCGATGGCGGAGGTCATCGCGCAGCTGAGTGCAGGCGAACCGGCGGCCCGCAGTGCTCCTCCGCCGCTGCCCCCGCCCCGCGTGCCGCCAGCCGAAACGCAGAGCTTCACCGCGGATCGGTTGGCGGATACGGCCACGGGCCAAACGCCGGAGATCGATCCGAACCGCCCCGTGGCGACTCCCGGCGTGGCGCGCTCGGCGCGGGTCTCCGACCCCGCCGAAATCGCCGACCGTAGGTCTCCCGCGATCCCGGAGACCTGCGGTCGGCCTGGTGGCTCGGTCGGGAGACCGGCCACAACGCCTTTGGTGTCCGAGGCAATCCAGCGGCTGGCCCGGCAAGATTACGCGGGAGTGATCGATCTGCTGGGCGGCCTCCCGCCCGAGCAATGTTCGGAGGAAGCCGCCCAGCTGTTGAAGCAGGCCCGCGACCTCCAGGCGGAAGTCGAGCAGTTGAACGCACGGATGAACCGCGCGGTGCGTGATCGGCAGTTCGAGGGCCTGCGCGAACACGTCCTGGCGCGGCTCCTGGAAATCGAACCCGGCAACTTGACGGCCCGGGACCTGTACGAGCATCTGGGTACATACGGTCCTAGCGAGCCGTTGCGGTTTGACAAGGACGGCACGCTCTTGCCCGCTCATTTGCGTCACAGCTGGGGCGACCGCCTGGCCCGGCTGGTGTACCAGCGTCTGACCCGCCGCCGGACCGCTGCCGGCCGACCGCTTCCTCGTCGGCCGGGCCAGCCCGTGCGAGGATCCGGCAGCGGGTCCGATGTGCCCTGGGTTCCGCTGGCCATCGGCTTGGGCATCTTGGCCGTTGCAGGCTTGTTGCTGGGGATTTGGTTCCTGCTGCGCGACGGCGATCAGATCGTCCGCGTGGAGGCCGACCCGGCGCTGTTGAAGGATGCGACCAATCGGGCATCGAGTGTCGAATCATCGGCCGATTTGGCAGGCAAGGCGCCGGCGACGGGTACGGGCACCGATTCTGTCCGCCAACCGCGATGGCTGGGTTACGAGATCAACCAGGCGGAACGTGTCGGTGAGATCGCCGGCTATACGAACTTCATCTCGATCTACTCGAAAAACGGCGACGCTCTTGTGGAAGCGGCCCAACAGTCTCGCTTGAAGGTTCTCCTGAACCTGGACAGCAAGGACATCGCGGGCGCGGTGGCTGACGAGACCATCGCGTTGGCACGGCGCCACCCGAATTCGGTTTTCGCCATTTGCTGTCAGGCGCCGTATATGCGCGGACGTCAGCCCGCCGAGGTCGCCGAGTTTGGCCGGAAGTTGAAAGCGTCGCTGCCGGATTTGCAGTTCTGGTGCAATTTCGCTCCCAAGGCGCGAGGAAACGTCCAAGTGCTGCCGGTTCCGCCGGTGGTGGATGTGATCAGTCTCGAAATCGACCTGGCGTCGCCCAAGGCCGTTCGCGCACAGACGGCCGAAGTGCTTCCGGAATGGCTGAAGAAAGCAGACGGCAGGCCCGTGGTTCTGACTTGGTGGAACGGTCTGACGAACAACCCCCAAGGTCTCGTGCCTGCGTGCGAACCGGGGACGTTTGCGGCGTTTGCTGAAGTGGTGGACAATCATGGTCTGGCAGGGCTGATCTTCTCTGCCTACGGCCGCGGCTACCAGAACGTGCTGGGCATCGACACCAGCCCCACCCTGGTCTCCGAGATCAGGCAGATTGCCAAGGACTGGGGGATTCAAGAGGCCGCATCGAGAATCGCGCGGGGCGTTCGCTTCAACACGGCGCCGTTCGCGAGGCCCTGCTGGCTGGGCTGCGACGTGGGCGAGGCCGCCGATCAACTCGTCGCGGAAGTGGCCCCCTTCGCGAACTTCCTTTGGGATCACAACTGGACGACGCGTGGCGAGCAAGTGGTGCAAGAGGCTCGTCGGCATGGCCTCAAGATTGTCTTCGCGTTGTTTGATCGGAAAGATTTCCAGAGCTTTAGGGAGCGGGGTGTGCCCCTCGTCGAAAAGAATCGCGACGTCGTGATTGGCATCGGCTCGATGTGTCCACCGGGCTTTGGCATCGAGCCCGCCGAGGTGTCGGACTTCGCACGCGAGATCAAGCGGATCCTGCCTGGGATCCAATACTGCCTGTCGGTTGTGGATCCTGACAAAGCCGCCTCATATGCCGCCCTGAGCGAAGTGGATGTGCTTTTTCCGGAGGAATGTTCCTACCACTCGGCCGACGAAGTGCGAAGCCGCGCAGAGGACAGTCTGAGCAAATGGACCGCCTTGGCGAAGGGGAGGCCCATCATTCCCATTCTGAACTACGAACCCGGTGTCCAGGCAGGCACGTATCGAGCGTACGCAGACTGTGCCGAGAAGCGCGAGTTGCCTGGCGTGATCGTCGCTCCCTATGGCGATGCCTATGTCGGCACGCGACTCTGGCCGGGTCTGCGTGGTCGCCCCGAGTTAGTCGCCGAAATCCGACAGATCGGCGAAAGTTGGTGCCACGACCCGCCACTGGCGATCGCTCCGTTCGATGCGGCCCAAGCCAAGCAGCATCAACGCGCGTGGGCCGAGTATTTAGGCGTTCCGCTCGAGATGACGAATTCGATTGGCATCCGTTTCGTCTTGATCCCGCCGGGCGAGTTCCACATGGGATCGACGGACGACGAAGTTGCCCAGTACGTCAGCGAAGCTAGAGCAAGCGGGTCGGCGGGACAGGCCGAGTTCTATGTCCGCGAGATGGAAGGCGAGGCACCCCGGCATCGCGTGCGGATTACGAAGCCGTTCTACCTCGGGGCGTACGAAGTCACGCGAGGAGAGTACGGACAGGTGCCACACGTCGAAGGCGAACGAGGGGCCTCGCGAAGCGAGGCGGAGCAAGAACCTAATCGCCACCCCAAGATCGACGTCAGCTGGAACGACGCACGGGAGTTCTGTCGCCGGTTGTCAGCACTGCCCGCAGAGAAGGACTCCAAACACACATACCGCCTGCCTACGGAAGCCGAGTGGGAATTCGCTTGCCGCGCCGGAACGACGACTAGGTTCTACTGTGGCAATGCCGAAACGGAGCTTCGTGACTACGCCTGGTTCGACTCGAACTCGGGCGGCAGTGCTCACCCTGTTGGTCTGAAAGGACCGAACGCCTGGGGGCTCCATGACATGCATGGAAACGTGTGGGAATGGTGCAATGACTGGTACGGCCCGGAGTTCTACTCTCACTCAGCCCCGAACGACCCCAGGGGGCCCGACTCCGGAACCGAGCGGGTAACGCGGGGAGGAAGTTGGCAGTACTTGGGCAGCCGCTGTCGTTCCGCGAACCGCGGCCATAGCCGCCCTGACTTCCGCAGCCCCAACGATGGCTTTCGTGTCTTGTGCGAAATCCCATAGCCCTTGCTGGAGACGGGGGGGACCATCATGTTCTGCCACTGGGCGACGAATCGGCCGCTCTATTCGAACACCCGGATGCGGGCGATTTGAGACCAAGCTCATGATCTTCCAGCACCAACCATCGTCGCGGCACGCTGCCGCTCCCGCAGATTTGCCAGACGAAGTGTGGCCGGAAAACGAAGACGAACTTGGCGACGGAAACGCGATCGCTTGGCGTCTTACTTTGCGGCACATGCCTGCCTGGCTCGTCAGTTTGCTCGTCCACCTCGCTCTGTTGCTGGTGCTGGCTCTGAGCAAGTTCGCGGAAGATCGCACGCATGGCATCTACGTGACCGCGGAGCTTATCGAGCAGGCCGAAGAGTTCGTGGAGAACTGGGACGTGGAGTTGGAGGCGTTGCAGCTGCTGGAGATCGAGTCGTTTGCCGGCGATGCGGCCATCCCCGACGTAGGCGTCCTGGCGTTGGGGGACCTGACCCTGGCCGCCGAGTCAGCTGGCCGAGACCCGTGGGGCGAGTTGCCGATACCGCAGACGACGCTTGACGAGATCGGGTTCCTGTTCGGAGCGGACGGCGCCGGCATGGCGGACATCGGCGACGGGCTCAAGGCAGCCAGTTTCTTCGGCGCCCGCTCGCGGGGCGAGAGGTTCGTGTTTGTCGTCGACAATTCCAACAGCATGATCCGGGGGAGATTCGAGACGGCCCTGCTGGAATTGATCCGAACCGTGGACAGCATGACGCCCGAACAACAGTTCTATGTGATCTTCTTCAGCGATACGGCCTACCGCATGTTTCACCCCGCCCCTGCGCCGGGCTTGGTGCCGGCCACGGAACCCAACAAGCGGCGTTTGAAGTCCTGGCTGAGCACCGTGCAATTGTGTTTCCACACGGAGGGCCGCGAAGCGGTGACGGCGGCGCTGGCGATGAACCCCGACGCGATCTACATCCTGGGGGACGGCGTGTTTACGGACGACACGACGCAACTGCTCACCGCGCCGCACGACCGGCGGATCACGATTCACACGCTCGGCATGGAGGTCCAGCCGCGCGGGGAGGCCCACCTGCGGGCGATTGCGGAGGCGAATCGGGGCACGTATCGCGCGGTCAGCGCTTCGCCCCTGGCGCGCGAGATGGCCCTCCAGAATCCCCTTCCGCGGAATCGCACCCGCGGTCCCGTGTGGGGGCAAACATTGCCCGACAGGCAAGAACCCAAGAAAAAGAAAGAAGCCAAAAAGAATAAACGGTGATGCCTGCAGAAACGCCCGACAGCCGTTTGACGCGGTTCCCGTCTTCGGAAAAAGTCGCCATAATGCACCGACATCGTCCGCTGAATCAGGAGACAGAGCCACGTTTGGGAGGGACCAGTGATGGCCGTGCCGCCTCAGGTTTCCAGCGATTCGCCGTCCGTTTCGGCCCTGCTGGCGATCGACAAGATCTGCCGGCAGTTTGAGGCGGAGTTGGAGGCAGGGAGAAAGCCGCAGATCGAAGACTTTTTGGGCGAGA
>CAYPGE010000120.1:0-21509 GCA_964409865.1 uncultured Pirellulaceae bacterium
CAACCGCCGGTTCCACCGCCCGCGCTGCCGCCCCCAGCAAGCACACACCGAGGACCGCCATAACGACGCGTCTGGCCAGAGAAACCCGGCTTTTTCGAAATAGCCGGGCTTCTGGCCCGCCGCGCCCGACACCGCCCAATGCCGTGCCGATCCTCATCGGCCATCTCTTGCTGTTCATAGACTCACAACTCCTTGTCCCCAAATTCTTCCATCAAACGAATGCTTCCCGCGACGAGCGGCACCAGGACTAGTCCCGTAGCGACGTAGCCCCACCACGGCCACTCGATGCCCCAGCTGGGCAGGACCAGGTACAGTCCCACCCCGATCAGAATCGGCGGATAAATCGCCGCGTCGTAGACAGGCACAGCGAATGCGGTGCCGCCGGCCGAGTTGTAAGAAACGTTCATCTTGTACCCGATCCAGCCCACGGCGATCACGAGCAAGACGTAACCAATCACAGTCGCCATACGTGTTCCTCGCAAGTCAGAATGCAGATCCGCTTCCCACGGAAGACGGCCCAAACCGGCGATTATTCTAACAGATCCCGGTTGGTGGAACACCATGCTGTCTGACACAGCCCGCGACGGCAAGCGACTTGCAGTTGCCCGACTCCTTGGGTGTGAAGGCCACAGCCCCAACCGGCCGTACCGGCCCGCCACGTGTGCTTGCCGACACCACCGGGATGGATGACAATTCGTGGAATTGCGGCAAGAGCGGGAGAATCTCAAGAAAGCCGCGCGGAGGAGAATGGAAGCAGGGCTTCGGAGCCCGAGAACCGGAGCCCGAGAACCGGAGCTTGGGAACCAGTCCTTGGGAACCAGGGCCAAATCCACGCACGGCTCGGAGAGCCATGCTACGAGGAAGCGGGCCGTCCCCCATGCGTATCATCCCGGTGATGGACTTGATGAGCGGTCAAGTGGTCCGCGGCGTCGCGGGCGACCGCAGCCGCTATCGGCCCGTCGTCAGCGTGCTGGCGCAGGACGCGGCGCCGCGCAGCATCGCCCAGGCGTTCGCACAACGGCTGGGCGCCCGCGAAGTGTATGTGGCCGATCTGGACGCCATTGCCGGCCACGAACCGGACTGGGATGCTTATGAACAGGTCGCCGCCGCCGGCCTGCGGCCGCTGGTGGATGCGGGAATCGGCGATCTCATCCGAGCGCGGCAACTGGCGGATTGGGCCGCCGCTTGCTCGTCGGCGGGACTGGTGGTGGGGCTGGAGTCCGTGCGCGATCCGGGACAATTACCCGCGATTCACGGCATCGTGGCCCCGCACCGCTGCGCGTTCAGCCTCGATCTGCGAAACGGCAACCCCGTCGCGGCCTGGGTGAGCCGTCAGGCATCCGGCTGTGGGGCGGCGACAAGGCTCACGACGGGGTTCGCGACAAGGTTGTCTGGGGGAATCGCTCGGCAGTCTTTGACCGCTCGCCAGCTTGCCGGCGCGGCTGTGCAAGTTGGCTTCCGTCGCCTGATCGTCCTGGATCTGGCGTCGGTGGGCGTGAATCGTGGGCCGATTTCGGACTCGCTGTGCGGCGAGTTGCGAGAAGCTTATCCGGAAATCGACCTCATCAGCGGCGGTGGAGTGCGCGGCGTGGCGGACCTGCGGCACTTGGCACGCTGCGGCTGTGACGCGGCGTTGGTCGCTTCCGCCCTGCACGACGGCCGCTTGACCGCCGCTCAAATCCGGGAAGTCGAGCAGGATCCACGCCCCACGCGCGGGCCTGGCCCAAGATGACGACCGAAGGTCCGCCGCTCAGAGCCAACTCGGCTTGCCTTCCGGCCAGAGCGGCCCCAGCGGTCCGTCTTCGGTGCAGTGCAGGGGCAGACCAAGCGGCGGACCGCCGCGGTTGATCAGCACCAGCCGATCGTAGTCCGTCCGCGCGGCGTAGTCGGCGTAGTGGGCGGCGTCGGCGGCGGAGCTGGGGTCGCCCTGAGCGGCCATCGCGGCGGCCTGCGCTGCTCGTGCCGTGTCGTCACCGAAAGCGGCGGCCGCATACGGCGCCTGATCCGCGGCACAGGCCGCTCGGGCGGCGTAACACGCGGCCCGCGCGGCCTGCCGGGCCGCCGGAATGCCCACGGTCGCTACGGCAGCCGCCTCGGCCCCCTCGGCCGCCACCGTGTCCTCGACCGAGAGCCCATGTCCGCTCGCGACCCGCTCGGCCGTCTCGATCGCCCGCTCGACATCGGCGGCCAGTTCCTCGGACGCCCCCGCTCGACCAAACAGGGGCTGGACCCGCCGCGCACATCGCGCCGCGTACGCCACGATCGCGTGGGGCGGCAGCCGGCTTAAGTCTACAACAAACGCGATTTCAGCCACGTTGAGTCTCCTTGTCCGTCCCCGCTGCTTGCCCACCGCACCCGTGAATTTCCTCCTCCAAAGCGAAGGAAACGGCGCAGTCAAAAAGAAACGCCCAAGCCCAATTCAGCAAAGGACTTAGGAGAAAAAGCATGGCCCGATATGGGCTGCTTCCTAGTAGCGGAGGAGGGACTCGAACCCCCGACACGCGGATTATGATTCCGCTGCTCTAACCAACTGAGCTACTCCGCCAAATCAAAAAACACGGTAATTTTCCGTGTTCTTCGCATCTCATTGCTTCCAACGCCCGTCTTGTCCAGGGGGCGTTGGCACCTTTCTGACACCTGCCAGGCTTTTTTCAGCAAGAGCGACACCCGCCGGTTGTGGCCGGAAGTGTAAGTGACACCAACTTGACACGAAATGCTCAGCCCGGAGGTGGCACTCGTGAGTAAGTCTACCAGAAATCTATCGTCCAGCAAGCCCCACAAGCCAACCACAGCAGTTCCGCAACCCCACGTTTTTTCGGCCCTGACGATGCCGGAAATCGAGTCGGGGATGGGGGGCTTGCGGAACCGCTGAAGAATTCAAGGGTTGCGTAATCGCTCGCCTGTCCTTTTGGGTCCAAAGCAGCCTGGCTCTGCGAGCCGTGCTGAGTACTTTGCACAGTTCCGAGAGCCAGGCTGCGCAGATGCGCGCACATCATACGGACCCGCGACTCTACCTTCCAGGACGACCCGCGGAAGTGCGCGGAACGGGCGAAGCGCATTGACCGCTCGACGTTTGCAGGACGGCGGCGGCGTGACGGGCGAGTACGCCGCGGAGGTCCTGTTGATACTCGCGGAGCGTCGCCTCGCCCACGCTCTGGAAATCGCCGCAGCGGTACAGCGCGCGGACCAGCACGATCTCGCGCAGGGGCGCGGTGCGGTCGCGGCGCTGGTCCATCGGTTGCGGCAGCGGAACCACGGCCTTCAACGCATGGCCCGACATGCCGGGCTTGGCCAAGAGCTTCGCCAGCGGCTCGGCCGCGGCCGGGTCGCCGATCTGCTCCAGCGCCAAGGCCACCGCCCGGTGATGCGACAAGGTGACTTGGTCATCGAGCATGTCCACCTTGGCCAAGATGGCAGGCAACGCGCGCCGGTCGCCGATGCGGCCCAAGGCCATGATCAGCGAATCGATCGGCGTGGGCAGGTGGGCATATTCGGCCATCTTGCCTTGAAAGATCTTTTCGTCCCACGCGGAGACCTTGTCGAGGGCCTCGATCAAGATCGGCAGGGCCTCGCGCTGGCCGAGGAAACCGAGAATCCGCGCGTAAATGAGTTTCTGTTCGCCGTCGGCTCGGGCAAAGGCCTCGTGCAGCAGGGGCAGGGCCGCGTCGCGGTGCGCGAGCACGACCGCCAGCGCCCGGCAGGCCCGCTGCCGGTCGCCCGCGCCGGCCAGCGCCTCAACGGCCTCACGGATCTTCTCTTGGGGCATGGGGAAAGAATCCTCGTGTTGCAGCACTTCCTCCGGCAGGTTGCCGATCTCGACCAGGTGCCGCTGCAAACCCTTGATGTCGATGTGGCGTGTGGGGCAGCCCGCACGGCTGATCATCGCGGCCGCTACGCCGGCGGCATAGCCTTGGTTCTGGATATCGCGCTGCATGCGGACCATCGCCGAGGCGTCGGCCTCCATGCTCATGCCGATGCCGGCCACGAGGATGCCGTCCAGTCCGCGCGGCAGCAGGCATCGGTAGGGCGTGTAGCACGAGCCGCCCGGCGCGGGATGATTGGCCTTGAGCGATTTCGCATCGTGCGGAAAGAGGGCGAAATAGGGATCGAGCGGGTAGGCGTGGACGTCGTAATCGCTGGCCGAAAAGACGACGCTGTCGGGATACGTGCGTCCGGCAATCTGGTCCACGTAGCGCAGCACGTGGTCGCCGACGACCCGCCGCCGCTCGCGGGTCTGGATCAGCGGGCCGGCGTCGTAGTCCTCGCCGCTCATGGCCAGCCGCGTGCCGACCAGCGCTCGCCACGTGTCGAGCAGGTCCGATTCGTCGACCAACAGGTAGTCGGTGTTGACGCCGCGCGGATTGAGCGGCCGCACGGGCAGGCCCGCCCCTTGGATGGAGACGTCGCCGGCGTCGCCGCCAAAGACCGCCTGAGCGCCCGCGGCGACCGCCACATCGGCGTTGCCGGTGGCGTCGATGACGCAGCGGGCCAGCACGACGCCGCGTCCTTCCGGAGTGGCCAGGACCACGCCCCGCACGCGGTCGTGTTCGACCAACGCGCCGCAACCGAGGACGCCGAACCAGATGTCGCCGCCGGCTTTGCGGATCTCGCGGCGATACCACTCCATTTTGAACTCCACGTTGTGCTCGCGATCGGGAAACGGCACTTCCTTGGTAAAGCCGATGAAATTGCCGTGATAGGGCTTTGTGATCGCTCCCAGCGTGCCCGTGCCGCCCAGCGCCTCCTGGTACTCGACCACCAAGGTCTTGGCACCCTGGCGCGCGGCGCCGATGGCTGCGGGCGCCCCCGCCGTCCCGCCGCCCACGACCACCACGTCGTACTCGGCCAGCACGGGCAAGCTGCGGGCCTCGGCGGGGACCACGTCGCGCGGCTTGTCGGTCGGCCGCAAGCCGACAAGGACCTCCTTCACGTCGCCCGCGACTTTTCGTAGGTTGGGATTCCGTCCCGACCCGGTCGGGACGGAGTCCCAACCTACTTGGCTGCGGCCCAAACGCACGCCGCGCGGAGCGGGCATTGTTCGGGCCTCTTCCGCGGCACTGCGGCCCACGCGGCGTGCCGGCTCCGTCAAGCCTCCGGACTGGAGCATCCGGGCAGCCGCCGCCCGCGGCACATCGGCACAACCGCCCAGCACGTAGAAGCGGTCGAGCCCCGCGGGACGGAAGTGATCGAGGGCCGGTTCCGGGCCGTCTTTCCAGGCAGCCTCGCCGGCGCGACATACGATCGGGTCGGGGGGCACCCAGAACAGCGATTCCGCCGCTCGATACTGCCCTTCGACGTAGGTCTGATCGCGTGCCTCCTGTTCGGCTTCCGCGAGAGAAACGAAGTGCCCATCGGCCATCGGCAACTCCAACTGTCGCCGTACCGGTTCACCTTTGCCCGACGGTCCGGGCACGATCACGACGCGCTCGAAGGTCTGCTTGCCGCCGGGCCAAGGCCGGGCTTGGGCGCCGGCCAGACGCGCGGCCCACGCCCGATCGGTGGCGTCGATGATCACCTTGGCAATGGCCGCCTGACGCCCGGCCCGATTGGCCATGACGATTCCGGCTGGCCGGCCCTCGGCGTCGCACAGCACGTCGGTGGCATAGCAGCCGAGCAGGTATTGCACCTTCGCCGCCAGCAGTGCCTGATCCAGCTCTTTCTTGACGCGCAAGGGCGTCGTCCCTTCGTCCAGACGCAAGGTGGCGCACAGGTCCTCGCCCAAGTACGGGCGCGGAGCCACCAGCAAAACGCTGGCCCCTTGCTCCGCCGCCGCAACCGCCGCAGCTACTCCCGCCGTCGAGCCGCCCACCACGACCACATCGACCTGGCAGGCCAAGGGGATCTTCCGCGCAGACTCGACGACCGCCCGGCCGGCAGGCTCACCGCCGATGGCGGCCGCCGCACTTAGAACGAACATCGATAGCGTGACGGGGGACAGGATCATGCGGTTTTTCCTTGACGCTTCGAGGATCGCCGTGACGAATTGGTTCATCAGTTGGTCTCGAACATCATGGCGCCTCTCGCCTCAACAACGTACAACAACCTCCATCGCCGTGCAATCCGACCACGCACGACCAGTCTCTGGACGCCAGCATTGCCCACATTTTCGACCCCTGCCTGCTCGCGAGGCAGGTGAACGAGTCTTGTCAGCGAGAACGCTCCCTCGCTCATCCAAAGAAAACCACGTCTACATCTTGCGAGCCGTGCAAGACACGCTCGACGCGAATGCCTGTCTGGGTCGGATGGAAGTAGACCACCTAGCTCCCCACCGAAAAGGCTCGCAAGCCTGGAGATAGGTCATCGCGGGAGGTTCCCGCGAAGGGCGTGCTGGCGAGAAAGCGGCACTTGTCCTTGAGTCGCTGGACAAAGCGTCGAGCAGCCTGCGGTTTGTCTTTCGCGATGAAAACGAGGATCCCCCTGAGATCGATGAGCGACTGGGGAGAAAAGTCGGGAAGCTTCATCGCTCCGTCTTCCCGGCATGCTCCGCGAGTTGGCTCGCGAGTTGCTCGAGGTCCTCGAAGACAGCCTCCCCGGAGATCGAGTCGCCGGATTCGACGCCTTTGGCGATCTCGTGTCTCAAGGATTGGCGGCGCTGATCCACGTGGGCGTACAGCCGCAGGAGTTGGCGAACGACATCGACTTCATCGGCACCCCGGCCGCTGGCAATGGCTTGACGGATGATCTGCTGAAGATCCAGCGGAAGTCCAATGCTCATCAACGACTGCCCAGGAAACGGCGATATGGACGATGCCTACCAACTCCCATCCTAGCAGATCCGCGTTGGACTTGAAGCCTCCCCTAAACCCTTGGAGTTGTCCAAGCTGAGTAGTTGCTGTCCGAGTTCCCCGTCCAGCGGAAGGTACGATTGGGGTTTGGAACGCGGGTCTTCAACAGCTACAATACGTGTGGACTTGCACTCCACCGATGTACTGAGGAGAGCCCGCATGCCATCGCCCTTCCCAGGAATGAACCCGTATTTGGAGCAGGAAGACGCTTGGCGGGACTTCCACGAGGCATTCCTGCCAGCGGCTCGGGAGTCACTCAGCCCGCAGGTCAGTCCGGCGTACGTTGTCAAGCTGGAACAGAACTTGTACATTCACGAACGGGCGGCCAACGAACGCCACCTGTTGGAGAGCGAATCGTATCTCGAAATTCGCGACAGCAAGAGCCGGCGGCTGGTGACGGTCATCGAACTCCTCAGTCCGACGAACAAGCGGCCCAGCGACGACCGGCAGCGATATCTGGCCAAACGCGCGGGGCTGTTGCGCAGCGAGGCCCATTTTGTCGAGATCGACCTGTTGCGAGGCTGGCCGCGGATGCCGTTCGATGAACCGCCTTCCGGCGACTATTGCGTGCTGGTGAGCCGCGTCGAGGATCGGCCGCGGGCGGAGTTCTGGCCCATCGGTCTGCGAGAACGGCTGCCGGTGATTCCGGTACCGCTGCAGGACCCTCATCCCGACGCCGAACTCGATCTGCAGACCGTGCTGCACCGTGTCTACGATGCGGCCTACTATCGCGACTACATCTACGACGGCTCACCCTGGCCGCCGCTGCCGGCCGAAGATGCGGACTGGGCTCGCCGTCTTGCTGCGGCTTCTGCGGCTTGAGCGCGTTCGCGGAAAGGGAACAGATCATTTTTCCGCATCTTCCGCAGGAGACATCGTGATGATCAGTGCCCTGAGCAGAATCGCGGTTGTCCATCTCCTCGTGGGGGCCGTAGTCTCAACCGTGGGCTCCGCCCGCGCCTGCACCACGATCCTCGTGGGACGCGCGGCGACCGGCGATGGGTCGGTGCTGATGGCGACCTCGTGCGACGGCGGCATCATGGGGCGAGTCTACGTGCTGCCCGCCGCGGAGTATCCCCAGGGCAACACCGTGCCGATGTTGTTCGATTGCCCTGCGCCGTCCACCTGGCAGGAGCATGTGGAGCGAACAAAACGCGGGACGACGGTGGTCGGACTGCTGCCGATCGAACGAACCTACCGCTGCGTTCTGGTTGCGGGCCACCTGGCCGACAGCGTCACGGGAGGCATCAACGAGCACGGCGTGAGCATGGGCATCGAATACATGGGCATGAAGCCGGAACTGGCGAACGGCAAGGGCGGCGTCAGCACGTGCAGCATGCACTGGACCACGTCCCTGATCGCCAACGGGGTGATGCGGGCCAAGACGGCCCGCGAGGCGATTGGCCTGATGGGCGCGATGGCCGAGAAGTACGGTTTCACGTACTACTGGGCACCGGGTGCCGGGTGTGCGATCCCGGTCGTGGATCGGCAGGAAGCCTGGATCATGGAGATCTTCGGCCCGGGCAAGGACTGGTTTCCCGAAAGCGGGAAGCCCGGCGCGGTGTGGTGCGCGCAACGCGTCCCGGACGGCGAAGTGACGTGCAATGCCAACCGCAGCCGGATCGGGAGCGTTGATCTTGACAACGCCCACGATTTTCTCGCGTCGCCGAACATCCACTCGCTCGCCGAAGAGTTGGGACTGTGGAAGCGAGGCGAACCTTTCGTCTGGCACGAGGTGTACGGCGCTGTGGGAGAGAGGGGGAACTGTCTGAGGGAATGGGCGGCCCTCAATGCGCTGGCTCCTTCACTCCGTTTGCAGGCCACGGGCGATCCGCAGCAGGACCGTTATCCCTTCTCCGTCAAGCCGGACGCCAAAGTGAAGGTCCAGACCCTGACCGCGGTGATGCGGGATTGCCACCAAGGGACGAATTTCGACGTGACCGAGCACCCGGCGTTTCGTCCTGGGGGGAAGTTGAGCCCGTTGGCCCGCCCCCTGGGCTCCCGCGACTTGTTTGATTTGTTAGGCATCCAGCCCGAGCGGTGCATCAGCACGGAGACGAGCGGGTACGTCTACGTATCGCAGATCCGGGATGGGCTGCCGGCCCCGGTTGCGGGCTGCATGTGGTTGACCCTCGGACCGGCCGCCACCAGTTGCTTCGTGCCGATCTACTGCGGGACGAGCAAGATCGCCGAGTCGTGGAGCCGCCCCCCGAGCTTCACTCAAATCGACCGGACCCAGGTGCAGTGGAAATTCCAATTGGTCGAGGACTTGACGGGCCTCAGATACCAGGAGGCCATCGAGGACGTCCGGAAGGTCTTCGGTACCGCCGAGACGCGGTTTCTCACGCTCCAGCCCGAGTTCGAGGATGCGGCGATCCGCGTGTGGAAGGATCACGGAGCGGTCGGCACGGAGCAGTTCGTCACAGCCTACAGCAACTCCTGTTTGGAGAAGGTCGACGAGGTCTATGGCGAGTTGGTCGAGTTCTTGATGTTCAAGTACCTGTACAGCTACGCGAAGGTCGCGCCGCCCAAGGTGCCGGAAATTGGTACGGTCGCGGTTCCGGCGACGCCGGGAGGCCAAAGCCGGAAGTGACGCGGACGCACTCCGGCAGCATGAACTGTATCCAATAACGACTTGTAGCAGTGGCGGATTTGGGCAAGGTGGCGCAAAGGACAGAGTTGGAAGAGATCTGCGTGTACGAGTACGTGTAGCAACGGTGGCCGCAATGACTTCCCGAAGCTCGATCCGCATCGGCAATCACTACAGAAAAAGGCGGAGCAAGGCTGACAGAAAGATGGGGTGACAGAAAAATGACATGAGAGGACAAGTTCTGGAATACGTTCGCGAATGCGAATTTTCTGTTTCTTTATCTTTCTGTCACCTCATTTTTCTGTCAGCGGTTCCGGATCTTTCTGCATGGACCGGGAAGTTATTTCGATCCGCGTTGCTACGAGTATGAGTACGGCAGGAATTCAGGCCAGAACGGGCTCCCTACGTACTCCTACACGTACTCGTACACTCGTATCTCTTCCCACTCTCAACGCGGGCGTAGGCCGCAGCCAAAGGGTTCAGCCCGTCATCACGAAGTGTGGGCATCCCGAGACCGGTCATCTCCGAGTTTCCCAAATAGCGCGGGATCATCGAAAGCCTGCGCTGCCAACGCTTGATCGAGATGCGCCGGCGTGCGACCGCCGACCAGCACCGAAGCCACGCCCGGCTGATGCAGCGCCCAGGCCAGGGCGAGGTGTGCTTGGGAGTGGCCGGTGCGGGCGGCCACGGATTCCAGCCGCGCAAGCCGCTGGTACGCTTGCTCGTGGAAGTACACCTGCTGATGGCCCGGCGCGACGTCGAACCGCGAGCCGGGTTGCACGCCCTGCCGGTGCTTGCCGGTCAGAAAGCCGGCGCCGAGCGGACTGTAGGTGACGACGTCGATGTTCCGTGAATCGCAGAACTGGAGCAACGCCGGGCTCACATCTCTGACGGCTAGGTTGTGGTTGTTCTGCACCACGCTGAAATGCTCGAGTCCGTGCCGCCGCTGCCAGGCCAGCGCCGTTTCGAGCTGCTGGCGGTTGTAGTTGCTCGCTCCCAGCGCGCGGATTTTGCCGGCCCGCACCGCCGCATCGAGCGCCGCCAACGCGGCCGGTGACTCGGCCGTTGCATCCCAGCTGTGCAGATAGAACAGATCGATCACGGCCGCGCCGAGCCTCTGCAGACTCGCGTCAACAGCCTCGGCGATGCGTTGCGGACCGTAAGGCGGCAGAAGCTTGGTGGCGACGGTGATCGAGCCGGCGGCGGGACGACGCGAGGCGATCCATCTGCCGAGGATGCTCTCGGACGCGCCCTGCGAGTAGGCGGAGGCGGTGTCGTAAAAACGGATTCCCCGCGCATAAGCACAATCGAGCAGCACGTGCGCGGCCGCTTCGTCAATCTCTCGTCCGAACGTCACGCAGCCGAGGCCGATTCGGCTGACGCGCAGGCTCGCGGAGCTGATGAACGTGTTTTCCATGCTTTTGGCGCAGTGGTCAGGCTTACCATCGGCCAAGACTGGATTCTGCAAGCCTGACCCCATCTTTGAACTCGAATTTCCGCAATGGTAGCGTCGGGGCCAAGCTGACGGAAGAAGCCGTCCGGCTGTTACAACGAAGAATTACCTTTGGGTTGACCGCACGTTGTCGAGCGGGCATACTCGGCGGTCGAGGTGTGCTATCCTCAATCGCAATCAGTCCATTCCGAGGTGTTCCATGAAGACGGTACTCCGACGCGCGCTTGCCGTGAACGTCCTTTGCGTCCTCGCTTTGCTCGCGTACGAGGTGCGAGCCTGTACAACCGTCATGGCGGGGCGAGCCGCCACGGGGGACGGTTCCGTCCTGATGGCCAGTTCCTGCGACGGCGACATCATGGGCGTGATCTACGTGATGCCGGCTCATGATTATGGGCAGCCTACGAAGCTGCCCATGTACTGGAATTTGCCCCGGCCGAAAGACCTCGCCGAGTACGCTGCGAACCTGCGAAAGGGCTACGAGCGCGTCGGCGACTTGTCTGTGACGAAGACCTATCGCACGATCATCCTGGGCGGCAACGTCGAAAGCATGACCACCGGCGGCTTGAACGAACACGGGCTGAGCATTGCCATCGAGTTCATCTCGATGAGGCCCGGACTAGCCTGCAAGCGGGGCGTGGTCGGGCCCAACAGCAACCACTGGACCACGTCGTTGATCGCCAACGGCCTGATGCGAGCCAGAACCGCCCGCGAAGCGATTCGGCTCATCGGCTCGATGGTAGAACAATACGGCTTCCAGTACTACCGCGCGCCTACGGCCGGGGTCGCACTGCCGATCGCCGATCCGCGTGAGACGTGGCTGATGGAGATTTTCGGACCGGGCGAGAGCTGGACTCCAGACAGCGCCAAGCCGGGCGGCGTCTGGGCGGCCCAGCGCATCCCCGACGGCCACGTGGGCTGCAGCGCCAACCGCAGCCGCATCGGCAAGATCGATCTCGCCGATGCGGAACACTTCCTGGCATCGTCGAATGTCCTCACGCTGGGGCAAGAACTTGGCTTCTGCAAAGCAGGCGAGCCGCTGGTCTGGCACGAGGTCTACGGCGCTCCCGGGGGCCGTGAGAACTGCCTGCGCGAATGGCGGGTCTTGAGCCTGGCGGCCCCGTCGCTGAACCTGAAGGCCACCGGCGATCCGCGGCTCGATCGGTATCCTTTCTCGGTCAAGCCCGACCAGCCGATCAGCGTTGGGCGGCTGATGGAGATCATGCGCGACGGGTACCAGGAGACCGAGTTCGACGTGGTCCGTCATCCGGCCTTCAATCCACAAGGGAAGAGGAGCCCGCTGGCGCGTCCCTGGGGGCCCCCGGAACTGTTCGAGCTGCTCGGTATCCGGCCGGAACGGGCCATTTCCACGCCGTCCAGCGGATACGTCTTCATCGCTCAATTGCGCGAGCACCTGCCGCCGCCGGTCGGCAACTGCCTGTGGTTCGCCTACGGGCCGGCCTACACAAGCTGCTTCGCGCCGGTGTACGCGGGAGTTACCGATTTGCCCGATGCATGGGACCAGCCCGCCAACTTTGCTCGCATCGACCGGGCCCAGGCCCAATGGAATTTCCGTTTGGTCTACAGCCTGGCCAACAACCTGAGATATCAGGACGCGGTCCGCGACATCCAGCAGGTGATCCGGCCCGCCGAGGTCCGATTTTTCGAGTCCCAGGGGCAAATCGAGAGCCTGGCGGCCGAGGCCTTCCGCACTCAGGGCGTCCCCGCCGCCGAAAAGATCGTCACCGACTACTCGACCCACTGCCTGAAACAGGTCGGCTACGCTTACCACGAACTCGTCGACTACCTGATGTACCGATACCTGGTAGGCCATCCGGAGATCTCGCCGCCAGGTCTGCCGGCGATCGAAGCCCCGATGATTCCCGGCCGGCGGCAGTAGCCAACGGCGTTCAGGCAGCGGAGGTGGCAGTGTGCCAAGCCTCGATGCTCCGCCGCGGCCATCGGCGCGTCGACGATTCCCATTGGGGGGAAGAAATATCACCACAATTCTGATACTCTTCGCAACACGAATTGGCAGTTCAGGAAGCCGTTTTTCGGTAGGTCGAACAAGAAGGACTTTTTTCATGCGTTTTTCGGAACGTGTCTTTTGCGGGGAATTGACTGCGGAGGATGTCGGCCGCAACGTGCTGCTGGCCGGCTGGGTGGATGCCTTCCGGGATCACGGCGGCCTGTTGTTCATCCACCTGCGCGACCGCAGCGGCATTGTACAGATCGTCTTCAGCCCGGAGATGGCGCCCGACGACGTCTGCCAGCAGGCCGCCTTGCTGCGCGCCGAATACTGCATCGCGGTCAGGGGCCACGTCAAGCAGCGGCTGGCGGGCACGGAAAACCCCAACATCCAGACCGGAAGCATCGAGGTCCTGGTCACGGAACTGACTGTGCTCTCCGAATCGGATTCGCTGCCTTTCGCCATTTCCGACAAGGCGATGGTGGCGGGCGCAGCGTCCGCAGGCGGCGGCAATGTGGCGGAAGACCTGCGGCTCCAGTACCGCTATCTGGACATCCGCCGCCCTTCGATGCAGGACAACCTGGTTGCCCGGCACCGCATCTTTCAGTGCGTCCGCCAGTTTCTCGATTCGCGGGGGTTTGTGGAAATCGAGACGCCCGTGCTGACGGCCAGCACGCCCGAGGGCGCGCGGGATTACCTGGTGCCCAGCCGCGTTCACCCGCACCATTTTTACGCGCTGCCGCAGTCGCCGCAGCTGTTCAAGCAATTGCTGATGATCGGCGGCATGGAACGCTACTTTCAGCTGGCTCGCTGTTTCCGCGATGAAGACCTGCGGCCCAACCGCCAGCCGGAGTTCACCCAGCTGGACATCGAAGCGTCGTTTATCGACGAGGAGTTCCTGTATGAACTGATCGAGGAGCTGACCGTCAAGATGTTCGCCGTCGGCGGCATTGCGCTGTCCCGGCCGTTCCCGCGCATGACCTATGCCGAGGCGATGGACACGACCGGTTTCGACCGTCCCGACCTGCGTTTCGGCCTGCGGTTTGTCGATGTGACGGACGTGTTTTCTGAGACGAACTATTCGATCTTTCGCCAGATTCTGCAGCGCGGCGGCTGTATCAAGGGCCTCAACGTCAAAGGCCAGTCCGGCCAGCTGAGCAAAAACGTGCTGCAAAACGAATACGCCAAGGAGATCGCGCCGTCGTTCGGCGCCAAGGGCATGACCTGGATGCGGGCCGAAGGCGGCAAACTGGAATCCAATATCGTCCAGTTCTTCAGCAGCCGGGAACTGGCAGAGTTGCGCCGCAGATTCGACGTGGCCGACGGGGACGTGCTGATTATGATCGCCGATCCCTCCTATGCCGTGGTCACGTCGGCGCTGGGCCAGTTGCGACTGCACTTGGCGAACCGTCTGGGCCTGATTCCTGCCGACCGCTTCTGTCCAGTCTGGGTCACCGAGTTTCCGCTGTTCGAGCCGACGGAAGAGGGCGGCGTCACCTCCAGCCACCACCCGTTCACCGCGCCGAACCGCACCGACTTCGATCCCCAGAACGTCGAAGAGCTGCTGACGCTGCGCTCCCGGGCCTACGACCTGGTCATGAACGGCGAGGAACTGGGCGGCGGCAGTATCCGTATCAGCAACCGCGA
Source organism: uncultured Pirellulaceae bacterium (assembly GCA_964409865.1). Taxonomy (GTDB): domain Bacteria; phylum Planctomycetota; class Planctomycetia; order Pirellulales; family Pirellulaceae; genus Anammoximicrobium. The sequence continues at coordinate 14,442 of CAYPGE010000120.1, forward strand.
CCTGCAGCGCAAGATCTTCGCCGCGTTGGGACTGACCGAGGAGGAAACCCAGCAGCGGTTCGGCTTCTTCTTGCGAGCCTTCGATTTCGGCGCGCCGCCGCACGGCGGCTTGGCGCTCGGCATGGACCGCACTGTGTCGATGATTCTGCGCACGCCCTCGATCCGCGAAGTGATCGCGTTTCCCAAGAACCGCAGCGCCGCCTGTCCGCTGACCGGCGCGCCGTCCCAGGTCAAACGCGAACAGTTGGCCGAACTGGAACTGTTGAATCTGGGCGGTCAGGATGTCTTGCCCGGAGCCGCCGCCCAGGAGGACCGGCTCGATCGTCTGTCCTGGGTCTCGCGGATCGGCATCACCGCCGAGGAGCGGCCGATGCTGGAAGACGTCGTGGCGCAGGCCGAAGCGCTGGCCGCGCTGGCTGCCCAACACGCGGGACAGGAAGAGCCGATCAGCAGCGTCGTCCCGACCGCGAACCGCACGCGACCGGGCACCGAGGAACGCCGCTCGGCGCTGTCCGAAACGGGCCAACTGCTCAAGCGCGCGCCCGCCGTCAAGGGGAATTACTTCAAAGTCGCCAGCATCCTGGAATGAGGGGAGAGCTTTTCATGGATTCCGTTTTCTGCTATCGCGATTCCGACGCCGCTGCGGCCCAGAGCGGCCCGCTGCAGGGATTGCGGATCGCGATCCAACCCAATCTGTCCGTAGCGGGTTGGCCGACCGACGCCGGTTCCCACGCGCTGGCGAATTACACCGCCTTGGAAGACGCTACGGCGGTGCAGCGGCTGCGTGCGGCCGGGGCCTGTTTGTGCGGTTCGACGCGGATGAGTGAATTCGGGTTCGGCTTGCAGGGCAGCCAGGCCGGCCAGGCGATTGCCCGGCAGGCCGCCGATGCCGAACTGGTGCTGGACTTGATGGGCGAGAGCCGGCTGGCCGCCGCGAACACGGCGGTTTGCGGCTTCAAACCCAGTTACGGCCTGATCTCGCGCTACGGCCTGATCGGCCTGATTCCGTCGATGGAATGCTGTGGGCTGCTGTCCGAGAGCGTGCCCGCGGTCCGCAGAATCCTGCAGGCCGTCGCCGGTCCGGACGAGCTGGATTTCTCGCTCCCTGAGGAAGCGCCGCCGCATCTCTCGCCACAGGCAATCGACCCGCCAACAACCACCATCGGTGTGCTGGCGGAAGCGCACAACGGCTTGCCTGCCGAGCGGCAAGAGAAGTTCCGTGCGTCCGTCCACGAACTGCAGCAGGCAGGCTTTCGCATCCGGGAGGTGTCCCTGCCCGACTTTCCGCTGTGCTCTCTTGTCCACAATATCGTGGGCTCCGTGGAAGCCTCGTCCTGCGCCGGACGTTATGATTCGGTGCGTTACGGCCCGCGCCCGGCGGGCGCCAAGAACTGGAACGAGATGTACCTGCTGGCCCGCGGCGCAGCCTTCGGGCCGCTGCTGAAAAGCTATTTGTTCCAAGGCGCGTTTTTCCAGTTCGAATACTACGAAGCGTACGAAAACGCCTGCCGCATTCGCGCACGGCTGCTGGCGGATGTGCAGCGGCTGACTGCGCAAACGGACTTTCTGATGCTGCCGGCAGTCGATGGCGCCGCAGTCGGCGCGGCCGCGTCGCCGGCCGACGCGTACGCCCAATTCGCCGGCACGCTGTTTGCCAACGTCACCGGCCAACCCGCGTTGTACCTGCCGCCGGCACCCGGCGCCGCGCAGGCGGGATTCCAATTGGCGGGGCCGCGGCGGTGTGACGGGCGGTTGCTCGCGCTGGGTGAACATCTTCTGAATCTGCGTCAGGGAGGCGAGTAGTCATGGACTTTGAAGCCGTCATCGGATTGGAAATTCACGTTGAACTCAATTGTGCAACGAAGATGTTCTGCGATTGTCCCAACCGTCCGGGCGACGAACCCAACGTCAATACGTGTCCGACCTGCCTGTGGTTTCCGGGCGCGATGCCCCGGCTGAGCCAGGAGGCGTTGGAAAAGGCCGCGCTGCTGTGCCTGGGCCTGGGGGCGGAACTCCAGCCCCGCAGCGCCTTTGACCAGAAGGTCTACTACTATCCGGATCTGCCCAAAGGCTACCAGCTGTCCCAGGCCCATCTTCCCCTCTCGCGCGGCGGCGGAATCGAGATCGCGGATGAAGACGGCCAGACCAACCGGCTGCGAATCCATCACATCCACATGGAGGAAGACGTCGCCAAACTGATCCATGAGATGGACGGACGCGTGCCGATCAGCTTGGTGGACTTCAATCGCGCCGGCTCGCCGCTGGTGGAGATCGTCACGGAGCCGGATTTCCGCACGCCCTATCAGGCGATGGAGTTCCTCAAGGCCCTCCGCACCCAGGTGCGATCTGTCGGCTCGTCCGAGTGCAGCCTGGAAAACGGCACGATGCGAGTCGATGCCAACATTTCCGTGCGGCCGCGTGGCACCACCCAGATGAACACCAAGGTGGAAGTCAAGAACATGAATTCCATCCGGCACGTCGGCGACGCCATCGCCTGCGAGATCAGCCGCCAGAGCGCCGCCGTGCAGGCGGGCGAAGCGGTGGTGCTGCACACCCGCCTTTGGGACCCGGACAAGAAAGTCACCGTCCCGATGCGCGCCAAATTCGAAGGTCCCTGTGTCCCCGATCCCTCGGTTCCGGTCATCGAATTGTCGCCCGAATGGATCGAGAAGATGCGGTCGCGGCTTCCCGAAATGCCCGCCGGGAGGGCCGACCGGTTTGTCGCACAGCACGGATTGAGCGGCGAAGAAGCCCAATTCTTGAGTTCTGATCCGGAGATCGCCGGCTATTTCGAGTCGCTGTTGGCCGAGGGAATCGCGCCGCGCACGGCCATGCACTGGCTCACCACGCAACTGATTCCCGCCGTCAAAGACCGCGGACAAGTCCTGAGCGGTTCGCCGGTAACCCCCGCTCGCTTCGCCGTGCTGCTCAAAATGCTTTCGCAAGACGAGATCAACGCCAGCGCGGCGCGCAAGGTGCTCGGGCATCTGTTCGACAGCGACGAAGCGCCGGAAGCGATCGTCGCCGCCCGCGGATACCGGCAGGTTTCCGATCCCACCGCCCTGGATGCGCTGATCGACAAGGTCCTGGACGCACAACCGGCGGCGGCGGCCGAAGTCCGCAGTGGCCAGAGCAAAGCCGTGGGCTTTTTGATCGGCCAGGTGATGCAGGCATCGGGCGGCAAAGCCAATCCGAAAATGATCCGAGAATTGCTTGCCAGAAAACTGGGCACGACTTCATGAATCATGATTTCAAACGATGGTTGTCCCGCGAGCAACCTGGGCGGCCAGTCGCGTTGACGGTAAAATGATTTCGGGCCACGCGCCCAGCGGCCGAGACGCACGTCACGTAGGCCAGTCTCTCCGAGACGGGCTTCGCGTCTCAGAGAGTTTGGCTCATGTGGCTCCCGAACGGTGGGCGGAATCGACCGTGGTCCTGGCTATGGTGCGCGACGAACGGATGTCCCTGAGTCTTGAGGTGCAGCATGTTCTCATCCCCGTTTCCCGGCATGGACCCGTTTCTCGAAATCAACCCCGCGTGGGAGGTGTTCCACGGCTGGTTTATCCGTGAGTTGGCACGGCAGAGCATCGGTCCGGCGCGCGAACTGGGTTACGACGTCGACGTCGAACGCACCGTCTACGGGAGGGAACCGTCCGGGGAATTGGTGCTCGTCGGCGAACCGGACCTGTCGGCTCGGGAGGAACCAGCATTCTATGCTACGGAGCCGAGTTGGAACCGTGGCGGCGTGGCGTTAGCCGAGCCGCAAGTGATCCACGAGGTCGTTCTTGATCCGGACGAGATGGAAACATACAAGCAAGCGTACCTGGTGGTGCGCGAGTCCCGCGATTGGCCGCGCATCGTGGCCGTGGTGGAGCTGTTGAGCTTCGCCAACAAGGGAGGGAGCTACGCCCGCAAGTACCGCGAGAAGCGAGCGCGATTCATGGCTTCGACGGCACACTTCATGGAGATTGATCTCCTGCGGGCCGGCGAGAACCCGTCGCGGGCCTTGTTTCCGGAACTGCCCCCGACCCCGTACTTCATTTTCGTGGCCCGCAAGACGGGGATGGGACGCAACGAGGAAGGTTATCCGCTGCGGTTGCAGGACCCGTTGCCCGTGGTTGGACTACCGCTCGACGCGGGCCGTCCCGACCTGCCGCTCGATCTGGCCGCCGCATTCCGCTCGGCCTACGATCTGAGCCATCGGCCCAGCTGGCTGCGTTCCTACCGCGACGAGGACATTCCCGCCCCGCCGCTGGACGAGTCCGACCGCGCGTGGGTCGCGCAGGTGCTGAAGTCCTGGCAGCCGGACGCGCCGTAACCGCGACGGCTCCGTCAGGGATGCGTGCGGATGCCGTCCCACCAGGTCTGCAGGCCGTCCAGGACGATCTTCTCGCAGGCGGATTGATTGAACAGGAGGTAACAGAGGTAACGGAGGGGCTTTATCAACTTCAACGTTCTGAGGCTGACCGACCGAATATCCCGGCTGATTCTTCCCGGAGTCAATTTCGAGTGACTCAGGGAAGCAGGCAGAGCCAGCTCCGGCTCTCCTTCTCCGTTCCCTCTGTTGCCTCCTGTTCAATATGTCCGGCCAGGTCGGCTTCGATCGTGCGCTCCACGGAGGTCCGTCTGGACGCCGCTGCGGGCCGAGTCGCGCACTTTCCGGGTCGTCGATGATTACCAGAACACGTCGGGGAAGTAGCAGGAAAGGAACGAGTAGATGTCGGCCGAGTTGGCCAAGCGGCGGTGGACGTCGGCCGGATCGCGGATCTTGACATCCTTGAGGGACGCGCGCAGCTTGCGTTTGCGCAGGGCGTCGGCCACGCGGATGCCGGCCTTCTTGTCGTCGCCGGCCAGGGCGGTGATCTGCTCGACTTGCCGCTTCAAGTCGGAGACCGCCTGCTGGCGTTTCTGGATTTCGGCTTGAAGGGGCATGGGGGTCGGTGATCGGTAATCGGTGATCGGCGGTCGGTAATCTGTGGTCGGTTGGGGGCCGCTGGGATTCGTTCTGGCTGCGTTGGATTCGGCTTGGGCGTGTTGAACCCTGTTTTCCGGCTGGATTCGTGGGAACCGCCGTCTTGCTCGTGGAAACCGCTGGCCTGTCCCGTCTGCCCTGCCCGCCTTGCCCTGCTTGCCGCGTTTCGACAAAAAAAGCCGCACCCCCAACGGGGGTGCGGCGACAAAAAAAAGAGTCACCGCGCCTCGCGTCGAGGCGTGCAACTCCCATCTCGCCAATCTAGCATATACCGGAGGTATCGTGCAAGGCAGGCAGGCAGAACCAAGCAAGTTAGGCTGTTTCTTCCGTGCCGGCCTTGCCGACTTGTCGGCCCACCAGATCCGGCCTGATCGAGTCCGGGCGGCCCGTTGTTAACTTGCTTGGTTGTGCGCCATCTGTGCGCGCAACGGACTTGGCCATTCTCCCTTGCGTCACCAACACCCAAGCGCGCAACTGCGACAAGTTCTTGGCGGGTGGTGGCACCCTCCACGCCTTGGCGAAACGGCACGACCGCACTGGGCGGATGTGACCCAAGTGCCCTGGGATGCGGCCTTTCGGCCACGAGCTTGGGGCGAGTTCCGCAATCTGCGGCTGATCGTTGCTAGACGGCCATCGTTCCCCTGATTCTTCCTCGAGCGACCGCGGTACCAAGTCATACTGAGATACACACCTTAGTACAGCGATCGAGTACTGCTGCGTGTACTTGCATCGCTCTTGAGTAGTGTCACGTCGATTTTACCGTGCGACTCGGTGGTGCTCTCGGATGGAAACTCGGCTTCGGTCAAGTTGCTGTCGCAGTCCGACAGTCTCCAGGGCGTGTCCAGGAAATGGCCTTCCTCGAACAATTCGAGCTGGTTGTTCACGCGGATGGCGAGCATCGGCACGCGGAACGGCGCGCGGTCGGCCGGTTTGGCTTCGGGCTGGGCCGGCCGCCCGTGCGACAAGCGGTAGAGCGTTTCGACCACCCCCTTGCCCTCTGCCGTGGCAAAGCACGCCTCCAACGCACCCTTGTCCTGTTCGGTGAGAAACTTGCGGACGGTCAGCGTGCGCGTGGTCTCATCGAACGTGACTCGCTGGCGCAGGTCCTCCGGCAGTCGGTACAGAGCCGGCGTCTCGTTCACCACTTCCGCGGCCTCGAAGAACAACGAGCCATCGCGGAAGAGTGTGCTCTGGGGTCGCGCCTCACGGACGAATAGTTCGGCTTCCAATTGCTGGAACCCGTTTTCGACCAGTGCGTCCTTCAAGGACTGCGCGGCCGCGAGGAACTTGGGCGACGCCACCAAGGCATACGCACAGTTCAAGGCGGGCTGTCGCTTTCGCTTGGCGCGCGGCAGTCGCAACACCCGTCCAAGGATCTGTTCCACGGCCCTTGCCGATCCGATTTCGGCAACCGAACACAGCACGTACGCGAACGAGCAGTCCCATCCCTCCTTGAGCGCCGCCACGGTGATGATGAACCGTATCGGGCAGTCTCGGGCGAACAGGTCAACGTCGTCGATCTCGCGGGTTTGCCCAGTGGCGACGGCGATCTGGTCTTCGGGAATCTTGAAGTCGTCGAGCAGCGTTTGCCGCACCACGTCCACCGTCAGTGTCTCTCGGCTTTGACTCTTCGGCTGGGCCTGGAGCAGCACGATGGGGCGGAGGTACTCGCCGGTCTGGACTTCCTCTTCTCGTGCAAGTTGTTCGAGGGTCCGCTGGGTCTTGAGTGCCGCCGCCACAACCTCCTTCCAGTCGGCATGGGGCTCCAGCTTGATCGGGAGTTTGACCATGTCTTCGGCCTTCAGTTCGGCCGCCGAAACGTGGTGCAGCATGTTGCTGGCGAACTGCCCACGATCGGGTTTGTGCGTCGTCTCCGGCGTGGCGGTGAATTCGATGATGCACGAAGGGTTGAACCGTGCCAGGGTGTCGAAGGACAGCTGCGTCCGGGCGTTGTGTGCCTCATCCATGATGACCACGGGCCGCCAGAGGCGCAGCACGTTGCACAACGACCGAGGAACCACGCCGTCGGCATTCTTCTCCAGCCGCGATTCCATCTCGGCCGAAAGACCCGTGAAGTGATCCATCAGCGCGCCGGC
>CAYPGE010000121.1:0-21402 GCA_964409865.1 uncultured Pirellulaceae bacterium
GGTCGGATCGCAGTCGAATTTCCAGACGCAGCGGAGCGTTTCGATCCCGGTGCCTTCCGATGCGACGTCCGCCTTCTTTGTCGCTCCCTGCTCCTCGCTCCCCGCTCCCTGCTCTCCGCTTCCTTCGTCCGGCAGCGCCGCAAACGCATAGCACCAACCGTCGCCGCCGCCCAGGAAGACCAGTCGCTGCCCGTTGACCGTACCCAGCGCCGGCGAGGACCATTGGCAGTGGAAGATCCGCCGGCTGATGCCTTCGCGCTCCTGCGCGATCAGAACGCCGCTGGTCTTGTTCACGACCACCAAGGCCGGCGCGTCCGGTTTGTCCACGCCGTCATGCCGGCTGGTCAGGCCGTTGCTGGTGTTCACGTACAAGTACGGCCCGTCCAAGAGGATGGAGCAGTGGGCGGAATCATGAGGCCGCACGCCGGCCGCCGTGCGCAAGTCCAGCAGCCAGAGGATATCGGCGTCCGTCGGACCGGGCTCCAGCGGCGGTTGATCGGGCGGCGTCATGTGGCGGCCTTCGTCCCGATACGGCCCGTCGTTGCCGTTGGCCATGCCGTGCAGGTCCAGGCAGACCACCTCGTCTCGATTGGTCACCATGTAGACGCGGTCGCCTTCGACGGTGGGCGGCGAGCACATGCCGGCTTGGGGCCAGTCAAAGTAGATGTCCTCCGAAAGCTTGGGGACGACGAGTTGCCAGACGAAGTTGCCGTCGGCCTCGTCAAAACACATCAGCACGCCCCGATCGCCCTCGTGTTTGGGGTCGCGCGGTTGGCTGTTGTTGGTGCCGATCAACACTTTGCCGCTGGCCACGACGGGCGTGGCCCAGCACTGAGAGCCCAGGGCCGCGGACCACTTGACGTTCTCGCCGGTCCGGGGATCAAAGCGGTCGGGCAGTCCGGTCTCGCCGGAGACCATGTTTCGCGAAAATCGTTGGCCCCACTGCGGCTGATCGGCAGCCCCAGATTGGACGCTCGGCGGCATCGCGTGGAGAAGGGCAAGAAAGCAGAGAATCTGACCGAACTGTCGCGTGGGCATCATCGTGTTCTTTCGCTCGTCTGGCCAACGGGGTTGAGCAAGGCGGGGCATTATAGGGCCTGGAGCGAAGGTCTCGCAACATGAGCGCAGCTTCAAGCCGCGCCCCCGCCCGTCTGGGCCGCCGTTCAGTACTGCACTTCGGTCAGCAAGTAGAAGTTGACACCGGGGCGGTACAAGCCGCGGCCGGAGCGGAAGTCGAGATGCTCGCGGTAGAAGCGGTCGCCCATATTCTCCACGCCGCCGAACAGCGCGAAACTCTGCCGCGGACGCCAATAGGCACGGGCGTTCAGGATCGTGAAGCCGGGCGTAACCTGTTCATACAGCGAGGCGGCGACGCGGTCCTGACGAGCGACCATGCGAACCTCGAATTCAGTCCCCCATTTGGGATTGGGATTGGGTTCGTGGACGCGCAGTCCCACGCGGGCTTCCAGGGGCGGAATGCCGGGCAACGGTTCCTTTTCGACTCCGTCGACAAAGCTCCGCGGGGCATTGGGGTCGTACTGCAGCTGTTCGCGAAGCAGCGAGCCGATGCGCGAGGGTTCCGACCGGCTGCGGTCGTCGCCCTGCACGTAGCTGACCCAGGCAAAACCGGTCAGCCAGCTGCAAAAATCCTGATCGGCCAAGAGTTCAAAACCCACTAACGTGGCCAAGTCCGTGTTGACGTACGCCGCTTGTTGAAGCCCCTGCCCAGGCTCGAACGGCGGAAACGGGGGCTGGTACAGAAGGCCGACGTCGTCGTAGGTGATGTAGTCGAAGACCCAGGCGTAGAACCCGGTCGCGGAGAGACGCAGGCTGCCGAGGTCGCCGCGCAGGCCCAAGTCCAACTGGACCATCCGCTCCGGATCCAACTCCGGATCGCCCTCCACGTAGGTCAGCCCCGGCTGCAAGCTGCCGAGAAAGGGCCCGGCGGAATACAGCTCGGTCAAGGTCGGCGGACGCATTCCGTAACTGGCCCCACCCATCACCGTCCAAGCCGTCGTCAGCGGTTGCTCGGCCATGGCGTACAGCATCCAGGGGAAGAACTGCTGGTCCAACTCCGCGTCCTTCAGCACGCTCAGCCCGGTCGGAACGTTGACCGGCGTGTAGTCCGGCGGGAGGGCCTCGTAAACGCCCATGCCGGGAACGTACTCGCGCGCGTTGGTCTCGATCACGTCGAACCGCGCGCCCGTCCGCAGGGTCAGTCCGCTGTCGCACGGCAACACCTGTTCGGCAAACAGCCCGACGTCGGTCGAGTGCGAGCGCGGGATCGGGTAGTTCATCCCGTCCAGCGGTACGCCCCAGGCCTCCCTGTCTGGAACGACGTCGTTCAACTGCTGGCCCAAGCGGATCAAGTCCGTGCCGAATGTCAACTGCGGGCACTCGTCTTCACCCCAGGTGACGGCGACGCGATAGCCGGCGGACATGCCGTCCACGTCCGTGACCAGGTACTGGTCGTCGGCCAAGTCGAAGATCGAGCGCAACGTGGGAATCTGGCGGTTCTTCGATGCTCGGCTGGTGTCCCCCGTGAACGACGTGCGGTTGTACCAGGCTTCCACTTTCAACAGGTCGTAGGCGATACTATTCCGGTCCGTAAAACGCACCTCGTAGCCGTCCGTCATCAACGCATTGATGTCATAGATCAGGCTGGGAAATTCCACGTCCGTCTCGTCCAGACGCAGGTAGCTGAACTCGATCCGGCTGGTGGGCGTGGGGTCGTAACCGGCAGCGACGTGCAGATTGCGCGACTTGTAGCTGGCGGGGATCAAGCCGTCCGCGTCGAACGCGGAGGAGCCCGTTTCGTAGTCGTTGCCCGTGCGGTGTCCGTAGCCCACGCGGAACCCCCAATTCTCGCCCCCGCCCCACACGTTCTGGCGTCCGTACCACTGAGCGCCGTTGGTCTGGTACTCCAAACTCGTGCTGGCCAGTGCCCGGACATCGTTTTCAAAACGCGGGGACTCGATCAGTTGGAAGTCGATGAACCGCAGTCCCGGTCCGAGTTGCGCCGTGTACGGGCCTTTGACCACGACCATGTCGTACAGCATCCGAGAATCGATCTTGTCCAAAGGCGTGTCCAAGTCTTCGCGAGCCGGCGCCCAGTAGGAACCCGACACCACCAGTCGCCCTGTTCGCATGCCGCGGACTCGCGGGTCATTGCTGTTCGTGGCTCGCGGCTGGGTCCGCGCTCCGGGCGCGGAGAGCGACTTGCCCAGCAAATTGCCCAGGTCGCTGGTGGCACGCAAGGCACTCTCGGAACCGAGCACGAAATCACTGGTGCCCCAAGGATACCGGCGGCGGCGGTTTTGATTGACCATCCGTTGCCGAAGCTCCTCCGTCACGAAGATCTCTTCCGTCAAGGGGACCGCTTGTGAGGGCGGTGGCGGCCCTTGCACGCGGAGCCTGGGAGCTGTGGGCGCTCCGGGGTCCTGCAGATAGTCGGTCAATTGGAAGAAGGACTCTTCGGCGTCGTCTCCGGACGAGACGGACCGCGCAGCGGCTTGTTTCTCCTCGACTGCCTGCGTGTCTTCGTCCGTGTCGCGATCATTGACGTCAAGCAGACTCATGCGGGCCGGTGCAACCGCGTCGTCGGACACTGTCATGCGGGGGGTGTCAGCATGGGCCACTCGACAGGTCCAGGCGGAGATTGCCAGCACCACGCTGCCCAGATAAATGAGTCCTGGGATACGAATTGACATGTTTCTAACCCCCTGCGTGCTTGGCCAAAGCCAAATCCGACGCTTTGCCCAGGGCGTGTGCGGGATGCCCGTGCGATGCGTAGATTCGTTGTCCTCGGTACATCTGGAATAATCGGCATAGCCGCTAAAGATCTGCGCTGGATGTTGCGAGAAAGGCCGCCGCGTCTGTTCCGACGGGGGCGGTCTTGTTAAGCTGTAGCGGTCGCAACGGTTTTGATGCGGTTTGTTGGGCCATCAAGGGCTTATTCGGACGCTTCCGGAGGCAAGGAGCCAGGGCTTTTTCTGGAAGACCTGGCTTATTCCTTTGCGGCGTGTGCGGCGTGCTTCCGGGCGGGCGCTTGCTCAAAAGGCTCCGTTTTGGCATACTTTCCCTTTTTGGCCGAATCTTCGGGGCTGGCCCCAAGGTCGTAGGCCTGAGTTTTTCCGTGCCTGTTCGGCACGCCTGAGGACAACGGATGGAAGTCTGGCCCGCAATCGACCTTCGCGGCGGCAATTGCGTCCGTCTGCTGCAGGGCGACTACAGCCGCGAGACGGTCTTTGGCCGCGATCCGGCCGCCATGGCGCGGCGTTGGGTGAGCGAAGGGGCGCGATGTCTGCATCTAGTAGATCTGGATGGGGCACGGGACGGCCGCAGCGTGAATCGAGATGCCATTGAGGCCATTGTGGGGGCTGTGGAAATTCCTTGCGAGTTGGGGGGAGGCATCCGCGACGAGGAGACCATTGGACAGATGCTGGAACTGGGCCTGGCGAGGCTGGTGATCGGCACCCAAGCGTTGAAGGCCCCGGCTTGGTTCCGGGAGATGTGCCGCAAGTTTCCCAAGCGTTTGGCGGTGGGGATCGACGCCCGCGAGGGCCGCGTGGCCACCGACGGCTGGCTGGCCACCAGCGAAGTGTCCGCGACCGAACTGGCGCGGGAGATCTCGCGGGAGCCGATCGCCGCGATCATCTACACGGACATCGCGCGGGACGGGATGATGGCGGGGCCGAATTTCGCCGCCATGGAGGAAATGAAGCGGGCCGTGGATATTCCCGTGGTGGCTTCCGGCGGCGTGACGGCGGCGGACGACGTGCGCCGCTTGGCGGAGTTGGGGCTTCACGGCTGCATTATCGGTCGGACATTGTACGAGGGGAAACTGACGCTCTCTGCGGCGCTGGCCGCAGCTGCGGCGACTTCCTAGAAATGCGTTAGAAGTACGTTGAAAAGGAAACCGGCATGGCGAACGTGAAAATCGAAGACATCCGCAACATTGCACTCGGTGGGCACGGTTCATCGGGCAAGACGACGCTGGTCGACAAGATGCTGGTCAAGACGGGGGCGGTGAACGCCAACCCCAGCGTGGACGAAGGCTCCAGCATCTGCGACTTTGACCCCGAGGAGAAGCACCACAAGTACACCATCGAGGCCAAGGTGGTGCACCTGAGCCATGCGGGCAAGGAGTTCCACGTGCTGGACACGCCCGGCTATCCGGATTTCATCGGCCAGACGATTTGCGCTCTGCGCGGCGCAGACACCGCGGCCATCGTGATCAACGCCCAATCAGGGATCGAAGTGAACACGCGGCGGGTGTTCGCCGAGGCCGGCAAGGCGGGGCTGGGGCGGATGATCGTCCTGAACAAGATGGACGCGGACAACATCGACTTTCCGGTCCTCGTGGACGCCATCCGCGAGATGTGGGGTTCGCGGTGCGTGCTGTTGAATGTGCCGTTGGGACATGGCGCCGCCTTCCGCGGCGTCGCCGGCACGTTGCGCGTCCCCGACGATACGGCGGGAGCCCTGGTGGACCCCCACGAAATCCACGAGGCGCTGATCGAGTCGATCATCGAGGTCGACGAGGCGGTCATGGAGCGTTATTTCGAGGGCCAGCCGCCGACGGACGAGGAGATCTCCCGTCTGATCGTGCGCGCCGTCGCGCAGGGCACGCTGATTCCCATCGTCTGCTGTTCGGGCAAGTCGGGAGTCGGGCTGGCGGAGCTGCTGGATGCCGTCGCACTGTGCGGTCTCTCCCCGCTGGACCTGCCGCGCACGGCGACCAAAGAGGGAGAAGAGATCAAGGTCGAGCCGAAATCCGACGGCCCGCTGGTGGCGCAGGTCTTCAAGACCCGGATCGACCCGTTCGTGCAGAAGTTGAACTTCATCCGTATCTTCTCCGGCACGCTGAGAAAGGACCAGAACGTGGCGTCCAGCACGGCGCGCAAGGGGCTCCGCATGTCCCAGCTGCTGCGCGTTCAGGCGGACGACACTTCCCCGGTGGAAGAGGCCGGACCCGGCGACATCATCGCCGTGGCCAAGACCGAGGAGCTGCACACCGGCAGCTCGATCGGCGATTATCGCCTGCCGGACATCAAGTTCCCCACCCCCATGGTCGGCTTGGCCGTCTCGCCCAAGAGCCGCGGCGACGAGACCAAGCTTTCCGGGGCGCTCACGAAGATTGCGGAAGAAGATCCCACGATCCGCATCGACCGCGACATGCAGACCAAGGAACTGGTGATGACGGGCATGAGCGAATTGCACCTGACGATTATCCGCGAGCGATTGCACCGCCGCGACAAGCTGGATGTGGAGACCAAGGAGCCCAAGATCCCCTTCCGCGAAACGATTCAAGCCCCGGCGGAGGGCATGTACCGGCACAAGAAGCAGACGGGCGGCCGCGGCCAGTTCGGCGAAGTCCACATCCGCATGTTCCCCTTGCCGCGCGGCACGAACATCGAGGAGTACGCCACCAAGGCCCGCTTCGCCTCCATGAAGGAGTACCACTATGACGAAGGCCACAATTTCCTGTGGGTCAACTCGGTGGTGGGCGGGGTGATTCCGGGCAACTTCATGCCGGCCATCGAAAAGGGCTTCAAGGAACGCCTGGAAGGCGGCGTGATCGCCGGATACATGATCGAAAACCTGTGCATCGAAGTTCATTTCGGCAAGTACCACGAAGTGGACAGCTCGGAAACGGCCTTCCGCACGGCCGCCCGCATGGCCTTCAAGCAGGTTTTCGAGAAGGCCCGCCCCTGCCTGCTGGAACCGGTCGTCAAGATGGAAATCACGGTCCCGGAGAGCAAGGTCGGCGACGTCTACAGCGACATGTCGGGACGCGGCGGCCGCGTGCTGGGCAGCGATACGGCCGGCGGCAACCTGCAGACGGTCAAGGCCGAAGTGCCCTTGCGCGAGGTCACCACCTACGCCCGCACGCTGTCCAGTATGACCGGCGGCCAGGGCAGCTATACGATGGACTTCAGCCACTACGACGTCATGCCTGGCAACGTCCAGCAGGAAATCATGGCCAAGGCCAAGCTGCAGGAGGAAGAAGAGGAGTAACGCCGCCTCGATGGAACCGCAAAGCGACTGCTACTGCCCCGAACATGCGTCGGCGCTGCTGCTGCCGCCGAGAGGCTGGCTGCAGCAGCGCCGGAATCGCCGTCCGTGGGACTTTCACGCCACCAGCGCTGCGCTGTGGGCCTGGATCTTCCGGACCGCTGCCAGGATATGGTCCATGGCGCTGCGCTCGGCCAGCAGCAGGGTGTTGAACACGCCCACGGTCGTCTGGACGACTTGCCTGTTGCCTTTCAGTTCCTCGAAGCTGTCGCGATAGGCCTTCAGCCGCTGGGCGGGGAACAGCCGCTGGAAGCCGCGCGAGTTGATCGCTTCGTCCAGGAAGCCGTCGTAATAGAATTCGCTATAACCGCCGCTGCAGGGGATCCCCTCGGCGCTCATCGCCTGGCGAAACTTGTCGCGCGGCAAGCCGTGGAACTGCGCCGCGTCGTAGCGGAATGCAAACAGGTGCCAAACCGCTCGGCTGTTTTCCGGCAACCGCACGGGTTCGATGCCGGGAATCTCCTTCAGGCCGGCAATCAGATAATCGCCGTTTTCTTGGCGGATCTTCGTCTCCTTCACCAGTTTGTCGATCTGGGGCAGGAGCATGGCGGCTTGATAGTTGTTCATCCGGCAGTTGGTGCCGCGGGTGAAGCTGCCGCTGCCCTTGAACGTCCCGGTGGCGCGGCCCACGTTGTGGAAGGCCTGGCAGCGGTCCATCAGTTCGTCGTTGTTGCCTGTGATCGCACCGCCGTCGCCGACAGGAATGTGCTTGGAGTTCTGGAAGCTGAAGCAGGCCAAGTCCCCTAGCGTGCCGCACTTGCGGCCCTTGTATTCGGCCAGCCACGCCTGACAAGCGTCCTCGATCACGGCCAAGTTGTGCTTCTTGGCGATGGCGTTGATCGGGTCCATGTCGCAGGGCATGCCGTAGATGTGGACCGGCACGATGGCCCGGGTCCGCTCGGTGATCCGGCTCTCGATCGAAGCCGGGTCCATGGTCAGCGTGGCCGGATCGGTGTCGGCGAGCACTGGCAGGGCCTTGTGCATCAGGACCGTGTTGTACGTCGCGATGAACGTAAAGGGCGAGATGATCACTTCGTCGCCCGCGTCCACGCCCATCACGTGCAGCGCGGTGATCAGGGCGTTGGTGCCGTTGGAGGTCGTCACGCAGCGTTTGGCGCCGAGCAGTTTCGCGTAGGCGGCCTCGAAATCTCCCACCTTGCCGCTGCCGCCGTAGCCGCACCATTGCCCGCTCCGCAAGACCTCGACGATGTCCGGTTCCCAGGCCTCGTCCCAGCGGGGCCATTTGGGCCAACCACCCTGGTGCGCCGGCTTGCCGCCGAGCAACGCCGGCTTGTCGGCTTCGGCGGCGAACACCGTCGGGGCCCGGCTCGCGCTCAGGCCGGCCAAGGCTGCGGAACCGGCCGCGGTAGTCTGAATGAATCGACGTCGTGTGACTTTGTCGGTCATGGCGTGAACTCCTTTGGAACGAGGTCTGTTGATGGTCGGGAAGGAAACGTGTCCCACAAGGCATCCCTCGGCGTCTGCGCCGCGTACCTCGCCAGAGCCACCTCGCGGACGGCCTTGCCAGGAGGCGTGGTGACACAAGGCCGCTTGGGGATGTCCGCCGTGGTCTCGTTCAGTATAACTGATTGTGCCGGGCCTTGTACCAGATGAACGGCGTGCGGAACGTTCTCAGGTCGAGGCGCAGGACCTCGCGTCCAGATTCGTGTGCCTGGACGGCGTTGAAGCGGCTTCGCGTAATTCCCCGCCGTCACGGTGGGCAAGGAGAGAAGGAACATGCCACTCCCACGTCAGAACTCATGGCGACTCGCGGCGTTTGTCACCGTTGTGTGTCACTCCTGGCTGGCGGCGTGGCAACCGGGCCGGACTGCCGAGCCGGCCCTGGGCGCGATGGGCGAGGCGGCGCGGTGGACGGCGGCGAAGTTCGGCGGCGTGGCGGAAATCCCGACGAAGACGCTGCCGGGCCGCCCTTGCTTTACGACGGAGCCGCCCTTCTCCTTTCGGTATGATGGCCAATCCTCTGCCGAACTCCGCTGGCAGCCCGCTCGTGCCTCCCGCAAGCTGGACGACCAGCGTTCCGAGCACACGCTGAGCTATGCCGACGACAAGACGGGCTTGCAGGTCCGTTGCGTGGCAGTCGCGTACCACGATTTTCCGGCGGTCGAATGGACGGTCTATTTCAGGAACGCCGGCGCCAGCGACACGCCGATCCTGGAGGACCTGCAAGGGTTGGACGCTCGTTTCGAATGTGGCGCTGGCGGCGAGTTCGTCCTGCACGGAATCCAAGGCGACTTCTGTACGGCCGACAGTTTTGAACCTTACCGGCGGACACTGGCGGCCGGCACGGAGACGAAGTTCGCGCCGCCGCCGTCGGGGAAATCCAGCGACGGGCCGAAGGGGTGGCCGTATTTCAACCTCCAGTTTCCCGGCGGCGGCGTGATCCTGGCGATAGGCTGGCCGGGACAGTGGTTCAGTTCCTTCCGCCGCGACGAGGGGCGGGGCCTGCGCATCCGTGCCGGGCAGGAACTCACGCACCTGCGTCTGAAACCCGGCGAGGAGATCCGCACTCCGCTGACGGCCCTGCTGTTCTGGCAGGGCGACGATGTGGTGGCGGCGCAGAACCTCTGGCGGCGCTGGTACGTCGCGCACAATCTGCCGCGGGTCGGCGGCAAACCGCAGCCAGCCGTCGCCCAGATCCAGGTCGGAGGCGGGGAAAAGGACATCGCCTACGTCCAGCGGTTCCTCGATGCCGGCATCCACGTCGACCTGTGCTGGCGTGACGCGGGCGGCACTCGGGAAAGCGTGTGGTTCCAGGCCGGCGAGGGGCCGTTCCACAAGCCCGGCATGATCTGGCTCAACTCGGGCACATGGGAGATCGATACGGCCAAATACCCAAACGGTTTCCGGCCGTTCACGGACTGGATCCACGCCCGCAACATGCAGTTCGTGCTGTGGTTTGAGCCGGAACGGGTGGGCGATCCGAATTCCTGGCTGGGCAAGCACCATCCCGAATGGCTCCTGCCGGGCACCTCGCACGGCGCGCTGCTCGACGAAGGCAACCCGGAGGCTCGCAAGTGGCTGACCGAGCATGTGAGCGGCATGATCCAATCGCAGGGGATCGACTGGTATCGGGAAGACATGAACGGCGGCGGGCCGCTGCCCGCCTGGCGCCGGCACGATGCGCCGGACCGGCAGGGGATGACGGAGAATCTCTACGTGCAGGGGCATTTGGCCTTCTGGGACGAACTGCGCCGCCGTCATCCTGGCCTGCGTATCGACTCGTGCGCCTCCGGCGGCCGCCGCAACGATTTGGAGACCATGCGCCGGGCCGTGCCGCTGCTCCGCAGCGATTTTCAGTTCCCCACCATGCCGGGCGTCGTCGAGGGCAATCAGGGGCACACCTACGGCCTGTCGTTCTGGCTCCCGTTCCAGGGCACGGGGTGCTACCTCTATGAACCCTATGCGTATCGCAGCTTCTACCTGCCCTCGTTCGGCATGGGAAGGTTGACTGCGGAGAACACGGCCGCGCAGCAAAAAGCGTACGCGGAATGCCGGCGTCTTGCCCCGCTGATGATGGCCGACTACTATCCGCTGACACCCTACAGCCGCGAGTTGAACCAGTGGATCGCCTGGCAGTTCGACCGGCCGGAAACGGGCGAGGGCGCGGTGCAAGCTTTTCGCCGGTCGCAGAGCGCCGACGACGTGGTTCGTCTCAAGCTGCGCGGGCTCGACCCCGGTGCCGACTACGTGTTGACGGATTGGGATTCCGGCGAGTCGCAGACGATCGGCGGGCGCGAGTTGCGGGACGAGGGATTGGCCGTGTCGATCCGAGGCCAGCCGGGCTCCGCAGTGATCGTCTACAAGAAGAAGGGTATTGAGGGTATCGGGGTCGGGTCTTGACGTTCAACTTTTGCGAAGACGACGCCGGAAAAGTTAAATGTCAAGACCTGACCCCAGGTTCACCTCGGGTCAGCTCGTCGGCGGTTCCCGTTCCAATCCGGCCTGGGCTTCGACTTCCGCGGCGATGGACATCCAGTCCCAGTTGCCGCGGCCGTGGGCGAAGGCGGCCAGGAAGCGGTCTCGCAACAAGCTGGCCAGCGGCATCGGCGTGCGGCTGTCGAAGGCCACCTGCGACACCAGGCCCAAGTCCTTCAGTCCCAGGGCCAATTGGAACAGCGGGCGGCGATAGTCGCCGTCCAGGATCAACCGGCCGTAATTCTTGTAGATCGGGCAGGCGAAGATCGTTTCGGCGATCATGGCGTGCCACGCCGCGGGCTCCAGGCCGTTCTTCGTGCAAAAGGTGAACGCTTCCGCCAGCGCCTCGATCGCGCTGGCAATCGCGAAGTTCGAAGCCAGTTTGGCCACGTGGGCTGCGCCGGGATCTTTGCCGAACTCGAATACCTGCCGGCCGATGGATTCCAGCGGCGGCCGGACCCGCGCGACCGCCGCCGCCGACCCGGAGACGAGATACAGCTGCCCCCGCGCGGCGACCGCATCCGGCCGGCCCATCACCGGCGAGGCGACATACGTCCCGCCCCGCTCGGCGTGCTGCCCGGCCAGCCGTCGCGCCGTCTCCGGCGCGATCGTGCTCATCGACACATGAACGCCTTCCTCGCCCAGCCGCGAGAACAACTCCGGGTGCTCGGCCCAGAGCGATTCCAGCGCCTGGTCGTTCGACAGACAGGTCATCAGGATCCCGCCCGGCTCGACCGCGTCTTCCGCGCAGTCCGCCTGCCGTGCGCCCTTGTCCACCAGCGGCCGGGCCTTCTCCGCCGTCCGGTTCCACACCCGTACCGGGTAGCCGTCCGCCAGCAGGTTGACCACCATCGGCGTACCCAACTGTCCCAACCCGATGAAGCCGATCGGTTCTTTGATCATCGCGTGTCTCCAGCAATTTGATATTCGAGGACTATTCGTCCGAAAGCGTTGACTTCAGTTTAGCACGTCCTCTGGCCCGTTCACCCCCCGTGCGGCCGCCGAAGGGCCGGTCGAGCGCGTCCTTCGGGCTCTGGCCTTCCAACGCCGCGACGTACCGGGGCGTGCCGTTGAACTCGCCCAGCACGCCGTCGGCGAATTTGCCATCGACCTGGACGTGGTACTCGCGCGGAATCGAATAGCAGTCGGGGTTCTCGGCCAGCCGCCAGCGGATCACGTCTGGAAGAAACAGAGGCTTGGCTTTGACAGGCAAGGCGATTTCCTCCGGCGGACTGGGGCCGATGTCCCGCCGGATCATAACACCCACCGGTGCAGTACAATCTGGAACGCGTCCAGCGCACCCACGCGGCCAAGTCGGCCTGGGCCGCGACCCCGACGGTGCTGGACGATGTAGCGACGGCGGGTCCCAACGCGTGTTTCTTTCCGGCTCCCTTGAGTAATTCCGACGGTTACGGATTCACGGTGGACCTGGCGGAAGTCAACGCCTCGTGGAAACGCGAGTTTCTCCATGCCAGAATCGACTACACGCTGGACGATATTCGTCGCATCGGCAAGGTCGACACCGAAGTGACCGTTGCCCGCATTGAACAAGCCCGTGCAGATCATCGCGACCTGTTAATAAACGACTTGACTTATTTCTCGGATCTCCCGCCACGGCCATGAACGAATCCGTGAGAACATGGTTGGCCGAGTTTGAAGCCGATCCGCAAGGGCGGCTTCACGACCTGATTATGGGACGGACAGCTGTTCCCGCGTGGTCTCGGTCCACGCCGCGCGAAATCTTCCTGGAGATCTGCCAGACGCACGCGGAGACGCTGGATGCGGCCGTTGCCAGTTGGCTGGACGGGTACATCTTCCGTCCGCCGCCGGGCCGCACTCCGGAAATCGTGTGGGCGTCCAATCTTCAGGATGTCTTCCGGGCGGTTGCCGGGTTGCCGTTGCCCGCGGTCTCGGCCCTGTTGCGCCGCCGCTTCCGGGATTTCCGCTCCTGGCTGCGGCCGTTCCGGTTCGAAGAGTCGCTGGACCCGGAGGCCGCCTTCCTGGCTGCGTTGGCCCGCGCGGAAACCAATCAGGGCCTGGAGGGCATGTGGCGGAGCATTGCCCTGCGGGGGGACCATGAGCCGGCGTATTACAGCGACGCAGGCCTGTTGGGGTTGCGCAAGGCGCGCGACGGCCACGGGCAATTGCCTGCCAAGGCCCCCTTTCTGCTGCTGGCCACCCTCGTCGATCTGGCCGATGTGCCGGGCTCGAAACACGACGAGTGGGACCTGACGGCACGAGCGCTGATGGCCAGCTATCATTTCAGTGAACCAACTTGGCTGCGAGAATTCGAGCCCGTTCTGGCGGCCCGGAGCGAGGCCAACAACGGCCCGAAATGGCTGCGGCGGATTCTGCCGGGGCTGAAGGAGAAGCGGGAAGTTCGCGAACGAGCACGCGTCGATCTTCCCAACAAATCTCTCGCCGAAGTGAACCAACTCGTCGGGGCGGTTGATCATCACGGTCCAGTCGTGCCAGGAATGCCCGAATTCCTCGAACGGCATCGCCATTTCGCCCGCATCACGAACGACCCGCACTTCCTTGTGCGCACGTTCAACCGACTGGCCGAGGCGGCACGCAGGCATGATCCCGAGTGGGCGATTGCGCGGGCCGAGGAAGCTTTGGAGTGGGACCCTGGCGACGCACGGAATTGGACCGTTCTTGCACGCTGCTTGTGGGAACGGGGCAAGGAAGCCGACCTGCACGGCGAGCGGGAGATCGTCCTGGCGGCTCGTCAGGAAGCCATCGACACGCTTTGGACCGCCCGGTATCGTTTTCCATGCAACGCGTACGTGCGGACCGAATTGGCGCGTTTCTACCGCGAAGGTCGCGATTTCGAGACGGCTGAAGCCATTACGCGTGAGGCATTTGCGGAGTTTCCGAGAAACGACACGTGTCGCTGCCTGCTGGGCGAGTTGCTGGCGGATCAAGGCAAATTCTCCGAGGCCGAAAGAGTGTTTCGCCAAGCCATCGATGATTTTCCGGCGTCGCCCGCCCCGTCCAATGCCCTCGCCAATCTGTTTCGCCGTCGTGAGAAACTCGAGGCGGCAGAGGATATCTACCGGACAAACGTCGCCAAGTTCGCGAACGATCCGTACTGTCGAAACGGTCTGGCGGACATCCTCTTTCACCGCAGCGCCGCCAACGGCGACGCAACAGAGCGCGAAGAGGCCCGCAGTCTGTTCGAGGAAGCGGCGGCTTTGAACAACCCGTACGCTCGCCGCCGCCTGAGCGACTTCGATGACCGATGGAGCCGTTTCGCCGCACATGGATTGCCCGCCCCTCCTGAGAAAGACGACGCGGAACCAACGACCGAGCTGGTCACGCCAACACCGGACCAGATGCGGCCGGCACAGCGGCTGGGCATGGCCCTAGTCCGCCAGTGGCAGGCAGGTCAATGCGGCGATCCGGACCAGGCGAACCGCCGCTTGGATGAAGCGCACCAACTGCTCGCCTTGCCCGATGCGGCGGCTGGCGAATGCCGGGCGGCTTTTGTCGAAGCTCGCGGGTTCCTATTGTTGGCCCGCGGCCGAGCCGCCGATGCCGCTGCGTATTTCCTCGAACGCATCACCGCGTTTCGGCAGCAGCATTCAACGGCCAAGACCGCCCCGCTAGGCCTACGTCTGGGGTTCGCCGACGCCCGAGCGCGCCTCCGACTGCCGCTCGAAGCCCAGGAGGAGCAGGAACTCCAGCAATGTGGTCCGGAAGGCAGTATCTTACCGCTGGTACTCATGGTGCTACGGCTGATCGAGGTGGACGGCAGCGACGAGATGCTGCGCGATGTTCTGGTGGAACTCTATCCCCGCGTCCGAGAGTTCGGCAGAACGTCGTTTACATCCGCCGAGTCAGAGGCCGCATTCGACGAACCGCCAGACGACGCTCAACCTCCGCCGACGGCAGCGACCGCCGGGGAGGCGATGTTGGCCGGTCTAGCGGCGGTTCACGTCTTCGACGAGACGGGCGTTACGTCCATCGCGGACCTGCAATCGCAAGAGACTCTAGCTCGGATCCGGCAGAACGTGCGCGAGAATCGTCTGGCCTTCTCGTCCACGCTCGAAAAGCTGGCGACCGCCGCGTGAGATCGCATCCTTCGCGATACTGCTGGCCAGTTCGACGTCTGCTTTCGGAACATGGCGAATCAAGGTGCCATCAGCCAGTCGCAGGGCAGGTTGATGCGATAGCGATAGCGCCGGTCTACGGTCGACGGGCGGCGGCAGGCGAAGGGCCGATTGATCGCCTTCTTCGGGCCTTTGCCTTCCACCGCCGCGACGTACCGGGGGCATGCCGGACCCGGACGCGCAAGCGGCCCAAACCCGTCACGCGCTTGAGCAGCGAGTTGGCTGCCTCGATCGGCGCGGGCAATCGGACACTTGCGTCGGCGGCAGCGGCCGCCGACAATGTCTGGTGGTCGGCATGTCAGCGAAGAAGAGCGGCGGCAATTCGTGTGATTCTCGGAACAACTTGCGATGGGGCGCCCATGAGCAGGTACAACAGCATTCATCGCCAACAGCTTTTTCACTGGATTGGCAGCCATCTCGACGAGAAATCCGACCGGGGGCGACTGAGCGATGATCTCCGCGAGCAATACGTCGCCTGCCTGCAAAACGCGCTGGACAACGGGCTGTGGGTCAAGACGCCGCGGGATCCGGACTTCTTGGGCAAGGGCGATTTGATCAAGGTCCGACGGCCGATCACCTGCTTCACGGAATGGACGCTGGGGCAAAGCCTGCCGCACACGACCCGCTATGGGCGGCTGGGCTTGGGGTTTCCCAAGAAGTTCGTCCTGGCTCGAGGCGGGCAACCCGTCACCTATGTTCGGGACAGTCGCCGGCAGGACCCGTATACCGCCGCGCTGCTCGCGCTGGCTCGCGTCTTCCAGGATGACGCGGCCCTGGCGTCGGCGCTCGGAAGAAGGTTTGTTGGCTTGCGTGACCATTTCGACTACCTCACGCACTTCAACAAGAAGATCAAGAAGGTCGCCAAACGCGCGGCGGATTCCGAGCCCAGAGTGAAGAAGGCCGCGACACCGAAGCCGCCTGCGAAGAAGACGCCCGATCTCTGTGCGCGGAGCTTTGGCGGCACACTCCATTACTTGGAAGAACGCGAGTGGAGAATCGTCTATGCCAAATCGCTGGAAGGCTTCTTTCGGCCCGGCTCCGGGGGCGACGGGAAGCCCGAGTATTATTTGCCGTTCGAGGCGGGGCGGGAACTGTTCACCGTGGTTCTTCCGGACAACCGTACGGTGAACATCGCCGCGCAGCAAAAGAACATCCAGAAATATGTGTTCCGCAAAGATGCGCCGCACGTGACGCTGCTTTCGCTCCAAGACATCGGCACGTTCTGATTGGGGGGCGGTATCTTGGCGACGTTACGCGACGCACGGCCAACAAGTAGGCCGTGCCACACGAACGCGATGCGGCGCACGACCGAGAGACAGCGAACGAAGGGGAGGGTTATGAAACTCGTTCACATCGCACTTGTTCTGGCGTGTGTGGTTTGCGGGCCGTCGCTGGGCGGCGAGCCGGCGAAACCCAACCTGATCGTCATCTATTCCGACGACCACGGCTGGGCGGACTTGGGAGCGCAGGGCGTCCGGCAGGACGTCCGCACGCCGCACCTGGATGCGTTGGCGGCCGGCGGGGTGCGCGCCACCAACGGCTATGTCACTGCGCCACAGTGCGTGCCGTCGCGAGGCGGGCTGCTGACCGGCCGGTTCCAGGGGCGATTCGACCTGGATTCCAACGGCTCCGCGCTGGACGGGTTCAACCAGCAGACCACCATCGCCACGCGACTGCAGCAGGCAGGTTATGCGACGGGCATGGCCGGGAAGTGGCATCTCGGTCCCTTGGAAGAGATCACCCGCCACGGTTTTGCCGAGGTGTACTGTGACCAGGGCCCCGGCGGCAGGGCCTGGGCGAACTTCGATCTGGAGGGCAACACGCTCCCCGGCGCGGTGGTGCCCAGTCCGCTGTATCACCTGGACGCCAATGCCGCCGCGGCCTGCGCCTTTATCAAGCGGCATCGCGACCAGCCGTTTTTCTTTTACCTGGCGTTCCGCGCGCCGCACACGCCGCTGGACGCGCCGCCGAAGTACACCGAGCGGTTCCCCGGCCCGATGCCGGAGCGCCGCCGGCAGGCGTTGGCCATGATCTCCGCCATCGACGATGGCGTGGGCCGCGTGATGCACACGCTGCGCGAACACGGATTGGAGGAACGCACGCTGCTCTTTTTCATGGGAGACAACGGCGCGCCGCTGAAGATCCACAAGATCGACTCACCGCTTCAGGGCGATCCGGGAGGTTGGGACGGGTCGCTGAACGAACCCTTCAACGGCGAGAAAGGCATGCTCAGCGAGGGCGGCATTCGCGTTCCCTGGCTCGCCTGTTGGAAAGGCACCATCCCCGGCGGGCAAGTGTACGAGCACCCCGTGATCAGCCTCGACGTGGCCGCCACGGCTGCCGCGCTGGCCGGCCTCCAGACGCAACCCGGCGAGTTGGACGGCGTGAATCTGCTGCCGCACTTCCGAGGCGAGATCACGACTCCGCCGCACGCGGCGCTGATGTGGCGTTGGACGGCGCAATCGGCCATCCGCACAGGCCAATGGAAGCTGCTGCGCGGCGGCGAGCGGGAGTACCTCTACGACCTGGCCGCCGACCCCGGCGAGAAGCGCAACCTGGCGGCCCAGCATCCCGACATCGCCAGCCAGTTGCGCGCGAAGCTGACCGCCTGGTGTGCGGAACTCAATCCGCCCGGCCTGGCCCTGAGCCCGATGGCGCCCGTGTGGAACGCGTACTACGACTACTATCTGGAAGGGAAGCCGGCCGGCTTGCCCGAGAGCACGTCCGACGGCAAGGCCGCGGCGCCCGAGTTTCAGGGCTGGCTGGCCCGCAACGGGACGCTGGCCGTGGCGGACGGTGCGCTGCAGTTGACGCGAGAACGAGGCCCGAACGCGAAGCCGGCCTTCCTGACTCGCAGCCGGTTCCAGGCCACCGGCCCGGTCACGGCAACACTCTCGCTCAAGACCTCGACGGCCGGCCAGGCCGCCATCGCCTGGCGCACCGCCGAGCAAAAGGACTTTGCACCCGAGAACCGGGCCGTGTTCCCGCTTGCCGCGTCGGACGATTGGCAGACTCACGAGGTGCAACTGCCGGTTCGGGGAACCCTGATCCACCTCCGCCTCCACTTGCCCGGAACCACCGCGAAGGTCCGCCAGTTCGAGCTGCGACCCGCCACCGGCAAGCCCTTGCCGCTGTGGAGACCGACCGTGAAACGTGTGCCCGGCGCGAGGTGAAGGCCGCATGGAAACAGGGGCGTCGTTTCGAGAACCGCTGATAGAACCGTCTCGGCAGGCCGGGTTTTCAAAACGGCCTGGACGGATTAGAAATCCATAGTACGTGAATTGTTAGCGTCTCAGCCCCACGCATCTTTTGCCAAACCAAGGGAGTCGAATATGTTGGACCAGGCTTTCGAGGCATTGAAGACTTATGACTGGGGCGCCGAGCCCAAGACTCTGGAGCCGATCGACGAGGCCGTGGTGGCCACGCGCGACGATGCCGCCGCGCGTCAGGAACTGGAAGCCCGCCTGGTGGCGGTGCTGAAGACCGGCGCGCCTCGCGCCGCCAAGGACTTCGTCTGCCGCAAGCTGCAGGCCATCGGGACGGCGGCGTCCGTGCCGGCGTTGGCCGAGCTGTTGCCGGACAAAGCTCTCTCTCACATGGCCCGCTACGCGTTGGAACGCATCCCCGCGCCGGAAGCGGCCCAGGCGATGCGCGACGCCTTGCCGAAACTGGACAACGCGCTGAAGGTGGGAGTGATGGGATCGCTGGGGGTGCGGCAGGACGCGGCCAGCGTACCGGCGCTGGCGGCCCTGCTGGGTGCTGCGGACGCGACCGTCGCCCGTTCGTCCGCGTTGGCGCTGGGCGCGATTCGCGATCCGGAGTCGGTCCGTGCGTTGCAGGAAGCCAAGCCCGAAAGCGACGAGGTGAAAACCGCCGTCGTGGACGCTTTGTTGGGTTGTGCCGAAGGCTTGCTGGCAGCCGGCAAAAAAAGCGAAGCGATGGCGGTATTCAAGGCATTTGCCGGTGAAGACCAGCCCAAACACGTTCGCCTGGCGGCGACTCGCGGCCTGCTGGCCTGCGCGGGTAAGAGCGACTGAGCGTCTGGGGAACGCGATCCGGCGACCGTCCAAAGGTGGGCTACGAGTTTCCCGGTTCGGTGGTTGGCAGAACGCGGATCTGGTTTACAATCGTGGCGCCGGTGAAAGTCGCCGCCGGCGCTCGGGATCGCCGGGGACGGCGGCACGGCTCGGAGAGCCATGCTACGAGCGAAGCACGGCTCGGAGCGTGCCCGTTACCCAAGGAACCATTTTTCCGCACGACGGATCGTAGCCATGACCGAAACGGAAACGGACAAGGGAAAACCCTTTGTACATCTGCACTGCCACAGCCATTACAGCCTGTTGGACGGCGCCGGCTCGATCGATCGGCTGATCCAGCGCGCGAAACAGCAGGGGATGAACGCGCTGGCCTTGACGGACCACGGCAATCTGCACGGCGCGCTGGAGTTCTACAAAAAGGCCAAGGATGCCGGCCTAAAGCCGATCATCGGCTACGAAGCGTACATCGCTCCCGGCAGCCGGCGCGAAAAATCCGCCGGCAACATGAAGGAGGCCAGCTACCACCTGACGCTGCTGTGCCAGAACCGCACGGGGTTCAAGAACCTGCTGAAAATGGCCTCGGCGGCGTACCTGGAGGGGTTCTACTTCAAGCCCCGGATCGACAAGGAACTGCTTCAGCGGCACCACGAAGGCATCATCTGCCTGAGCGGCTGCGTGTCCAGCGAACTGAACCGGGCCCTGCTGCGGGGGCACGGGGGCGAGGAACACCTGAAGGAAGCCCAGGGAATCGCCCAGTGGTTCCGCGAGCTGTTCGGCGATCGGTACTTCATCGAGGTCATGAACAACGGCGTGGAGGTCCAGCGATTGGCGCTGGACGCAGCCGTGGAACTGGCCCACAACCTGGACATTCCGTTGGTCGCCACCAGCGATTGCCACTATGTGGCTCCCGAAGACGCGGAAGCCCAGGATGTGATGCTGTGCATCAACACCGGCAAGTTCCGCACGGACTCGAACCGGATGCGGATGGACGGCAATCAGTACTACCTCCGCAGCCCGGAGGAGATGTACGACTTCTTCCCCGGCCTGGAAGACGCGGTGGCCCGCAGCCAGCAGATCGCTGATTCGGTGGACCTCGACCTGGAGCTGGGCAAACGTCACTTCCCGGTATATTCCCCGCTGCCGGAGGGCCAGACCGCCGAGCAATTCCTGCGCGAATTGTGCCTGCAGGGCTTGCACGAGCGCTATGCGGGCAACGACGAAATGTGTCCCGGCGGGCAGCTGTCCCAAGTGGTGCGCGACCGTCTGGACCGCGAACTGGGCGTGATCGGCAAGCTAGGCTTTCCCAACTACTTCCTGATCGTGTGGGACTTTGTGCGCCAGGCCCGCGAGATGGGCGTGCCGGCCACGGCCCGCGGCAGCGGCGTGGGGGCGCTGGTCTCGTACGCCTTGTACCTGAGCCACGTCTGCCCGATCAAGTACGACTTGTTGTTCGAGCGGTTCCTGGACGAAAGCCGCAAGGAAGCGCCCGACATCGACATCGACTTCTGCAAGGAACGCCGCGGCGAGATCATCCGCTACGTCAAGGACAAGTACGGTGAGGACAACGTCGCGCAGATCGGCACCTTCGGCACCTTGGCGGCGCGGGCGGCCATCAAGGACGTGGGCCGCGCGCTGAACATCCCGTTGGCCCGCGTCAACGAGATTTCCGCGATGGTGCCGGAAGAGCTGCACATCACGCTGGACAAAGCCCTGGAGAAAAGCGCGGACCTCCGCAAGGTCTACGAAGCGGACGGCGAGATCCGGGAAGTGCTCGACCTGGCCCGCAAGATCGAGGGCTTGGCGCGCAACATCGGCACCCATGCCGCCGCCGTGGTGATCGCCGACCAGCCGCTGACCGAGTATGTGCCGCTGTGCCGCGTGTCCGGCAAAGAGGACGTGATCACGCAATGGTCCATGGGCGACGTCGAGAAGGCCGGCCTGCTGAAAATGGACTTCCTGGGCCTGCGCAACTTGACGATCCTCCGCACCGCCGTCGACCTGATCGAGCAGACGACGGGCCGCCGGATCGACCCGCAGCAATTCCCGCTGGACGACCAGGCGACCTACGCCCTGCTGCAGCGCGGCGAAACCAAGGGCGTGTTCCAGCTGGAAAGCGGCGGCATCCGCGACTTGCTGCAAAAGATGAAGCCGGACCATTTCGGCGACGTCATCGCCACCAACGCCCTGTATCGGCCCGGACCGCTGGAAGGCGGCATGGTCGAAGACTATGTGGCCGT
>CAYPGE010000122.1:0-20823 GCA_964409865.1 uncultured Pirellulaceae bacterium
CCGCCGACCAAGCTAGGCACTACGCCGATCAGGCTCGTCGGCGTCTGGACGGCCTGCCGCTGAACCCCGCCGTGGACTCGTTGCGTCGCTTGACGCACTTTGTGGTCAGCCGGTCCGCGTGAAGTCAGGTTTCCGAAAAGACAATTCGGGCGACGCGTTTCGGAAATCGCTGAGCACCGCTCAGTAGCCCGCTAATCATTCCGGGCCATCCGGGCGAACCGGATTGGGGCGGGGAAGGACGCGGGGGCGTCAGTGGACGGGAGCCCCTTTGGTACGTCCCATCCAACTCAGGTCTCCGGCGTCTGCGTAATGCTCGCGGAAAGCCCGATAGTACATCAATTCCTCCTTCGTGTTCAGCTGCCAACCGTTGGGCAGGAGCCGTTGCCGGGCGAAATCCTGGTCGGAAATCTTCTGCTCGGCCTCCTCCGACAGCAATTCGCCGACGCCCGCCCCTTCCCAGAATTTGGCTTTTCGCCGCCACAGCACGCGGTCCGGCAGCAGGTCGGCCACCGCCTGCCGGAGAATCCATTTCTCCACATCGTCGTGCAGCTTCCAGCGAGCCGGAATTGCCAAGGCGAGGGTCATCACGCCGGGGTCGAGGAAGCACACGTGGGGTACCAGACCGTGCGCCGATGCACAGCGGTCCACGCGTTGCAGGGCGGTATTGTGCAGCCGGCCCGTAATGTCCAGCAGTTCTGCCGCCAGTTTTGCGGACGGAATGGACCGCAAATACTCGTATCCCGCAAACAATTCGTCGCCACCCTCGCCGGAAAACACCTCGGCCACCCACTCCGAGGCGCACTGGGCGACAAGGTAGTTGGTGATGCTGGAACGTACCAGCAACGCATCGAACGATTCAAGATGGTAGATCACCTCCGGCAAGGCGCGGAGCATGTCGGCCAGCGTCACCAGCACTTCGTGATGCCGGGAGCCGATGTGGGCCGCGACCTCGCGCGCGAACTCCAGGTCGGGCGCGCCGGCCAGGCCGGCGGCGAACGTGTGGAAGACGCTCGTTTGCGGCCGGGCCAAGGCGGCCATGGTGCTGGAATCCAACCCGCCGGAAAGCCAGCTGCCAACGTTGGACGTCGAAAGGCAGCGTCGCACGGCGTCCTGCAGGCGCCGTCGCAGTTCGCGGGCAATCTCCTCCGGCGTTTCCGGGACGTCCTCCGCCGGCGGCACGGCCGGCCCGGAAGGCTGCACGGCCCCCGCCTCCCAGCGATGTCCGGGCGGCAGTTCGTGGACGTCGCCGGTCAGTTGGCAGATCGCCTTGAATTCCGACGCAAAGCAAACGCATCCGTCCGCCAGACGGCCGTAGTACAAGGGGGCCAGTCCCACGTGGTCCCGCGTCAAAACCAATTCGCCCTCCTCCATTCGCGCGGATGCCAGCCGGCCGCCGCCGGTGCGGTCCTGGACCGCATGGCCCGTCAGCAAGAGCGAATCCGGCTGGGCCGCACCCCAGACCGCGCCCAACGTAGCTCCAGGCGCGGTGAAGACCCCTCGTTGCCCGCGGCCGCGGTGATCGATCTGCTGCAACGCACGTTCCACGTCAGCGTTCCGATTCTCCGCTCCGATTCCTGCAATGCCAGCCATGCTATCAAGTTCCTTTCTGCGTGCGCCCGGTTCTCGACTGTCCTCATCTCATCCATGCGGTAGGCGACCGTCCCTGGCGACTCCGGTAGTCCGTAATCGCTGTGCGGCCGGAATCGGCAGGCCGTCGTCGTCCACGACGACGACCGAACCTCGAATCAACCGCGTCTTCCAGCGAATCGCCTGCGCAAACTCGTCGCGGCATGCCGTCAGAAACGGCACCGGCAAGAAGCCCCAGGCGAGGACCTGGTACAGTCCCTCCGGAGTGTAGGGCTGAGGAACGGTTGCTTCGATGGCTTCGATGATCGTGCGGGATTCCGCCAGCAGCGCATTGGTCCGGTCGACGACGTCCGGATGACGCGCCAGATCGTCCACCAAACCACGGGTACGGAGGCGACGGTAGTCGAGCAGTGCCTGCCGTGTGATCTGGATGCTTTCACTGACGACCGCGGGATCGGCCAGGTGGGAGGCTTCGGAATAGCTGACGACATGAATCATCGGCGGGCTGGCGGCGTCATGGGGTTCGATGTCATCCATCAGCGCCGTGGCGGCCGCCAGCTGGGCTTTGGCCAGGTTGAGGTCGTGCGAGAAGTAGTCCAGGCCGGCGCGTGGTTGCAGGATCACACGAAAGCGGGCGTCCTCCAGTTGCCGCACCAGGCGAAGCATGGCCCGCGACTTGGCCAGATCCGCGATGCCCCACGTGCCGCGCGGCGTATTGAGCATGTTTTGGAGAATGAAATGCCGGATACCGGCGGTCTTGGCCAGCTTGGCGGCGAGATAGGCGGACACGAGGTAACTCGCATCGTCCCCGCCGCGGAAGGCGAAGTGGTGCGGCACATTGGCCTCAAACGGTTTTCCGGTGGCCGCGATGTATTGCAGCGTTTCCACGTGCTGACGCAGGTTCTGCTGCACCGAGTACGGACCCCGGCCGTCGATTTGACAGAACCACCACAGCGACAAGGCATGCCAGGCGATGTGGATCGTGCGTTCGTACATTCGCGCCAGCTGCGGCACGTTCCGCGTTCCCGCGTACGTCCGCACCAGCATCGGCCGCGCCGCTTCCCACGCCGCGGCGAACTCCTCCAGGGAATTGAACGGAACGCCTCCGCCGTTGGGCTTCCCTTGCCAGTCGGTGCCAAAGTCAGACTGGGTCAGCTGCGACGTGCCGATCGACAAGATATCCAGAAACCCTGCCGCCGCCAATTGCCGGGCCCACTGCTGAAACAGCCGGACCGCCTCCAGCCGGTCGGGCAAGTAAGGACCGACATGCGCGCGAAACAGCGGCAGGTTTCCCTTCTCGGCGCGGTGCCTCAGGCGAGCCACCAGCGAGTCCGCCGTCCCGCCGTACTCCTGATATCCGCTGCGCTCCGCCGGGCGGACGGCGAGATAATCACCGCGTTGGACGAGTTCTCGGCCAAACGCCAAGCGTCCTTCGTCATAGGCGACGTTGGCACTCAGTTCCCGAGGCAGCGAATCCGCCGGGACGCCGAGCCCTCGCAGCGTCTCGCCGGGCGTCTCCGCGCCGCAGAACACGCCGGCGACTTCGGAATGCTGCCGGCGGACCCGTTCGCAGGTTTCGGGCAGGCCGGCAAAGTACAGCGCCTTCAGCGGCCCGCCACGATCGGCCAACAGCTGCCGCCGCTGGAGCACCCCGATCAGCCGGCCGACCAGGTCGGCCCCGGCCCGCGGATCGAGCCGGTAGCTGAACCCCAGGACCGTAATGCCGTGCTCGCGGATCCAGGCTTCGATCGCTGCGGCATGCCTTTCGATCGACGGATCCGCAAACGCCTGGCAGACGTCCGCCTCGGCGATCACGGCGCGGTAACCGCAGTCCTGGAGGGTCTGCGCCACGGTGCTCAGCCCCAGCGTGTGGGCGTCCAGCGCCGAGCGCACCAATCCGAAACCATCGTGACGAGTAACGGGAACACGCATCACGCTCTCCGACAACCGTTTTTGTCCGACGGCCGGCTGGCCGGCGGATCGGCGGATCTTGCTGCAACGCTCGGTTCGTCGCCGACGGACGCGGCAGGAACCTCCGCCCCCACCACCAGAAAACGCAGATCCTTGACCGACATCCCTTCGATTCCCAAGCACTGGACGGTTCGCCCTTCAGCCCAGTAGTCCACGCCGTGCATGAGCGAAGCCAGATGAATCATGGCCCGGATCGAGGGCGTCGGGACGCCCAGCATTTCTCCCAACGAGGCGATGGGCACCAGGCTGGTGGGCACGTCCTCGGAGATGTAGCGGTGTTGGATCGTCCGCGGCGCCTTGACGTCCCGGTATCCCGGATTGGCCTGCATGGCTTCCAACAGCGTCTTGCCGGCCGCGTCGTACGCCAGGTACAACCACTCGCGCGCCGTGTTGGCCCGGATCCCCAGGGCGCTGGCCACCTCGACACGTTCGCGATCCACGGCCTCCAGAACCTGGGCAACAGAAGGTGTCACGCCTTCCACATAATAGTCAAAGTCGCCGTGCGTATCCTCGATTCGTCCGGCATTCAGAATCGTGATCGCCGGATGGAAAACGGCCCCGATATTGTCCAGGCTGGTCTTGAGCACATTGTCCCCCGGCACAAACTGAGGCAGGACCGTGCGAATCACGGGCAAGACGTCGGCGATCTCATAAGCGGGCAGCGTCGCCAAGGGGATGGAGTTTTTGATGGCAAAGATGCGCACCTGTCCGGGATTGGTGACCCGCGACGTGTACAGCAGGCTTTGCGCCTCGGCGATGTACGGGCGGACCGAGGGGTTCCGGTCGCGCAGCACTTTGGCGACCTGCAGCGACCCGCCCGTCCTGCCGGGGTTCAGGACGACGATCTGACCATCGCTGACGTGTGGGGCGATCGACTCCGCGACATCGCGATGGGCAATCGCTGGGACGACGACCATCACTACGTCGACGTTCGCCAACGCTTCGGCGGGGTCGGTGGTGACGCAATTCAGCGAGGCGAATCCCGTCACCGCTCCGAGGACCTCGATGCCGTTGCGTGCTTCGACCGCCAGTAACCGCTGCCGGTGCCGGTTGTACAGGTTCACCCGGCAACCGGTCAGAGCCAAGTGTCCCGCCATCGCCATCCCCCCGTGGCCGGCGCCGAGCACGGCAAAGCTCGGCATGCCTTCCGCTCCCACGATGTCGCTCAACGGCTCTTCTGCCGCCGCGAACGCTGCCAGGACTTCGTCGGGCGAACTGCTCGCCAACAAGGACGGCGCGAAATGCGGATTCTGGCAGAGCTTGGCCACTCGGCTGAGGATCCGCAAGTGCAGGGCTCGCGTTTGCGGCGGCCCCAGCAACAGGAAAATCAGATGAACCTGCGTTCTCGTGGCGTCCCAGGGCACCCCCTCGGGGCATGTCCCCACGGCCATCATCAGCTGCTTGCAGGCGTCGGTCGAGGCGTGAGGAATGCCTACGACGCACGACGGCAGCGACAGTAGCGTGGCCCCGCTCCGCTCGCGCGCCGCCACCGCCTTGACCGCCCCGTCCACATCCACGCTGCGGACCTGGCCCAGCGCGGCGGCCAACTTGCGCACCGCCTCTTCTCGACTCGCTGCGGTCAACCCCGTGATGACGTTCTCCGGGGTGAGCAGGGACATGATCTTCATCGCCTCGCTCCTGGGGTTCTCAGGGATTGGCTCACTGGCTAAACGACAAGGAGGAAGCCAGTTGCAGAATCGCGCTCATCCGGCGACGGACAAGCCATCTGCACCACGGTCGGCTCCACAGGCGTTATTGTCGCATCTCCAAGGCCAACCTGTCGACCGGCATGGAGACCATTCGGCCGACACAAGGGGAGTTTTTTGGGCACGAACCGGGTGGCAACGCCTATTGCAGCGATTGCGAGAAATAGCCGCCTGTGCGGAAAGGATTGGTTTTGCGGTTGTCGGCGATTCGTAGTAGGATGGATCTCAACGCGGCCTGCAGCCGCTGCCAAGGAAGCCGGGCGGTTTCGGAAAAGCCGGGCTTCTGAAGACGCGCTCCGAGTTTTTCAATCAGGCGTCATCTCCATGGTCTTCATCGATCGCGTCATTCACGATTGGCTGGTGTTGTTTGCGATGGTCAACGCGGTGGGCAACCTGCCAATTTTTGCCGACCTGACCTCGACGATGGATCCCAAGGAGCGGGCGAGGACGTTCCGCACCGCCGTCGTGACGGCCGCCTCCGTGGTGCTCAGCTTCGCGTTCTTCGGCGCCTGGATGCTGCACACGGCATTCCAAGTCGAAACGGAGGCCTTCAAAATCGCCGGTGGGATCCTGGTTTTCGTCGTCGCCGCACGCGGCATGGTGGTCGGCCCCCCGCGATTTCCTTCGGCGCCGACGACGCACTCGGAGAACGTCGGAGTCTTCCCCATGGGGTTCCCCTTCCTGGCGGGCCCCGGCACGATCGTGACCACGATCCTGTTGATGCAAGTCGAGGGACGGTGGCTGACCGCCTTGTCCGCCGTCCTGGTCTACGGCACCATCCTGCCGATGCTGTTCTTGGCGCCCGTGCTGCAACGGGCCGTGGGGCGAGTCGGAATCCTGGTGGTAGCGAGAATCTTCTACATCTTCGTCTCGGCGAAAGCCGTCACCTTCGTGCTCGGCGGCCTGCAAACCTATTTCGAGAGGTTCCTCGCGGCCTGACGCGGCCTTGCGGCCGCAACGAAAGTAGCATGGCTCTCCGAGCCGTGCAGAGTATCCCGCACGGCTCGGAGAGCCATGCTACGAGGATGCGCGCCGAGGCTCTCAAGACGACGCCAAATAGCGGCGGCGGGTGAGGGAGACGGGGACAGTTTCCCAGAAGTTGAAGTCCTGCGCCACGTCGCCGCCGCCGAGCTTGAAGTAGAACGCGTCCACGCCGACTTTGACGTCGGAGGTGGGATGTTTGGTGATTAATTCGCCCAGCGCCGTGCCGCCCTGGTTGAACAGGTCGGGTTGCTTCTCGGTCAAGACGTACGTGCCGATCTCGACGTCGTTGAACTCGTATCTCCCGTCGGGTCCGGTCCAAAACTTCTTGTTCACCGGACGGTCGAAACGGTCGATGCCGGTCAACTCCAGCAGCACGCCGGCGATCGGCGGATCGTTGGTGTTCTGCACGCCGTCGGTGCTCAAGTCCAGGAACACCGTGCCGCTGATCTTGGCTGGCGGCAGCCGGGCGGTCGTGTTCGTCGTGGCGACGTTGTTCTCCGTATCCGAATCGTACTGGCGGCCTTGGATTTCGGCCTGGTTGACCAGCGGACCTTCGTAGTCCTCGTCCACGACGACGACCAGCGTCAAGCCGGCCGAGGCGCCTTGCGCCAGCGATCCCAATTCCGCGGTGACTACGCCCCCCGCCTCGCTGACAGTGCCTTGACTAATCTCGTAGGAAACGAGGGTCAGGTGGGCCGGTAGCGTGTCCGTCATCACGACGCTGGTCGCTACCGACGGGCCGGCGTTGGAAACCGTGATGGTGTAGGTCAACTCGCGTCCCGAGTACACCGGATCGGGCAAATCGACCTTGGTGATCGCCAGATCGACGACTTGGGGCGTGTACGTGACGCTGGCTTGATCGTCCTCGCCGGCCTTCTGGTTGTTGGGCTTCGAGTCCGGGTCGGCCTGGTCCACGGCCACGACTTCGGCCGTCACGGTTTGCGAATCGGGCGATTCAAGCTTGGCCACAACCTCCAAGGTGGCCGCGTGACCCGCCGGCAGCGAACCCAGGTTCCAGCGGCCTTGGGCACTGTCGTAGGAGCCCTCCGAGGCGGTCGCCGAAACGAAGCTCAGACCCTCGGGAAGCACTTCCGCGACGATCAGCGACGTGGCCGCGTCGGGTCCGGAATTGGTCACGACGACCGTGAATTTCATGTCGTCGCCAACGTTGGGCGAATCGGTGTCTACCTCGTGAGTCAACGACAGATCGGCTGCCTGCGGTGTCACGGTCACGCTGGCCTGGTCGTCCTCGCTGGCCTGGTTGTTGCCGGGCTTGGAATCGGGATCGTACTGATCGACGGCGACGATTTCCGCTGAACTGATCTGCGCGCCCAGTTGCGTGACTTTGGCAACCAGTCTCAGCGTGACGTTCGTGCCCTTCGTGACGCTGCCCACGGTCCAGCGGCCCGAAATCGGATCGTACGTGCCCTGGCTGGGCGAAGAAGACACGTAGGACACGCCGGCAGGCAGTCGGTCCAGCACGGCGACGTTGGTGGCGGTGTCCGGACCGGCGTTGTTGATTCCGACGGCAAAGGTGATCTCGTCGCCGACGTTCGGTTTGGGCTTGTCGACGATCTTGGCCAGCGACAGATCGGCTGTCTGGGGCGTGGCCGTGATGCTGGCCTGATCGTCTTCCGTGGCGACATTGTTGCCGGGCGTCGAATCCGGATCGAATTGATCGGCCGCGATCACCTCGGCGTCGTTGATCTTGATGCTCGCGCTGGTGACTTTGCCGACGATGTACAAAGCCACGTCGGAGCCGGGCGGCACGGTGCCCACATTCCACTCGCCGCTGGTCGGAGCGTAGCTGCCTTGCGCCGCAGTGGACGAGACGTAGCTGACGCCCGCCGGCAGGACGTCTTTGACCTTGACGCCCGTGGCAGCGTCGGGGCCGTCGTTGTTGAGCGTGATGATAAAGGTCACGTCGTCGCCCACGTTGGGCGAGTCCCGGTCCACGCTCTTGGTCAGCGACAAGTCGGCCACCTGGGGACTGATCACCACACTGCTCTGGTCGTCTTCGTCCTCTTCGTGATTGTCCGGCAGCGAGTCCGGATCGTACTGGTCGGAGGCTGTGATTTCCGCCGTGTTCGTCTTTTCGCCGGCCGTCTCGGTCTTGGCCACCAGCGTCAGTGTCGCCGTCCCGCTTTTCGCGACCTTGCCGACCGTCCAGACGCCGCTGGTGCGGTCGAAGGAACCGATGTTGGCCGTGGCCGAGACGAAGGCCAGGCCCGACGGCAACTGATCCTTGACCACCACGCCGGTGGCGTCGTTGGGGCCGGCGTTGGTGACGGTGATCGTAAAGGTGACCTGCTGGTTGGCGTTGGGGCGGACCGGGTTGGCCTTCTTTTCGAGTGACAAGTCGGCGATCTGCGGCGTGACCGACGCGCTGGCCTGATCGTCTTCCGTTGCCACGCCGTTGTTGGGCGTGGAGTCGGGATCGTACTGGTCCGAGGCGGTGACTTCAGCGGGATTGGTGGCCGTCACCGTACCGGTCATGTTGGCCGTAATCTGCAACGTCGCCTTGGTCCCGCTGGCCAGCGACGACACGTTCCAGTCGCCGGAACTGCTGTTGTACGCTCCTACCGAGGCCGTCGACGACACAAAGGTCAGCCCCGAAGGCAATAGGTCGTGGACCTTCACGTTGGTGGCCGTATGCGGGCCGCCGTTGGACAGCGTCAGGGTGAACTTCACGTCCTGGCCCACCTGCGGGCTGGCCTTGTCGACGGTCTTGGTCAGCGATAAATCGGCCTGCTGGACGATCACGCTGATCGAACTCTGGTCGTCCTCGCCGGCCACATTGTTGTTCGGCGTCGAGTCCGGATCGGGCTGGTCGACCGCAGTCACTTGGGCGAGATTGGAGATCGTTCCCGTTCCCGTGACGCGGGCGGCGATTTGCAGGCTGGCGCTGCTGCCGCTGCTGACCACGCCCACGCTCCAGAGTCCCGTCGTGTTGTTGTACGCGCCCTGCGAAGGCGACGAACCGAGAAACGCGAGTCCGCTGGGCAGCAGGTCGGTGACGGTGATGTTCGTGGCGGCGCCCGGCCCGTCGTTCCGCAGATTTAGCGTGAAATTGACGGTACCGTCCGGGTTGGGCGCGGCGTTGTCCACGGTTTTCGTCAGCGACAAGTCCGCGCGCTGGGGAGTCAGCGTGATGCTGCTCTGGTCGTCCTCGGCCGGATTGTTGTTGTTCGGCGTCGAATCCGGATCGGGCTGGTCGGAGCGGCTGACCTGGGCCATGTTGGTGACCGCCGTCGAGGTGTTGACGGTCGCGGCCAATTGGACGCTGACGCTGGCGCCGGCAGAGACGGTGCCCACCGTCCATGTGCCGCTGATGCTGTCGTAGGTGCCCTGCGACGGCGCGGCGCTGATGAACGTCAACCCTGGCGGCAGCTTGTCGCTCACGGCGACATTGGTTGCCGGACCGGGGCCGGAGTTGTTCAAATTGATCGTAAACGTCACGTTCTGGCCGACGTTCGGGGCCGGATTGTCGATGGTCTTGGCCAGCGACAGATCGGCCACCTGGGGCGTCAGCGTGACGCTGGCCTGATCGTCTTCCGTGCCGATATTGTTGTTGGGCGTCGAATCCGGGTCGCGCTGACCGGAAGCCGAGACCTGGGCGGTATTGGTGATCGCGGCGGAACTGCCCACCGTAGCGGTAATCTGCAGGCTGGTGCTGGCGCCGGCGGCCACGGTGCCCACCGTCCAGATGCCGGTGGTGGCGTTGTACACGCCGGACGGCGAAGCGCTGGCGAAGGTCAGCCCCTGGGGCAACAGGTCGGTGACGGTCACGCCGGTGGCCGTGCTGGGTCCGGCGTTGTTCAAGTTCAGTGTAAAGGTGACGGGCTGGCCGACAGTCACGTTCGCATTGTTGATCGTCTTGCTCAAGGACAGGTCGGCCAGTTGGGGCGTGAGCGTGATGCTGCTCTGATCGTCCTCGCCCGCGTTGTTGTTGTTCGGCGTGGAGTCCGGATCTCGCTGGTCGGATGCCGAGACCTGGGCGGTATTGGTGATGGCGGTGGTTCCCACCACCGTGGTCGTCACCTGCAGGATGGCGGTCGTATTCGCGGGTACGGTCCCCACGGTCCAGATGCCGTTGGCACTGTTGTAGGAACCTTGCGAGGCCGTCGCGCTGACAAACGTCAGGCCCGTCGGCAACTGGTCGATGACCGCCACGTTGGTGGCCGTGTCGGGGCCGGAGTTCAGCAGATTCAGGGTAAAAGACGTCGTCTGACCCACGTCGACGTTGGGGTTGCTGGTGGTCTTGGCCAGCGACAGGTCGGCGGTCGGCTGATTGTTGAAGTCGGCCGGAAAAGTCTTCGATCCGACCGTACGGAACGTCGTGAGCTGTCCGTCCAGGGCCACCGTGGTCGTGTCCACTTCCAGGACGATGGCGCCCACGTTGGCGAAATTCGCTCCGCTGCCCCCGGCGGCGGTAAAGTCCGAGGTGAACGACAGCAGATAGCTCTGCGTGGCGTTGACGCCCAGCGTCGTCGAAGCTTGCGAGAAGTTGTTGGCGTCGGTATAGACCAGAATGCGGGCCGTGCCGCCGGCTTTCTCTCCGGCGCCCGCCACCTCGAGATGGGAAATCGTACCGCCGGCCGTCAGATCCACGCCCGTGCCGCCGGAGCGCAGTCCGATGGGATTCAGCGACGAGGCATTGTTGTCCGTGCCATCCCAAGTGACGACGTACCGGCCGGTCGCGTTGAAGCCGGCATTGATGCTCAGCAGTCCCGAACCCGCTTCCAAGGTGACAAAGTCGCCCGTCTGGCCGGCGGTCAGCGTGACGGACATGTCGCGTTCGCCGCCCAGCGCCTCGGCCGCGGCCTGGGCCGAGACGATCGTCGTACCGACCGGCAGCGGCGCGGTAACCGTCTGGCGCGTGGTGAAGCCGTCGATCGTTCGGCCGGGCGTGCCCTGTACGTCAGTGCTGCTGATTGAAATGCGGCTGCTGGTCATCTGAGCCAGGCTGGCGCCCGACACGTTTTGCGCCGGTTGCTGGACGAAGTAGTCGCCGGCCGTGAGCCGGTCGAAGCGGTACTGGCCGTTGGCGTCGGTCACGGCGCTGCGCAACGCGCCACCGTCGCCCGTGTCCAGCGTCCCGTTGCCGTTGACGTCGCGGTACAGATTCAGCGTGGCGCCCACCACCTGCTCGCCGGGCGTATAACCGTCCCCGGTGGCATCGCGGAACACGCGGCCGGCGATCGCAGCCAGATCGACCGCGGCCAGCAGTTGACGCGGCTCCAGCTTTTCCAGCGCCAGACGCCGCGTCTTTCGGCGAGAGAGCCGAGCATCGCGACGCGAACGAGGTGCGGACCTGTCAGCTGAGTCAGGGGATGATGGGAACATAGTGTCACTCGATTCTGAGTTTGCCGATGCCGACAGCGCGCGCTGAGACATCAGAAGCCCGGCTTCTTCGGAGAAGTCGGGCATCTTCGCAGCGTTCGACGCCAGTGCCGGTGCTTACCAGCGATAATCCAATCCCAGGTTGAAGCCGTGAGCCCAATACGTTGTTTCGCTGAATGCGGCGGCGGGACGTGCGGGTCCGATCGGTACGAGATCCGGGTCGGTGGGATCGGGAATGTACATCTCGTTCACGCCTATGTCGATCACGCCGTCGGGCCGCAACACGCGACTGAGAAACACGCCCGAATAGCCCAGCTTGATGCTCAACTGAGGTGACAGCTGGTAGCCGAAAGTCAGGGCGATTTGTGGTGCCCAGGCGAACGACTTGAGATCGTACTGACCGATGTTCGTAGACAGCGCCAACAGATCGCCGGTCATCAAGGTCGCTTGGCCATCCTCCGCGCCCGGCGGAACAATCAATCGCGTCTGGCCGTCAATCCGCGTCTGCGCCTGCGTGCGGCCGAGGGCCACTTCCAGCAACGCTTCGGCCCACCACCGCTGGCGACGGTACTTGGCCGCCAAGCCGATTTCGCCGCCGTGGAAATCGTTGTCGGTAGCGAAGTGATCGTAGGCTTGAAACCCGGTGCGCGGGGTGACGGTGGTCACCAGGGATTCGCTGATCGTGACGCCTTCGTCCAGACCGATATAGCGATAGCCGCCCCGCAGGTCCAAGCGAAAGCCGTTGTTGCAGCCGCCCGCTTCGGCACCCCGATTGCACTGGGTGCCGAAGTTGCACAGGATGTTCGTGATCAAATGGGCGCCGGCCATTTGAAACCGGCTGTCGGCCTCGATGTAGATCGTGCCAGCCAGCAGATTCGGGTAGGCAACCAAAGCCGAATCGGACGTCAGCGTATTCGTGCCCACGTTGAAGAACGGCCGCGCTAGAATCTGCTCGCCCACCGACGCCGCCAAGAATTGCGTCTGCTCGTCCTCCAACCCCGTGTAGTCCAACTCCATCCCCACCCAACGGCGTTTTCCCAGCCAGCCGCCGATGCGAAACTGGCCTCCCGCGCGAGGGTCGCTGAAATAGTCGCGGTCGCCGAACAGCACCTGGGTCCCCTCTGCCCCGATCACGCCCGCCTGCACCTGAGGCGTGCCGGCGGGGCTGGTTGTCACCAGCGGCGGCAAGGGCATGCCTTTGGTCCACCATGCCAGAGCGCTCACTTGTCCCCACAGCCATTCCGGCGGGCCGCAAGGGGCGATGTGCCAGGGGTCCTGCTGCGGCGCGATCAGTTGCAGATCTTCCGGCGAGTCGATCAAACCCGGTGAATTCAGCAGCGGACCTTCGGCCAAGTCCTCTTCGGAGACGATGAGAGGTGCGGGACTTCCACTTGTCGAAGGCGAACTCGTGTTCGGCGAACTCGACGACTCCGGAGACGGAATCGGGGTCAGCGGCGGAAGCGATTGCGAGTCTTGGCCGGCGGCGGTCGGAGGATCGGGGTACAAGGCCGGCGGCGCGGTTTTCGGTTCGATCGCTTGGGCGACCAATACCGGCTTGTCGGATGTCGGCGGCGAATCGGACCTGCCCACGACTTGAACCGCTTTGCCGAGATTGGCCTCCCACGGCAGGTTCTTGCTGGCGTCGGCATCAATCGAATAGCGGATCTGGCCGTCCTTGTCGACCAGGACGTACCGATCGTCGCCCTCACTGGTCTTGTGCTTCTGCAGCACCCCAAACGCGACGCGCAGCACGGCCTTGTCCGGCTCTGCAGGGCCGTCCGCCGCCCCAGCAGACGGCGCAGGCGCAGCCAGCAATAGCATCAGCAGGCACAAGATTAGGAGACGCTGCATACCCAAAAGCCGAATGGCAAGCTACGTGAA
Source organism: uncultured Pirellulaceae bacterium (assembly GCA_964409865.1). Classification (GTDB taxonomy): domain Bacteria; phylum Planctomycetota; class Planctomycetia; order Pirellulales; family Pirellulaceae; genus Anammoximicrobium. Next base: position 13,473 of record CAYPGE010000122.1, read on the forward strand.
AAGAAGCGGGTCGTTAAGTACAGCAGTCCAGACGGCGAGGCAAGGTCAATTTGCCAGGATTCTCGGCCGCCGACAGGAATCTGGGGCAAATAGGTTAACTGCCTGACTTCGGTGTGACTTCGGCGAGCGGACTTCGGCGAGCGGTGGGCGTTAGCCCACCGGTTGCCTTGGCGCTGGCAGGCCAACCCGTGGGAACACCGGTGGGCTAACGCCCACGGCTCGCCAGGAGTTCGGCCAGCAGCGAGGCCGCCTCGCCATCGTTTCCAGCCGCTAGTGCGGAGCGCGCGGCTCGCACGGCTTGGAACTGCGGCTGCGTGAACACTACCGCTGCTGCGGGTCGCGGCGGCTCGGGAACTAGTCGCCGGGCGACTTCGTGTACCAGGGTGTCGATTCCCATTCCCTTGGCGGCACTGACCGCGAGGCCCGGCGGCCGGCCCGGCCGCAGCGCCGGTACCAGGTCGCATTTGTTATGCGCCACCAGCGCGCCGGGCCATTCGGCCAGCAGCGCTTCGTCCGCGCCGGTCCAGGGTGCGGAGAGGTCGAACACCAACACGACCAAGTCCGCCTGCTGGAGTTGCTGGCGCGCCCGCTGGACGCCCGCGATCTCGATCTCGTCCGTGCCCTCGCGGAGGCCCGCCGTGTCCGCCAATTCCACCGGCCAGCCATCCAGCGCCGTGTGGGCGGTTACCACGTCCCGCGTCGTGCCCGGCTCGACGTGTACAATGCACCGCTCGAAACCCAGTACCGCGTTGATCAGACTGCTCTTGCCCACGTTGGGCCGTCCGGTCAGAACAACGCGCCAGGGCTCGGCCAGGTGCAGGCCCGTCTGGGCATGTTGCTCCAACTCGCCCAGGATCGCCGCCGCCTTGGCCGTGTTCCCGCAGCGAAGGTCCGTCAGCGCTTCCATCAGCGACGAGCGCAGGCCACCTCGCAACTGATCCAGCAGGACGGCCGCCGCGCGTTCCGTACGCGCCGCTGCCAGGGCCACGCGGGCTTCCGCCTCGATGCGGCCTACGGCCTGTCGCCGGGCAAAACCCTGCCAAGACATCTCCCGGGCGCCGCTGGCCACCAAAGAATCGACAATCGTCCTGGCCGCAAGCCGGCCGCCGTGGCAATGGATTTCCACTTCGTCCGCCGCGCGGCGGCAAACCACGACCTCCTCGCCCGCGGCTGCGGACACGGCCCAGCGACCGTAGACAATTCGGCCGCAGGGGAAATCACTCAATGGTCTGCCTGCGGCGGGGCGGAACAGCGAGGCCACCTGGGCCGTCGCCTGTGGTCCCGCCACGGAGATGGTCGCCACCGCGCCACGGCCCGGCGGTGTCAAGATGGCCACCTCGCAGGTGCCGCCCGTCTGCGACGGCGGACGTTCTGCGTGCCGCCTGTCCGCCGTCTGACAGCCATCGAGTTCGGTCGGTTCGACGCCGGAGGCGGACATACGGTCATCTCCAATCGTCAAAGTAGCCATCACACTCCGTGTGATGATCGGCAAAAAACACGCGACAGTTTTCTCGAACGCCGCCACGGCGATCGATTATAGCGGAAACGGGATTTTGTTTCCGCAGACTTCGGGCTGGCCCCAACCCAAACCATCACTCCCCGCCCCCCCTCGACAGCGGATTAAAAGAGGCAGCGAATAAGCGAAGAAATGATCCGCTGTCTCCTTGGATTCGCTGTCGAATGGTAGAATCCAAGGAGGCTTCCAAGCGAGCATCCATCATGGCCATTACTTGTCCGCATTGTGGCCGACCCTACGATGTGACGTTGTTTCCGTTCGGCCGCGGCATCCGTTGCGACTGTGGCGCGTGGGTGGACCTGCACCGCGGTCACATCCAGTCGCCGGATGTCCAGCGTGCTGAATCCATTCTGGAAGGAGGACAGACCATGAGCATCACGGTTACGAGTTCCGCGTTTGCCGAGGGCGAGCGGATTCCGAAGTTGTTTACGGGCGACGGCCAGGACGTCTCGCCGCCGCTGCGCTGGGAAGGAGTTCCGGACGGCGCTAAGGAATTGGCCCTGATTTGCGACGACCCGGACGCCCCCACCGCCGAGCCCTGGGTGCATTGGGTGATCTACAAACTGCCGGCTGGCTTGCGGGAACTGCCGCAGGGGCTCCCCACCGGCTCGCGGTTGGATAAACCGGTTGCTGCCTTGCAGGGCCGGAATTCCTGGCCCAGCGGCCGGACGGTCGGCTACCGCGGCCCAGCCCCGCCGCCCGGCCACGGCGTGCATCACTACCATTTCCGGCTGTACGCGCTGGACTGCGAGTTGGACGTCACCGCGGGCATCGACAAGAAAACGTTGCTCCAGGCCATGGACGGCCACGTGCTGGCCGAAGGCGAATTGGTGGGCACGTACCAGCGGTAGCAGGTTTCATCGACGACGGCGGGCCGTGGGCGAATCGGCGCGTTCCCGGACGAAGCAGCATTCAACGAATACTCCGCCGAAGCGAAGGATCGAGAGGAGCACGCACCCGTTTCCCGTTTCGCCGAAGAGCATGGAATCGGCTTCCACGACCACGACTTCGCGACTTGGTTCGGCGTTGACAATATCGAAACCGCTTCGAGCATGAACCACGACATGGATGACCGACCGACGGCACTGCTATGATTCTGAATCTGATCAGAAGGGTCTCGCTGCTTTGGCGCCGGTTCACGCCGCTTGAGGAATTCCTGCTGGGGGCTCTGCAGCAGCACCTTCCTGAAGGTCCAAGACGGATCAACCAAGGACGCATTGATCGCATCGACCATGTAGTCCGCTACCTCCGATGGACCGACATCCAGTTCTACCAGATGCGAAAAGGGAAGGCCGTTGTGGGTGAAGGCCCCCTGTTTCCCTGCCGGTCCAAGCAGGAGATCGTTCTCGCGGAGATTCGCTTTTCGCCCGCGGGCACGACGAAGGTGTGGACGAGCCGGATCTACGCCGTCTGCGGTCACATGTCCAGCATCGTCACGAGCCCAAGCCCGAAGCCGATATCGTTTTCCAGTCGATTCACGCTCAAGGGCGTGGAACTCGTGGACGATCCCATGCAGGAGTTGCCGGCAACTTTGCTGGATCGGCTCCGCAAGCGTCTCCCTCCGGACTTCGAAGAACTTGCCGGGCAGTCGATTGCCGGCTGGGACGTATTCCAGTCGTCGCAAGTCTACAGCGTCGCATGGGACGACGGAGAATACCTTCTCTTGGCGGAGCGCGGCGGGCACGCGGCCTTTCTCGGCGTTCGAATCAAAGGCAGATCCAACGACGTCTGGTTCCTCTCCCACGACGATCCCAAACCCAAGAAAGCGGGCGCGACGCTGAACGAGGCGCTGGGAGAAGCAGAAAGAGACTCGACGTTCCGATAGAACTGCGGGATGACGGCATTTTCCCGGCAACAATGGATGAATCAGCCATGACTGACAACACGTCGCTCAAGTACCATCATGCCATCGCCGCGTTGCTCGGCCAGACGCTGGCTTTGTCCGACGAGGCACGACGGCAAGTCGCCGCGCGCGAGCAGGCCTGCGGCGCGGCTTTCCCGCCTTCCGTCAGGGAGTGGCTTTCCATCGGAGGGGCGAAGCAGACGTTCGACCAGACGGGAAACCACCTGGAATCGCTCGCAGAACTTGGCCGGCCGGAGGAGACTCGCCAGGGGTACCTCCGCGTGGCCACCGAGGTCCAGGGCGTCGTCGGCTGGTATGTGCGGCTGAGCGAGTCCGACGACCCGCCGGTGTTCGACAACAACGACCAGTGGGACCAAGAAGACCTGAACCAGGTCGAGTGGCAACTCTGCTCGACATCGTTCACCAACTTCGTCTTCGACGCGATCGCCCCCTGGCGATTCGACGGCTGGGGACGGGGCTGTTATCTGGTCGCGACGGCCGAGCAACCGGGTCCCGACGTGCTGGAGCAGTTACGAGCCTATTTCAAGGAGGGGCCGCACACCGAGTCCCCGGGCAAGGTATTTCGCTTCTTCGATGAGCATGCTCTGCTGACCGTCGCGAGCAACCGGCCGGAGCATCTTGACAATTCGACCGCCGAGTGGATCATGAATGCCGATTCTCCCGAAGCGCTGTACATACGGACAAGACTGATTTGGCCGTACCACGGGCTGTCGCGGGCATTCCGATCGGAGAGCCACTGTACGGAAGCGGCCGGGCCGGGCTGGTCCGTCATCGAGCGGCTGGCAAAGGAGCATCCTCAACTGGGGCCATGCCGGACGGCTCCTCAGAAGCCCACTCGGTGGAATTGGAGATTCTGGCGTCGCGCTCACTGAGCCGTCGTTCCGGATTTCGCCCAAGTGCGTTGCAGCCAGTCGGAGCATGCAATGAATTCGCGGTCCTCGATCACCTCCGTGAGACTGATCCTCGTGACATCATTGTCACTCTTGTTTCTTCTCACGTACACAGCCGCTCTGTTCTTCGGTGTGCTCTTCCTGCCCTTGCGCTACGGCATTCTCCTGCTCGTTACCGGCGTGGTCGGACCGATTCTCCTGTTTGTTCTCTGGGAGATCCTTCGACATCGCGAGGCGATTTGGGGCAAGCCGATTCTGATGGACGACCCGGTATTTGGTCGAATACGGTACGCCCCGAATCGTACGCAACCGCATCTCGGCGTTTGGTATTGCCTCGCCGCATCTTCCTTTGGCAATAGGCTGGATCAGGTGGAGGACTTGATCATTCATGCCGACAAGGACGGCCCCACGGAGCGTCAACGCCAGGTGTTTCGTGACCTGCTCGACAGGTTCGACGACCTCGCCTTGGAGATCGAGGAATTCCTGAACGCCGACTACCTCAAGTGGTGCGACACCGTTCGAGAGGAAACCGGGCAGAGCGACCTAGGACAAGTCCCCAATTTCCCGCTGCTCGTCAATTCGCGAGAGGTGTACGAATCAGTCTTCTTCTCGTCGGTGGAGGTAATCTCAGCCACTTACGAGCACGGCCCGAATTGCGATGTGCGTCTGCGGATATGCGTCCCTTGGGAAGAGGAGCACCATCGCGAGATTCTCGTCAAGGATGCGAGGTTGCATGATTGGGGTGCCGTCTAGGTGAGCGTCGGCCAGAGGGGCCAACTCGTTATCCAATTGAGTCAAGGACTTCAGCCCTGAGCGGGCAGTCAACGACAACCGGTGCTTCAGAATTCCGGGTCAGAAAACGGTGGCTTCTCGGGAAACAACCAGATAACCTTTGAGCTGATGGCCGGATGGTTTTCGCGAAGCCTTCGCGCGTTTCGGCAAGGAGTTTGACGTTTGTTCGTTGCCCTACAACATTCGCCATCGCCTGACTGAGGACCTGCTGCCGGAGGCCCGCCAAAGGCTGGCCCGCGTGGCCGCCTCGGGCACGGCCAAGCCCTACGGCTGGCTGGAGTCCGCCTGGGTCTCCGGCGAGTACTGCTGACGTGACCGCAATCCGCCCCTGGAACGGTTCAAGACTAGATCCCGCCTTCCCAACCGTGCAGTACGTCCTCGGCCAGGTCCGGCAGGATGTCATCCAACTCCGTCAGCGCCAGGTCCGCAGCCATCGGTGACGCACCGCGCGATGCGCGAGCCGGCAGCGAAGTCCAGGCGTCGTCCCGTGGACCCAACCAAGCGAATCGTTGATCGCGGCCGGCAGGCGAGACGACTCGGCTCGACTCGTCCTGCGACGTGGCCGGGCGAGTCACAACCGCTGCTGTGCCGGACGACGGAACGAGTTCAATCGCCGGAATGGACGTCGCCGAGGCATCAACCGGCGCGGGTTCGAAGACCGGCAGATCCGCGGTGTCGGGGGCCGCTTCTCCTTCGCCGCCTGCCAGCACGCCTACGTTGATCTGGTTGATCACCAGCAAGGCGTCCAAGGGCGTCGCCAAGCCGTTCCCATCGACGTCGATCCAGGGCGAGTCCACGTCGGGCAGCGGTGGCAACGGTCCCACATCGTACACGTTGAGCCAGTTGACAACCAACAGTACGTCAATGGCTGTCACCTTGTCGTCGCCCGAGACATCGTAGGCGACGCGGTGGTTCTGCCAGGCCCTGAGCCTCTGGACGATGAAGTTGCCTTCGGCGAACCTGATGTCGCCGCCCACCGTGACGATGAGCGTCTGCTGTCCGTAAGCATGGCCATTGGGCAGAGTACCCGACTGCAACTCCAAGCTATAGGTTTCGCTCTTGCCGCCGGGGACGAACTTGGACATGTACCAGCCATCCTCGTCGTCGGTCATGGTCTCGATGATTCGGCCGGTCGGGCCGATGAGCTTGACCTCGGCGTTTGGCACACCCTGGAACTCCGGGACGCCGTCGATGACGGCCACCTGTTGCAGGACACTTCCCATCAGGCCTTTGGTTTTCTTGAAGTCGTTGGTGCCCGTGATGGTGTCGCCGGCACCGAACGATGCCCCGTCCGCCAAGGCGTCAAACGTGTACGACAAGGAGTCCGGGATGTCCCAAGCGTCCTGCAGTAATGAATTGATGGCCGTGTTGCTGTAGGCGGTGTCGTCGTTTTGCTCCTTGACCCATCCGTTGGTCTTTTCCAGACCGTAGTCTAGATGGATGTTCAGGTAGATGAAGCCGGAGGCCGGCACGGTGACCGTGACCGCCTGCACGTCGCCGAAGCCGATGTCACCGTCACCATTGGTGTCGCCGTAATCCGCCAGCGTAAACGTCGCCTGGTCGTTGAAGATCTCGTGTACCGGTTCAAGACACGGCCCGCCGGGATTGACATTGACCCCGCTGTAAGCGTGGATCGGCGTGGCCCCCTGGGTCACGAACGGGAAGGGGATTTCGAGCGTGAACGCCGTCTCCGAACCGCTCCCGACGTAGAACACGTTGTAGTAGAACTGTCCGGGATTGCTGTCGGACAGCTTGTAGGCCGGACAGGTCGACGTGTAGTTCTTCATGTCCGGCGTGAAAATCAGCCGGAACTGGTCGCCGAAATCGCACAGCGACGAATTGGTGACATAGTCATTGCCCAAGACGTAGTACGAACTCGAATCGTCCGCCGCGACGGTGCCCGTGTGCCCGACGCCGTCGGTGTAACTGCCGCCCGCCGTACCCACGTTGGTGTACGTCGTGCTAGAACTCGCATCGGCCGGTACTGTTCCGTTGGCGGTGTAGACCCAGGAGTCGCCGAGGTCGAGGATGCCATCCTCCTCGCCGTTCGACTGATCTGGATCCAGAACCGGCGTCACACCCTGGTCGTCGGTCACGGTGACGTTCGAGAGCGGAACGTTGCCCACGTTCGAGACCGTGTATGTCCAGGTAATCGCCTGACCCGGTAGCACGCCAACACCGTCTCCGGTGTTGTCACCATTCGTTGTTGTCTTCTTGATAGCGATGTGCGGCGCGGCCCCGAAGTAGTGCGCCTCGTCGTCCTGGCTGTCCGTCCACGTGTGACCACCG
>CAYPGE010000123.1:0-20803 GCA_964409865.1 uncultured Pirellulaceae bacterium
AGTCGCAGGGCCTGATTCACGCCATCGGGCTGAGCTTGAACCGCTGGGAACCCTTCAACGGCGTGAAAGCAGTCCGGAGTGGCCTAATCGACGCGGTCCAAGTGATCTACAACATCTTCGACCAAAATCCGCAGGACGAATTGTTCCCGGTTTGCCGCGAGCACAACGTGGCCGTGATCGCCCGCGTGCCGTTTGACGAAGGCACGCTGACCGGGACACTGACCGTGGACAGCCGCTGGCCGCAAGGCGACTGGCGAAACACGTACTTCGTGCCGGAGAATCTGAAGGCCAGCGTCGAGCGTGCGGACAGACTGAAACCGCTGGTTGCCCCCGGCATGACCATGCCCGAGATGGCTCTGCGGTTCATTTTGGCTGAACCGACCGTCAGCACCATCATCCCCGGCATGCGCAAGGTAGGGCACGTGGAAGCGAATCTGGCGGCCAGCGACGCGGGGCTGCTGGATGCCGCCTTGCTGGAAAGACTGTCCCAACACCGCTGGGACCGCCAACCGACCGATTGGTCGCAGTGAGCGAGAGCCGGGCCTGTTTGTCTTCATCTGTGCATCGTCGCCGGCCCTGCCCCGGCCATCCCAGCGTCACACGGACGAGCAAAAAAATCAAATTGAAACCGATCGTGGTCAGCCCTATAATCTGCCACGGCAAAGAAAACTCAACCACGCTCTCGACGTTCCTGGATGATACGCTTTATTTCGATTTGCGTGATCGTCGCCTTGGGGACTCCCCAGCTGACTCGCGGCAAGTGCTGCTGCACGGCCGAACGAGAGACCGAGCATTTGAAGCCTTGCTGCCGGCTGGCCATCCAGCGGATCAACCAGCAACGGCGCTGCTGTTGTCGCTGTTTCGCGGGACCTGTCGCTTCGCGGCCGGCGCCTGGCGAGGGCGCGAACCATCCTGCGGCGGACATCGGCAACGACTGTGAGTGTGGCCGATTTGGAATCATTCAGCCAGGGTGGCGTTGGTCACCGCGCCGGGAACTCGCCAAACCGCTCGAGTGGACTGGGATGGCGACGGCCGTGTGGTGCGAGCAGCCGGCCCGACATCGGGTTTGCACCGCAGTTCGTTTGCGATCCGCGTCCTGTGCCACCGGTCCTCCTCTGCGCGTCTGGCACTGTGTCTGGGTGATCTGAATCTCTTCGCGCATCTGTTGACGACGTTCGACAGCCTCAGCGTTGTCGGAGAGCCTGTTGTCCAATCGCTGATAGGCGATCGTCCTGGCCGTGCGCTTGAATCGAGTGTTCTGGCGGCGTCCGGCGATCAGCACGTCAACTGTCCGTGGTGCCCCTGCGCGCCGATTTTTGAGTGCGTCAAGAATCAGAATCAGTCCGTTTGTGTCTGTACATTTCTGCTGAAAGGAAAATGATCATGTCGAAGATGATTTTTGCTGCGTCGGTTGCTTTGTTGGCCGTTTCTGCTTGCGCGATTGCCGCCGAGAAGAAGGCCGAAAAGAAGCACGAGTTCAAGGCGGTTTGCCCGGTATCGGGCAAGCCGGCGGTAGAAACGACGGCGGTCGAGTACAAGGGCGCCCGGGTTTACCTGTGCTGTCCGGGTTGCGAGGCGCCGTTCAAGAAAGACACCGCCAAGTTCGCGGCCAAGGCCAACCAACAACTTGTGGCGACCAGGCAGGCCAAACAGGTGTCGTGTCCCTTCACCGGCGGCGAACTGAACCCTGAAACCGCTGTCAAAGTCGGCGGCGTCAAGGTCCGTTTCTGCTGCGACAAGTGCCAGGCCAAGGTCACCAAGGCCAGCCCCGAAGAGCAGGTGCAGTTGGTGTTCAACGACCAGGCATTCGCCAAAAGCTTCGAGATCAAGAAGAAGTAAGCCTCGTGGCGGATGGAAGCAAACGCAGTTCGAGGGGCGTCTCGCATGGGACGCCCCTCTTCTGTTGACGCGTCAACCGGGCTGCCGTCAAAGCACCCAGACGGTGGGGGGCTTCTGCCGCAAGCGGCATGGGACAGATGCCCGATAGGCGGCTTGTGGGCCATGGCACTGCATAGTGGGGGGTGAGCAACGCAAAGTGGCAAAAAACCTGCTGGCAAGTTGCTTTCGGAAAGATTACATTGTTGGCCATGTTCAAATCCATCCTGAACTTCCAACCTTGAGGAGACAACGCTCGTGGCTCGTTTTGCTGCCCTTGCCTTCGCCGTCGTCTGGTGCGTGCTTGCTACAACCGCTGACTGTCAGGAGGACAACAAGCCGCCTGAGGGATTCACGGCCCTGTTCAACGGGACCGACCTGAGCGGCTGGTATGGACTGGGGCACTTTGACCCTCGCCAGTTGTGGGCGATGAGCGATGAGCAGCGCGCCGCGAAGCGGGAAACCGACTTGGCCGACGTCCGCCAACACTGGCGGGTGGAAAATGGGGACCTGGTCAACGACGGGCACGGCGTGTATTTGACCACAGACCGGGAATTCCGCGACTTTGAACTGTGGATCGACTACAAGACCGTCGCCAAGGCCGACAGCGGGATTTACCTCAAGGCCACACCGCAAGTCCAGATTTGGGACTACACCGAGGAAGGCGGCAAGTGGAGCATCGGCGCGGACAAAGGCTCGGGCGGCCTGTGGAACAATTCGGCCGGCGCGCCGGGCAAAGACCCGCTGGTCCTGGCGGACAAGCCCTTTGGCCAATGGAACCGGCTGCGGATTCTGCAAGTGGGGGCGCGAACGACGGTGTACCTGAACGACAAGTTGGTGGTGGACCACGCCATCATGGAGAACTTCTGGGACCGCAGCAGTCCGCTGTTCCCCCAGGGGCCGATCCAGTTGCAGACGCACGGCGGTGAGATCCGGTGGAAGAACATCTTCGTCCGCGAGATCCCGGCCGACGAGGCGAACCGCATCCTGGCCCAAGACGGCAGCGAGGGCTTCCAAGCGGTCTTCAATGGCGAAGATCTCAGCGGTTGGGCGGGCCCGGTGGAGAACTACGAGGTCCGCGACGGAGCGATCGTGTGCAAGCCAAGCAAGGGCGGTACGATCTATACCAAGGACGAGTACGACGACTTTGTGGCGCGTCTGGAATTCAAGCTTCCGCCGGGCGGCAACAACGGCTTGGCCATCCGCTATCCCGGATCGGGCGACACGGCCTACGTCGGCATGTGCGAATTGCAGGTCTTGGATTCGGAACATCCCAAATACGCGAAGCTGGACGTGCGACAATACCACGGTTCGGCCTACGGCATGGTGGCGGCGAAGCGAGGCTTTCTGCGGCCCACCGGCCAGTGGAACTTCCAGGAGGTCACCGTGCAGGGTCCCAAGATAAAGGTGGAATTGAACGGCAATGTGATCCTCGATGCGGATCTGAGCCAGGTCAAGGAGTTCATGGCCAACTCGCCGCATCCCGGCAAGGACCGCACGCGAGGGCATTTTGGCTTTGCCGGCCATTCCGACCCGGTGGAGTTCCGGAACGTCCAGATCAAGCGATTGAGTGGAACGTAGTGGTTGTTTCGGCTCACCGGGGGCACGCCTGGACCGCAGGTGGAAAATCTGGAGCAGCCGGACTGGACGGATTCCAAATCCGTCGTACAAAGAGTTTCATCGGCGGCCGTTGTTGGGGAGCGCCGCCGGCGGAGATAACCGTTTTTTGGGGGGGCCCTTTGCAGTCGATACTGGATGCCATGCGATGACCAGAATACTTGTAGCGGAAGACAGCGCGACGCAAGCGACTCAGATCCGGGGTCTGCTGGAAGAGGCCGGCTACGAGGTCGACCTCGTCAGTAACGGCAGAGAGGCCCTGCATCGTTTGCGTGGCGGCGCGGCGGTGGATTTGGTGCTCACCGACATGGTGATGCCGCTCATGGACGGTCTGCAGCTGGTGCGGGCGGTCCGCGTCCATTATTCCGACATCCCCGTGATCCTGATGACCAGCCAGGGCACGGACGCCATCGCCATCGAGGCGTTGGAAGACGGGGCGGCCGGCTATGTGCCCAAATCGCAGGTCAACTTGCGGTTGGTCGACGAGATCGCTCAGGTGCTGCACGTTTCTCAGGTCAACCGCAGTTACGAGCGTTTGTTGACTTGTCTGACCCACAACCAGTTCTCGTTCCAGTTAAGCAACGACGTGGCGCTGATCGATCCGCTGGTGGACCTTCTGCAGCAGATGATGGCGGGTATGCGACTTTGCGATTCGACGGGGCGGGTCCGGGTCGGCTTGGCGGTCGAGCACGCGTTGCTGAACGCCTTGTACCGCGGCAACTTGGAGATTTCGCCGAAGGACATGCTGACCGCTCGCGAAATGATGTTCCAAGGGCCGCCGTCGGCCGGGGTCGTGGAGCAGCGATTGTCGCAGTCGCCGTACTGCGACCGCACAATTGACTTGGACGTCACGATGTCGCCGGACGAGGCGCGGTTCGTGATTCGCGACCAAGGGCCAGGGTTCGATGTGAGCAAGCTGCCGGCCGGAGCGGATCCGGAGGTCCTGGAAAACGAAGGGGGACACGGTTTGCTGTTGATGCAAACCTTTATGGACGAAGTGACTTTCAACGCGCAGGGCAACGAAGTCACGATGGTCAAGCGGCGGGAGGCCTAGGTCAAGGGCGAGAGGGTGTGCCGTGATTGAAATCAAACACAGAACTTCGGGACAAGTGCTGCATCGGGTCGATGCGGACTCGCTGGAGGGCGCGGTCCTGTCCGCACTCAAGCTGGCCGGCGCGAACTTGGCCGGGATGAATCTGACGAAAGTCAATTTTCGCAGCTCGGATCTGCGGCAAGCGGATCTGTCCAAGGCCACGCTTACTGGGGCGAACTTCTACGAGTGCAGTCTGGCGTTTGCCACCATGGACGGCGTGGAATGCACGGGCGCCGATTTCACGGAAGCGGTGCTGGAGGGGACCCATGCCCACAATGCCAATTTCAGCGGCAGCGTGTTCCGTTACGCCAAGCTGCCCCATTGCGATTTTACGGGCTCAAAGTTGGTCAAGTGCGACATGAGCGTATCGGACTCGCGAGGCAATTTCTCCAACGCCGACTTGTCCGAGGCGGATTTGCGAGGCGCTAAAATGGAGGGGGCGGTTCTGCGGTACGCAGAATTGACCAAGGCAAAACTGGACGGTGCGAATCTGCTGAAAGCGGACCTGACACATGCCAACTATAACCCTCAACAACTCCACAACGCCCGGGCGACGGGTGTCGTCGGGCGGAGCAAGCTGGAGGCCATGAAAAAACAGAGACGCTCTTGGTGGCAGTTCTGGGGCTAAGCACCTGTCCAGGAACAACTTCGTCGGGCAGCATTTCGCAACGGTACGATCAAGGCATTTGCTCTCGCGGCGGGTCCGGTCCGACGGAGATCCGAGCTGCGACGTCGCGCAGACCCGCCCCTTGATGATCCTCGACGCTCCCGCTATCATCCTTTTTTCGACTGTACCGCTGGAGAATCCCGCAGCCATGCGTCACGTGCTTTCCGCGATCGTGCAAAACGTCCCTGGTGTGCTGGCGCATATTTCCGGAATGTTGGCCTCGCGCGGCTATAACATCGATTCGCTTGCGGTTGGCGAGACCGAGGACCCCAATTTGTCGCGCATGACCTTCGTCATGGTCGGCGACGATCGCGTCCTGGAACAGGTCCGCAAGCAGCTGGAAAAGATCGTCACCGTCGTTCGCGTGGACGACATCAGCAGTCAGGACAACGTCGAACGCGACTTGATGCTGATCAAGGTCAAAGCGGCAAGCGGCGGAAAACGCAGCGAAGTCCGCGAGTTGGTCGAGATTTTTCGCGGACGGATCGTCGACGTGGGCGAAGACGAGGTGATGGTCGAGATTTCTGGACGCGAGAACAAAGTGCAAGCCTTTATCGAGCGGATGCGTTCGTTCGGGATCACGGAATTGGTCCGCAGTGGACGCATCGCCATGGTCCGCAGCGAGGCGGCTCGAAAGGAAGAGAACGACGGCCCGTAGCCGTCGCGGGGCCTCAGCGCGTGTCGCCGTTTGCCGCGGTCCGTCGCCAGCCATATTCGGCAAAACAAGTACCACCATCCAGAGTCAAGGAGTCAACATTCGTCATGGCCGCCAAGATCTTCTACGACAAAGACGCCGATCTCTCCCTGTTGAAAGCCAAAACGATCGCCATCCTGGGCTACGGTTCGCAAGGTCACGCCCAGGCGCTGAACCTGCGGGACAGCGGCTGCCAGGTCGTGGTCAGCGAGTTGCCCGGCACCAAGAACTACGACTTGGCCGTCTCGCACGGCTTTCAGCCTCTGACGATCGAAGAGGCGACCAAACGGGGGGACGTGATCAACATCCTGCTGCCGGACGAATTGCAGGCCGACATCTACCGCGCTTCGATCCGGCCCAACCTCCAGGCGGGCAACGTGCTGATGTGCTCGCACGGCTTCAACGTCCACTACGGGCAGGTGGAACCGCCGCCAGGCGTCGCCACGCTGCTGGTCGCACCCAAGGGCCCCGGCCACTTGGTGCGTAGCGAGTTCGTCAAAGGCGGCGGCGTGCCCTGCTTGATTGCGATCGGCGCGAACGCGACCGAGGAGACGCTGGCGGTGGGACTGGCTTACGCCAAGGGCATCGGCGGCACGCGTGGCGGAGTGATCCAGACGACCTTCGCCGAAGAAACCGAGACCGACCTGTTCGGCGAACAGGCCGTGCTGTGCGGCGGCGTGACCGAGTTGGTCAAAGCGGCCTTCGATACGCTGGTCGAAGCCGGCTATCAGCCGGAGATGGCGTTTTTCGAATGCTTGCACGAGCTGAAGCTGATCGTCGACCTGTTCTACCAGGGCGGGCTGAGCTACATGCGGTACAGCGTATCAAACACGGCCGAATACGGCGACTACACGCGCGGCCCGCGGATTGTCAACGAGCAGACCCGCGCCGAAATGAAGAAGATCCTGAAGGAGATCCAGAGCGGTCAATTCGCCCGCGAGTGGATCCTGGAGAACAAGGCCGGCGCCCCCATGTTCAAATCGTACCGGCGCCATGAGGCGAAGCTGTTGATCGAGGAAGTCGGGCGGCGTTTGCGCGGCCTGATGCCCTGGATCGACGCCAAAGAAATCTGAACGCAGCGGCGGACCGCCGCCGACTCTCCGCCGTAGGAACTGTCCAGGGCGGACCCGTGCCGCGGGCCCGCCCTTTCTGTCGAAGCCCTATGTCCACCACTCCTTTGCACCTGCAACACGAGCGGCGGTTCGAAGACAACCGCTTCGTCTATCCGGTGATCAGCCGGCGAAGCCGCGGTGTGTCGATCGGGATCAACTTGAATCCCGACAAGGTCTGCAATTTCGACTGCGTTTATTGCCAGGTGGATCGCAGGCTGGCGGGCGACACGCAGTTTGTCGAAGGGGAGCGGTTGTTGGCCGAGTTGGACGAGACGCTGGCGCTGACGGTTTCGGGGCGTCTGTTCGAAACGGACAAGTTCCGCAGCGTGCCCCCGGAATTGCGGCGACTGAACGACATCGCCTTCTCCGGCGACGGAGAACCTACGACCCACCGGAATTTCGACGAAATCGTCGCCGCCTGCGCCGAGGTCAAACGACGCCACGGCTTGGACGCCGTGAAAATGGTCCTGATCACCAATGCTAGCAGGCTCCATCGTCCGCACGTGCAGCGTGGTCTGGAGGCCCTGGACCGCAACCAGGGCGAGATTTGGGCCAAGCTCGATGCGGGCACGGAAGAGTATTTTCGCTCCGTCGCCCGCTCGCCGGTTCCCTTTTCGCGCGTGCTGGAGAACATCACCGGGGCCGCTCGTGTCCGGCCGCTGGTCATCCAGTCGCTATGGATGCGCATCCGCGGCCAACCGCCTCCGGGCGAGGAAATCCAGGCCTTCTGCGAGCGGCTGCGCGAGATCACGACTGCCGGCGGCAGCCTTAGCCTGATCCAGGTATACACCCTCGCCCGCCCGCCTGCCGAAAGCTGCGTCGCCTCGCTCTCCGACGACGAAGTCGACCGGCTCGCCGCCGTCGTAGCCCGTGAAACCGGTTTGCCGACAGCCGCGTTCTATGGCGTTGCAACGTAAAATGCCGCTCGAAGAGTTTCGGCAATTTCACGCCTCGTACCGCTCTCGGCCTTTTCTCCAAGCCGAATTCAATTAAGATGTTACGCTCAAACAAAGTACCAAGCGACCAGCAACTATGGACCTAGCCAAGCTACGCAATATCGGCATTTCGGCACACATCGACTCGGGCAAGACGACGCTCAGCGAACGCATCCTCTTCTACACCGGCCGCATCCACCGGATGGAAGAGGTGGGCGGAGGCGGCGCCGGCGCGACGATGGACCACATGGAATTGGAGCGGGAACGCGGCATCACGATCACCAGCGCCGCGACCAGCGTCGAGTGGAAGGGCCACGCCATCAACCTGATCGATACGCCCGGACACGTCGACTTTACCGTCGAGGTCGAGCGCAGCTTGCGCGTGCTGGACGGCGCCGTGCTGGTGCTGTGCGCCGTGGGCGGGGTGCAAAGCCAGACGATCACCGTCGACCGGCAGATGAACCGCTATCACGTGCCGCGGTTGGCGTTCATCAACAAAATGGACCGCGCCGGCGCAGATCCCTTTCGCGTGGTCCGCGATCTCAAGGAAAAGCTGGGCGACGACGCGATGCTCATGCAGTTGCCGCTGGGCAGCGGCGAACGCTTCCAGGGCGTGATCGACCTGGCGACCATGCAGGCGCTGCACTTTGACGGCGACGAAGGCGAGCAGATCCGCGCGGAACCGATCCCGGACGCCATGACCCCACTTGCTCGGGAATGGCGCATGAAGATGCTCGAAGGCCTGGCGATGTACAGCGACGAGTTGATGGAGCGGCTGTTGTCCGAGGAGGAAATCTCGCCGGAGATGATCCACCAGGTGACGCGGGTCGTGGTCCAACAGCAGGACGTCACGCCCGTATTCCTGGGAGCGGCCTACAAGAACAAGGGCGTTCAGCCGCTGTTGGATGCCATCACGCGGTATCTGCCTTCGCCGCTGGAGCACGAGATCCACGCCAAAGCGTGGGACAACGCCGCCGAAACGGTGCCTCTCGAACCCGATCCGGCGAAGCCCTTCGTCGGCATGGCCTTCAAAATCGTCGACGACCCCTACGGGCAACTGACGTTCATGCGGGTGTACCAGGGCCGCATCGAAAAGGGCCACGCCTACATCAATCAGCGGACGGGACGCAAGGAGCGGTTCAGCCGCATCGTGCGGATGCACGCGGACGAGCGCCAGGAAATCGCGGAAGCCCAGGCAGGCGATATCGTGGCGGTGATGGGCATCGACTGCGCCAGCGGCGACACATACGCCAGCGAACCGAAGTATTGTACGCTGGAAAGCATGTTTGTGCCGGAGCCGGTGATCAAGATTGCGGTCAGTCCGGAAAACCGCGGCGACGCGGAAAAACTGGGCAAGGCCCTGGCCCGCTTCCGTAAAGAGGACCCGACCTTCCGCGTGTCGACCGATCAGGAAACCAACGAGATCCTGGTCGAGGGCATGGGCGAGTTGCACCTGGAAGTCTACATGGAGCGGATCCGCCGCGAGTACAAGGTCCACGTGCTGGTCGGCGCTCCCAAGGTCAGTTACCGCGAAGCGCCGACGCAGGCGGTGCCGTTCGACTACAGGCACAAGAAGCAAACGGGCGGTTCCGGGCAGTACGCCCACATCGTCGGCCGTTTCGAACCGCTGCCGGAAGAGGTCCCAGAGCCGTTCGTGTTCGAGGAGGAAGTCGTCGGCGGACGCGTCCCCAAACAGTACATTCCGTCGGTCGAGAAGGGCTTTCGGGACTGCCTGCCCAAAGGCCCCGTCGCCGGTTTCCCGGTCATCGGTCTGAAAGCGGTTCTGTCCGACGGCTCGTATCACGAAGTCGACAGCAGCGACCGGGCCTTTCAAACCTGCGCTCATGGCTGCTTCCGCGAAACGTTCATGAAGACCCGGCCGGTGCTGCTGGAGCCGATCATGAAGCTCGATATCGAAGCGCCCGAGCAGTTCCAGGGCCCCGTGACCGGCGACGCCGTCAGCCGCCGCGGGATCATCATGTCGACCGGCAACCGCGACGGCCGGGCCCTGATTTCCGTCGAAGTCCCGCTGGCCGAAACTTTCGGCTACGCCACCGACTTGCGGAGCATGACCCAAGGCCAGGGCACGTTCACCATGGAATTGCTCTGCTACCGCCGCGTCCCGGCCAGCATCCAGGAAGAGATCATCAAGAAGAAGAAAGAAGGCGACTCAGGCGGACCTCGCTAGAACCAGACGGCTTTTTGCCGCAGGCGGACGGCGTTGATGAGATGAAGGGAGGAAATGGGATGGTCACAATGAGACCCGCCCCCATTTCTCTTCCCGAATCTCCCTCGGCTCCAAGGCAGTGGGAAGAGACAAAGTGAAAGATCAGGTGAGAGATTAGAGTTTCAGGTTCCGGCACAGCCGGTCAAGTTCACGCCTTCTTCTCCGCCAGATGCTCGAACCGCACTGTCCGCGTGTCCTGTTCATAGCCTGTCCGTTGCGTCAGGGGCAGGTACAGTTCCGGCCGGCGGGCGCGAATCCAGCGACTGCCGGTGCAGCGTTCGCGGAGACGGCTGTCCAGATCGGCGACCACCATGTCGTCGCCGGCTTTCCACGTTTCGACGAGGATCCGGCCGTAGGGATCGAGAAGCATGGCGTTGCCGGTGCGGACTTCGTCGTCGTCCGGGCCGACGCCGTTGCTGAACGCCAGGAACATCCCGTTGTCATGCGCCCTTGCCGGCAGCCAGCGCATCAGCCAACCGCGGCCCTTGTCGCCGCGAATCTCCGCTTCGATCGCCGCCGGATCGCGGTGACGTTGGTCCCACACGGCGCGAGCGATGACCTTCATGCCGTGCGGGCTGCCCGAATCACAGCCGCCGGTCTGGTGCGGGGCCAGCAACAGTTCGGCGCCGGCCAAGGCGGTGGCGCGGACGTTTTCGATGATGTTGTTGTCGTAGCAGATCAGCACGCCCACGCGCCAACCGTGCGGCGTGTCGAACACCGTGTATTGGTCGCCGGGCGTCAAGTACTGGCTGACAAAGACGTGCAGCTTGCGGTGCCGGGCAAAGCGCCCGTCGGGCATGGCCACGACGTACGTGTTGTACAGGCCACCGTCGGGCCCCAACTCGATCAACCCAGCCCCGATCGTCAGGCGGTGCCGTTGCGACAACTCCATCAGGAACCGCGAGGCGGGCCCATCGAAAACCGGCTCGGCCAAAGCCTCCAATTGCGAGCGCGTCAGGTGCCGCAGATGCCAATACCCGGAAATGCAGCATTCGGGAAAACAGATCAGTTCCACGTTCTGCGCGGCGGCCTGTTCCACAAACCGGCCAAGCGTAGCCAGGTTCGCGGTCTTGTC
Organism: uncultured Pirellulaceae bacterium; assembly: GCA_964409865.1. Taxonomy (GTDB): domain Bacteria; phylum Planctomycetota; class Planctomycetia; order Pirellulales; family Pirellulaceae; genus Anammoximicrobium. Next base: position 11,296 of record CAYPGE010000123.1, read on the forward strand.
ACCCGGTGCGTGCTGGAATTGGACGGCCGCCACACGCAGGGTCTTGGCTTGCGGCGTGGAATCGTTGGCAATCATCGAGGACATCTCGCCAAAGGGTCTCGTTGACAGGGTCTGGACTGGAGCGCAACCCGGCTGTTTTGCAGCGGCCGGGCTCCTGATGCGTTAGCATCGTTCGAGAAATGACTGTCGCCTCGTCAAAGTAGCCATCACACTCCGTGGGATGATCAGCAATAAACACGGGACAGTGATTTCTCGAACGATGCTTACTTATCCTACGCGAGTCGGCCTGCCAAGGCCATCCGGCGTAACGGCCGCGGCGTCTCCCAAAAGCATGCCCGCTCCGTGCTGGCTTGCAAGCCGGGCGGAAAGCGCCATAATGCGAATTGCATCCTGCACATAGTTTTTCACGAGGAATCTGCCATGCCGTTGCTGGTTGTCGGTTCGGTGGCCTTGGACAGCGTGCATACGCCCCGCGAGGTGCGCGAGAATGTGCTGGGCGGTTCAGCTGTCTATTTTTCTTACGCGGCCAGTTTCTTCACTTCCGTCCGGCTCGTCGGCGTCGTCGGCGAAGACTGGCCGGGTGAGCACACTCAGTTTCTGCAATCACGGCGGATCGACACCAGCGGTTTGCAGGTGGTGCCCGGCGGCAAGACGTTTCGCTGGCGCGGCAGGTACGAGCCCAACATGAACGATCGCGAAACGCTGGAAGTACACTTGAACGTGCTGGGCGACGTGGCCCCGGTGCTGCCGGACGATTTCAAACGTTGCCCGTATGTCTTCTTGGCGAACGGTTCCCCAGCGGCCCAGATCAAGGTCCTGGATCAGATGATCGGTCCGCGACTGGTGGTGGCCGACACGATGGACTTGTGGATCCGCAACAACCGCGACGATCTGATGGAGTTGTTTCGGCGAATTAATGGCTTGGTGCTGAATGACAGCGAGGCCAAGCTGCTGACGGGGGACGAGAACCTGGTCCGGGCCGGAAACCGCATCCGGGAGCTGGGGCCGAAATTCGTGGTGATCAAGAAGGGCGAGCACGGCGCGATGTTTTTCTCGGAATACGAGATGTACGTCTTGCCCGCTTATCCCACCGAACTCGTCGTCGACCCGACGGGCGCCGGCGACAGCTTTGCGGGCGGCATGATGGGCTACTTGTCTGAACTCGGCGACTTCAGCGCGCCGTCGCTCAAACGGGCCATGGCCTACGGCATCCTGATCGCCAGTTTCAACGTCGAGGATTTCAGCCTGGAGCGTCTGAAAACGCTCGCGCGCGAAGAGTTGGAATTCCGCATGCAGCAATACCAGCGAATGCTGAGCTTCTGAGACGCCGCGTCACTCTTTCTTGACCAGCGAGCTGACGCTGAAGCAGCGGTTGCTGAAGTCGACGTAGTCCGGGCTGAAGCTGAACAGCCAGTTGCACATCGGGCTGCGCCCCAAGTCGATGCAGACGGTGACGCGGACTTCGTCGGGCTGGACCACGGGACTTGCCGGGGGATCGCACGTGACGTTCGTGTCGCCGAAGTAGTAGGGCGTCGCATTACGTCCCGCCGCGTCCGGTTGGCCCACTTCCAGCACAATCCGAACGCCCGAGTTGGCGACTGCGGTGACGATGTCTTCCAGCGGCGGCGTCCCGGCTGGCACGATCACAGTCGCCACGTCGAGGTCGTGAGCGCCCTCGAGCACCGCGTCCACAGCGCGGGCCACTTGCTCGATGTCCTCGTACTTGCCCGCTTCGCGCGCCCCCACTGTAGCTGCGTGCGTCACCGCTTGCCGGATCAGCAGCGCGACGCTGTACTGGGCGATCGCCAGCAGCGTGACCACAAGAAACGGCAGAATCAGGATGAACTCCAGGGTCACCGAAGCGTTTCGATGTCGTCGGCGTTGGCGTGGCGATTTCATGGTACCCGTCGTTTTTCTTGCCGAGTCCTTCTGAGTTCAGAAACCCGATACAAGGTTGCAACTCTCGTGCCGCCGATGGCCGTGGCCCGTGGGTACGGCACGGCGGCGGCAGTTCCTTTCTAGCATAGTTCGCGACCCGGCCCTGCGGCACGGGAAAATCCACGATCTTTTGACGGCACATGAATTGCTGACCTAGACTTGGCGCGGAGAATTCGCGCGGCGGTTACGTCTGCGCGCTAACGTCTGTAATCGAACTCCCGGAACGTAACTCATGGCCACGTACTTGCAGCTGTGCCGACAGGCTCCGCGAAACCGCGAGATCCGCGTCCGCCGGCGCTCCGGCAGCGTCACGCTGGAATTCCTGCTGGTCCTGCCGATTCTGCTGATTGTGCTGCTCTCGGTGATCGAGTTCGGGATGTTTTTCACGAACATGCAACAAGTGGCTTTGGCGTCCCGCTTGGGAGCGGAAGCGGCATCGCAGACGAACTTGTCGACGGCCACCAACCCGAACGACATACCCGACGTTATCGTGGAGGCCATCAATCATCAGCTGGCGACTTCAGGGATCTCACCGTGCGCCATCATCTTGGAGCACAACGTACCGGACTCGACGACCACCACGGAGAACAAGGAAACCTACACAAGTCCGCCGTGCGTCTGTGCCGCCCCGACAATTCCCGCATTTCCCAAGCCTCCCGCCGCCTACGCTCGACGTTCTGTGCGAGTAACCATATGCGTGCCGATGACGGAACTCGCTCCGAACTGTTTGGCCATATTTGGGTTCAATCTGACGGGTCGTCATGCCCAGTGCTCGACGACCTTCCGGTACGAAGGGTAAACGTTCGGCTGCGTGAATACAAACAGCGTCGTTTCCAAAGAGAGACAACGATGGCTTCTTTGCGAAAACTTGTAAACGCTCGGATACGGGACGACGCCTGGTTGGACCGTGCCGCGGTTGTGGCCTTCGGCGTGTCGAGTGCCGCCGGCCAGCAGACGGCCGCGCAGTCACGTGCCGCTGCGGGGCGGTCGTTTGGGCGGAGGAGAAAGCGCCGCGGCGTGGCGGCCCTTTGGCTGATCCTCACTCTGCCCGTGCTGCTCCTGCTGCTGGCCGTGGTCATCGAAATCGGCAACATCTGGCTGGCCCGCGTGGAGTTGGAGAACGCCCTCGAATCAGCGGCCTTGGCAGCGGTGAAGGAATGGGGCGACGGGGGCGGCGGTGACACACAAACGGCACGAAACGTCGCGATTACTTACGCGGGAGCCAACACCGTGACCGGTACGCCGGTGGCAATCACTGCCAACTATCTGAATCCACCACCTGCTGGTTTTCAGAACCAGAATGCGTCATGCACGGGTAACTTGATCTTCGGAACGATTACCGAGGACACCATTCCCTGGGTCTTCGACGCGTACGAGGAACCCAGTTGCGGCGGCGGCACGGTCCTGTTCGATGTGACCGGGTTGGGCAACCTCAAAGAAGGTGACAATCGCTGGGGAATTGCCTTCCGCCGTACGGACGACGCGGTGCTTAACAACTTGAAGATTGAATGGGTCGAAATTGATCTTTCTGGCATCGGCCTGGTTTTTGATTTCACCGGTGCCCCCCCCGCTGTGTCACCCAATACGACGACGGGCGGCGCGGTCGATGGCGGAAGCTACGACCAACCCGATATTGGTGGCCATCCGTTTGGATCTTTGCCTCCGCCGTCAGGCAGCACGATCGTAGGGGCCGCAGGTTTCACCCCGCCGAATAGTCAAATCGTTTTCAGCGCTACGACTGGGACGCCCACCGTCTTGAGAATCAACTTCTTCGCGGACGGCACGAACGATTTCGGTTTCGAGCCAGGCGACCGTTTCCGGTTCGGAGCAAGCGTGGGAAAAGTTCTGGGTGGAGGCAACATTCAACAAAAGAACGGCGACGACATCGCGGGAGCACGCATTCGGGTGAAGTTCGTCGGGTTGCCGACCGTGTCTTCAGCGACCTACATCGACGACACGACTGCACAGAACAGTAATTGCGGAGCCGGATACCTTGATCCGACGGGCGAAGGCCAACTCGTCGTACACGTCAGCGGCGAAGCGGATTTGCCGTGTTCCGCGAGTTCGGCAACGACAAACAACGGGCAGTCCTGGGTGGAACTGAGGGGTGGAACCGGCCGGGACTACGGCATCCGCGCACAAGCTTCTGTTCCGGTCAATAGCGTGTGCTGTCGTGTGTTCGGATTGACGACTGGAATCTTCAGGGTCTCGGCTTGTGCCACGGCGCGCTATACGTGTGCGGACCAGACGCCTGAACTGATCCGCGTTCGGCCCGAAAACTACTTCTGTCCAGGGCCGCAACCATAGTACACAAGCGGTTCACCGGCGAGTTTCCGTCAGCATTCGCTCCGGGTGCGGCGGTCAACCGGTGAGGAATCACGCTTTGCACGTGGTGCTGCCGCCCCGCTCCAACCGCACTCCCCTCGGTTCTCGCTGCCTTCTTGCAGTGCCAATCAGAGCCAGAGTCGCCAAATCCGTCGATTCCGATGTGCGCGTAGGTTGCGGGCTGTTCCTGACCTAAAGGCTTATCGAAAGTGACGGCATGATCTGCTAAACTGCCGCTTGATCTGTTGATGCACGTAGCGCTCCATGTCCGATAACCGCCTGATAGGAAACATGCGATGAATCCCGAAGAAAAACTGACGCAGCTCAATCTGGAACTTCCTCCCGCCCCGAAGCCGGCCGGCGTGTACAAGCCGTTGCTGGTCGTGGGCAACATGGCCTACGTGTCCGGCCACGGGCCGCTGAAGCCGGACGGCACGATGATGAAGGGCCGCGTCGGGCAGGACGTGGATCAGCAGGGCGGGTATGCGGCTGCGCGGCAGACCGGGCTGGCCGTGGTGGCCACGCTGCGGGCCGGGCTGGGCAGCCTGGATCGCGTCCAGCGGCTGGTCAAGACGCTGGGCATGGTCAACGCCGCGCCCGATTTCGAAAATCACCCGGCGGTCGTCAACGGGTTCAGCGACTTGTTCGCCGAGTTGTTTGGACCGGAAAACGGCGTCGGGTGCCGCAGCGCCGTGGGCATGGGCTCGCTGCCCATGAACATCACGGTCGAGGTCGAAGCCCAGTTTGAATTGAAGCCGGAATAGACGCGGCGGCCTGATGAATTGTCACTGGTCACTGGTTATTGGTCAGTGGTCAGTGGCGGGATGGCGGATTGGTGTCATTGGGGGGCGCGGTCAATACGTCTGGCCGCGGACCACGGGGCTGCTGGACTCGCTGTTGGTGCGCGCCGGCGGTGTGCTGTTCCTGGAGGCTTCCAGCGTCACCGGCTCGGCCAGCTCGCGCCGGTCGAGCTTCCTGGGCCAATTGGTCCAGCAGCGTTCGCGAGGGGCGGTCCAGGTAGATGACTTGATTGGGGCCGCGCGGGTCGCGCTTCGAGCGGACGATGCAGATGACCTCGGTATCGTCCTCCAGCGCGGCGGCAGTGGTGGCGATCAGCGGCGCCGACTGCGACACGGCTGCGGGCACTGGGGCGATGGCCGGACCAATTGCGTCCAGCGGCGGTGGCGGCATTTCGGGCGCCATGTTCGGCGGCGAGACCGCCGGAGGCGCCGGGGCGACAGCCGGCGAGGCCTGCGCGACCGCGCTAGGCGCCGCGTTGCGCTGGTACACCCGCGACTGGCCGATCTTGTCCAAGTTTTGGTGTAGCAGCGGAAGAGCGGCGTAGATGCCTTCGTCATCTTGAGGGTCCGCGAGGTTGCAGACGCCGATCAGTTGTCCATCCGCCGAGAACAAGCCGCCGCCGCTGCGGCCAATCACCGGCTGGCCGGCCGACTCGATGTTGGCTGGACCCTTGTACTTGTTCAGTGCCGTCACTTGGCTTTGTCGCAGGCTGGGCGCCGCGCCTTGATCGCAGCCCATGCTGAACACGCGGTCGCCAGGTCGCACCTGGTAGTTGCCCGCGGCGACCGGAACCGGCGCCACCGGGCAATTCGTGCGAATGGCCAACAGGGCCACATCCTGTTCCAGATCGTACGACAGCAGCGTTAACACTTCGCCGGCCACTGGATTCTGAGCACCGGTGGGAAACAGGTCGACGGACATTTTGCCCTGGCCCCGTGACTCGCGGAACAAATGGCCGCAGGTCATGACAAGCGCTTCGCGCTCGTACGTGTCGATGATCGTGCCCGTCCCGAAAGACCTGCCGCCCGCGTCTTCGATGCACAGCCGTACCGTGGCGTGCAGGGCACGCGCCTGCGGATCGGCGGTCGCTGCTGACGTGGGGGGCAGGGGTGCCTGTTGAGCGGCGGTCGGCTGGCCCGCCGCCAGCGGCGGGGTTGCCGTTGCCAGCTTGGCGGCCGCAAACATTCCGGCCAACTGCGCGTACGACGTGGGCCCGACCATCCGACCCGTTTCGCGGCCGTCGACGACCAGCACGTAAGTGGGAACGCCTTCGACGCGGAATTGCCGGGCCAGCGCCGGGTCCTGGTCGACGTTCACCAAGCGCACCGGGTAGCCCTCGGCGACCAATCGGCGGACGGTCGGCTCCATCGATCGGCAGGGACCGCACCAATCGGCGTAGAAGTCGAGCAGGACCGGCTGGCCCGGTGCGGACAGGGCTGCTAGCAGAGCAAAGGCGTGCAACGTGGTCATCGGCTCCCTCCTTGGATTCGATGAGGCGTGCGAAACGGGGTCAAGGGCCGCAACTGTCGCCCGGATTTGAAATTTTTACAAGCCCAAAACCGGGTCTTGTGAAAACTTTCCTCAAAACTCGCATCGTTTCGGCTTCGACACCAGGCGGTGCATGAGCCATGCCAAACGGCCGGTTCTTGTGGATCGTCCTGCTTAGTACCGGTCCAAGAACAAGACCGCTGTCTTGTCGCCTTTCGCGGAGCGAAAGGCGACATTGGGTCCTTAGCCAGACGCGGAGGCGGACGCGAGGGCCTGATACAGGTCTTGGGGACGGATGGGTTTGGTCACGTAGCCGTCCATGCCTGCATCCAAACAGCGTTCCCGGTCGCCTTTGAGGGCGTGGGCGGTCATGGCGATGATGGGCGTGTGCAAACCCGCGGAAATCTCTCTGGCTCGAATCGCCGCGGTCGCTTCCAGGCCGTCCATCTCCGGCATCTGAATGTCCATCAGAATCAAGTCGAAGGAACCGCGCTCGATGGCCGTCAGGGCTTCCCTGCCGTTGTTGGCGATCGTGACCGCATGCCCCTGGCGGCCGAGCAGGGCGACGGCCAGTTTTTGATTGACCACGCTGTCTTCGGCCAGCAGGATCCGCAGCGGGCGAACCGGCGGTGTCTCGTCGGCCGTACGGCTCAACTCGGCCTTGGGAACCATCACGCCCAGAGCGCGTTCGATCGCCTCCAACAATTCGGACTGCTTGACCGGTTTGAGCAGGTAGTTGGCGATGCCCAACCGTTCGCAATGCGTGGCGTCTTCGGGGCGATCGCCCGAAGTCAACATGATGACTTTGGTCGCCGCCAGCGCCGGGTCCTGGCGTATCGATTCGGTCATCATAAAGCCGTCCACGTCCGGCATGTGGGCGTCGGTCAAAACGAGCCGGTAGGGCCTGCCGGCTTGAATCGCCGTCCGCAGCAGGTCGAGAGCGCTCGACGCACTGCGGGCCAGCGTCGGTTCCATATGCCAGTGGCGGAGGATCTCGTCTAGAATCCGCCGGTTGGTGGCCGTGTCATCCACGACCAGCACGCGAAGGGAGTGCAAGCAGGTGGGGACGATCACCATGTCTTCGGTATCGGCTGGGTCGGCCAGTTCCAGTCGCACGGTGAAGTGAAAGCGGCTGCCCTTGCCGACTTCGCTCTCGACCCACGCGCTGCCGCCCATCATGCTGGCCAGTCGGGAGACGATCGCCAGTCCCAACCCCGTGCCGCCGTAGCGGCGAGTCAGCGCGCTATCCGCTTGCTCGAACTGGCCGAAGATGGCCCCCTGCTTGTCTGCGGGAATGCCGATGCCGGTGTCGGCGACGGTACAGTGCAGCAGGACTTCCCGTTCGGACAGGGATTCGCGGTCCACCGTCAACACGACTTCGCCCTGCTCCGTGAACTTGATCGCGTTGCCCACCAGATTGATGACGATTTGTCGCAGCCGATTGTAGTCGCCCACGACGCGGCGGGGGACGTGGGGGTGGATGCAGAACGCCAATTCGAGGTTCTTCTGGTGGGCGCGGATCGCCAGCGATTTCATGGTGTCGCCCAAGCTCTCCCGCAAGTCAAAGTCGGAACGCTCCAAGACGAGTTTGCCGGCCTCGATTTTGGAAAAATCCAGAATGTCGTTGATCACCGACAGGAGGGCTTCGCCCGAGTCCTTGACGGTCGACAGGTATTCGCGTTGCTGGGCGGAAAGCGGCGTTTTGAGCACCAGATCGGTCATGCCGATGACGGCCGTCAAGGGCGTGCGGATCTCGTGGCTCATATTGGCCAGGAACGTGCTCTTGGCGCGGCTGGCCGCCTCCGCCGCCTCCTTGGCTGCGCGCAGGGCTTCGGCCGCGAGTTTCTGCTCGGTGATGTCGCGGGAAATGCCGAAGCTGCCCACAATGCAGCCGGCTTCGTCGTACAGTGGCATTTTCGTCGTACTGGCCCAGCTCACGTGACCGTCGGGCCAGGTTTCCTTCTCCTCTTTGTCGATCACCGGACGGCCGCTGCGGATGATCTCTCGCTCGTCGGCCAGCGCCTGCGAGGCATGCTCGCTGGTAAAGAAATCGCGGTCGCTTCCAGCAATCGCCTGAGCCGGGTCTTGCAGGCCAAAGGCGCGGGCCATCGCTGCGTTGATCCGGATAAAGCGGCTGTCGGCGTCTTTGAAGTAGACGTTGTGGGGCAGGTTGTCCATCAAGGAATGGAGCAGATACCGTTCCTGTTGCAGTTCGTCGTTGGCGTTGGCCAATTCCGCCGTGCGCACGCGGACGCGGACTTCGAGTTCGTCGCGGGCTTGACGCAACTCCTCCTGGACGTTGCGGCGTTGAATCAGCCGCCACATGCCTTGCCCCAGCAATGTCAGCTGGCGCACGTCCGACTCGTCGTAGGGCTGCTCTTTATTGCCGACGCCGATCACCGCCACGATCTGTTGGCCCTCGAAGATGGGCACGTTCATGTGGCGGGCGACAGGCACGTGGCCTGCGGGGTAGCCCTTCTTCAACGGACTAGGGGCCGGGTAATCATTGGTGATGACCGCCCTCCGCTGACGCACCGCTTCACCCCACAAACCGGTCGTGGCCACGGGATAAACAATGGGTTTGTCGATGATCGCGCACTGCTGCATGGCCGTCTTGGACCAGGCGTGCATGGTCAGGACGCTTTCGTCTTCGGTCGTAAAGGCCAGATAGCCGATCTTGCTCTGCGTCAGACGCACCGCCTCTTCCAAGGCGAAATGAGTGATCTCCTGCAGCGATGCTTCGGTCATGTGGCTCAGCTGCAACAAGCCTTCCAAGCGGGATTGTTCCAGCCGGAGCGACTCCTCCGCGCGCCGCCGATCTTGCTCCACCTCCAGATTGTGCAAGGCGAAGGCGATGTCGCCGGTGACCTCGGCAAGCAGTTCCTGTTCCTCCGCATCACGGGCATATTCGGCCGGCAGCGAGGCCATCATGACGCCGTAGGTCTTCTCCCCCCAG
>CAYPGE010000124.1:0-20637 GCA_964409865.1 uncultured Pirellulaceae bacterium
GAATACGGAAGGATTCGGGCGCACTTGGCCGCCCAGGGAACGCTGATCGGCCCCAACGACTTGATGATCGCCTCAATCGCACTGGCCGGTGGCCTGATCCTGGTTACGCACAACACGCGCGAGTTTGAACGCGTGCCCAAGCTGAGACTGGAAGACTGGCAAGGAACCCCACGATCGGCGATTCTCTGAAAGTGCGATTGAAATCATCCCTGTCTTTTTCGTTAGCAGCCGGCGCCAGGGCAACCTCCCGGCAGACAGCCCGGCCAGCCTCCGGCCGGGATGAGCCTGCAGACGGAAGCCGAGGCCGTGGTCTCTGCCGCCCGGCGCATCATCCGCATGCGTGGCGGCCCAGAAGCCAGCGGAGAACGCTGGATCACGATCGGAGGCCGCAAGGGCGAAGAGGGCGAACACGTTGGCGGATTCCCCTGCAAGATCAACGCCGATGGCGAAATCATCGCCGGCGGTCCCAAGGGCCTGCGCGGCAAAAAGGTCTCGGAAATCTACCGCCACTTCAAGCGGATGCGGAACACGCCTGCGGCCAAGGAAAAACGATACCAGACGATCGTCAAGAAACAGGCCAAGGCATGGAAGATCAGCCCGGAAGAGTACCAGCAGTTCGCCGACGAAGTCCACAAGGAGAAAATGGCTCACCACACTGCCCGCGAATCAGCCAAAGCTGCGGCCCGCAAGACAATGGGCATCTCCGCCGGTGACGTCCGCCGTTGGGAAGAGCAGGGGCTCGACTACAGCAGCCCCAAGCTGAGCAAGCATCAATGGGACGTCCAAGGCCAGCGTCTGGCCAGCCAGTTCCCGGATTTGGGATGGGGCGAAGGTTACAGCGAAGGAGTCAACGAGGGCGGCCACGATGCCAAGCTCTGGGACCTGCTGAAAGAGGGCAAGGTCGATCCGCCCAGCCGGCACAGCGAGGAGTTCCACGCGGACGTCGACGAATACCTCCAGTACCTGGCCAGCCAGACGCCGGGAGGCCTGGACGACGCCCCCGACGCCGAAGATACATCGTTCGACTTCGGGGCACTTGCCGAGGATGACGCCACGCGGTTCGGGCTGGACGTCCCCAAGGAAGGCGACCGCAAGCCGGCGGCGGATGGCGGGATGCTGACGTTTCACCAAGGCCGCTGGCACCGTGGAGGAGTTGGCTTTGCCAGCCCAAACAAAGAAGATCGCACGTTGACGCTGCAGGAAGCCTTTCAAAACGTCGGTTCAGAACGCCATCAGGCGATTCGAAGGCAGTTTGAAGAAATCGACAAATCGGCTGGCGTGGAGGTCAAGCATACCGACATCATTGGAGACTGGGGAACTGGAGCCGAAAACAGCGTGTTGAGCGAATACACGCAATACCGGGACTTTGACGAGCTTCGCTATCTCATGGCCTGGAAGGGGAAGGTTGCCGAGCAGAAAGCAACGCTTGTTTTTGAGGAACGCGAAGGTGGCACGCATCACATTTACACAATGTTCCTGCCAACGACTGTTGAACAAGCCAGAACCGACCTGCAAAACGCCAACGTTTTTGAAAGAAGCTTCCTTGTCGCAAGCCGGGGTGGTACAATCGTGGTTGTGGTTGATCGTGAAGGGAAGTTCGACACGGGTACTTCTGAAGTAGCGAGGAAGCACGATGTTGAGCGAAAAGACACCCCAGGATACTCAGAACAAATCGGAGTTGAGACAGATCAGCCCAGAGAATCGGCCTATCCAATCTACGACCGGATCATCCGAGAATACGAACAACGGTTCCCGGAACGTAGTCACTTTCGGCCTGCACAAAGGCTTGCAGGGTCTGGGGCTTCCTCCGTTTCGAGACGTGAAGCCAACAGACCGATAGTCATAATCGGCATTGGCCGCCGCCCTGGAGGCCACGCCGATGCCTGACGCCCTACTCTACTTGTCGCTCTGCCTTCTCTTTCAGCCCGCGGGCCAGATCGAACCCCTGCCCAGTCAGCCGGAATCGTCGGTTGCCCTGCGGTACAATCAGCCCACGAGCGCAGATGCTCGTGAACGCGTCCAGGTAGTGGGCAGTGATGGACGGGTCCTGCTCCGCAAACTGCCGCGAGCTGCTAGCCACGTGCACGCCGTACAGATCCGACTTGACGACGAAGAAGACCCCGTCTTCAGCCGCTGCGATAAGCAATTCGCGTTCTCGGCGGCTCAGCTTGCTCGCCAGAATCTTGCGCACCGTCCGCCCGGCCGCAATGGCTTTCTCACACAGTACCGCGATCGCCATCGTGCATTCTGCCAGTGTGATTGGATCCATGAAACCAGTTTTGGCCGCTGCAGTCATTCTACCGCAGAAAATCCGGGATTCATACTTCCTCTGCTTCCCCTGACTCCCATGCAGCCATGAAACCCCGTTCCGCCAACCATCCCGCCGACCTGATCATCCGCCGGACGATCCTCACGTCCGAGGCGGTGGCTCAGGAACTGCGCGAACGGCTGGCCGATGCCATTACCGACGCCGACGCTTACCGTCTCGGCGTCCAAGGCGTCCTGGACCGGGCCCGAGAGATTTTCCGCGAGTACGAGCCGATCCTCGCGGACCTGATCGCCGACAGCGAACTATACGGCTGGGTGGCCGGCTACCAATACACCGCGGACCGCCTCCCCGACTGGATGCAAGATCTGTTTCGCCGTCCCGGACGCCCGCCCGGCCGGCCCCCGACGATCGTTTTGCCGGGCCTGCTGGGCGGCGGAGAGCCGGAGTTGCGGTTCCCCAAGCTGGAGAAGGCCGTAGAATCGCTCCAGGACCGAGAAATTCTCACGCGCGAGCAATATGACCTGTTGGACGCCGACGCCCGCCAGCGTGCGTTTACGGTGGCATCAGGGCTCACGGCGGACACGATAGAGGCCATCCGAGACGAGCTGGCCGCCGACATCCAGGAAGGCACCAGCCTGGTCAGCTTCCGCCAACGGATCAAAGACCGCCTGCACGGCAGCCCCATCGGACCTTGGCATCTGGAAACCGTCTACCGGACCAACGTCCAGTCCGCTTTCCGCGACGGCCGCGAATCGCTGGCCAACCATCCCATCGTCGAGGCCGTGTTCCCGTACCAGTCCTATGACCCCATCCACGATGGCCGGGTCCGCGACGAACATGAGGCCCTGGAGAAACTGGGACTGAACGGCACCAACGTCTACCGGCGCGACGATCCGATGTGGGACTACTTTACGCCGCCCTGGGGATTCAACTGCCGCTGTGGCGTGGCCCTGATGACCGTGGACGCCGCGGCCCGTGCCGGAGTGGCCGAAGCCAAGCAGTGGCTGGCGACCGGGATCCCGCCGGCCGCGCCAGAGCATCGCCTGCACGCTATCGACTTCCGGCCGCCGCCTGGATTCGGCACGCGGGGCCGACGCACCGTGGGGGCAATCTAGTAAGGCTTTGGTGATGGACTACCACTACATCAAGATCGACGGCGAAAACGTGCTGAGCCCCCGCGAACTGGCGGACGCCGCCGCGCAGCAGGGATTCCCCGCCGATTTTTGGGGCCGCGCCAATTCGATTTTTCTGCCCATCGGATTTGAACCTGGCACCGCCTATCTGGTCATCCCCCGCAGCACGATGGACGCCCTGGACGTCAACGCGCTCCACACCATCACCTGGACTATGGACCGGGCCGGCAGCACGCGACACAACGAATTCAAATACTGGACGATCTGTGACGCGCGGGCCATTGGCATCGACGGAGACAGTAAGGCCGCCTATCTGTTGACGCTACGCGACAACCGTTGCCGAATGACGAAGGCGATCATTGACGCGGCCTATAACGTTTCCACGCCGGACGATTACGGCACCTACGTAAGCGGACGCCGTTGGATCAGCACTACGCTCAATGCCGGAACACTATGGACTTGGCAAGACATGCTGGCTGATGTCTGGTCAGAGCTGCCGGCATCTGCCGGGACTGTGCCAACGCTGCCTTGGACCCCCACTCACAAACCCGACTCTTGGCGTCGAGGCAGAGGCTCATGAGGAACGCAGATCCATGCCGTCTCGGGGCGCCAGCCATGTTGGACGGGGTTGGCACTTGTAGTCCGGCTGGTTCATCCCCGTCGCTTCCATGAGCGCAGCTTCCCGCGCGTAGTCCTCCGCAAGTTCCGGCGGGTTGGACTCGCAGTATGCGATGGCTTCCCGCACCGCCTCCATAGGGATGTTGTACTCGGCGGCGATCTCTTCGACGGTCATGGGGTCCTCGCATGCGTACCAGCCGTAGAGGACTCGGGCTCGGATTCGCGTGCCCTGGACGAAGAGCTGCTTGTACGCGGATTTCGGGTTCGGGGCAAGGTGACTGTAGGACGTGGTGGTGATGCTCCTGGCTTCCATCTTATGCTTGGGCCCGTTGTCCGGCAATGCCTTCCGAGCACGAGCAGACGAGAAAAAGAGTGGCCCTCTCGCTCCGCGAGATGAGGAGCTATCCTCTCGCGGAGCGAGAGGGCTACTTTGACCACAGCGTCTGGATCTGGCTACGGATTTGGCGGCTGGTCAGCGAGGCGGCGAGGGGCTCGGAGGGCGGCTGTCCCGCGTCGAACGGGGTGGCCAGGCGCGCTTCGAAAAACGTTCTGACCGGCGGCGGCAGGAACCGCGTCAGCTGGGCAAAGCTGTGGCGGTCGGTGAATCCGCCGCGGTTGGCGTGGTAGTAGCGATGCGGCTGGCAGACGTACAGATGGTTTTTGGCCCGCGTCAGGGCGACGTAGAACAGCCGCAGCTCTTCTTCGATTTCCTCGTCGCTGCCCGTGGCCATGTCGGACGGGATGTTGCCGTCGGCGGCGTGGATCACGAACACGACATCCCACTCCAGTCCCTTGGCGGAATGGATCGTGCTGAGGATCAGGTAGTCCTCGTCCAGCAGCGGCGGGCCTGCGAAATCCTCGGTGCTTTCGGGCGGGTCCAAGGCCAATTGCGTCAGCAGCGACTGGCGGTCGGCGAACCGCGCAGCCAACTGCTGGATCTGCTCCAAATCCCGTTTCCGCGGCGCGGGGTTGTCGTACTTGTCCTGCAAGATCGGCTCGTAGAAACGGCGGGCCAGCGAGACTTGCGACGCGAGGTCCGCCGCAGGGTGACGGGTGAGCTGCCGGAGCACATCCAGCAGTTGGGGCCAGATCGCCGCGGCGGCCTTCCCCACCGCGGCGCGTTCCCAAACGCGCCAATCGCCGCGCGACGAACCGATCAGTTCCATCAGCTGCCGAGCCCGCTTGGGTCCGATACCGGGCAGCAACTGCAGCACGCGGATGCCGGCGACCAGGTCGCGCGGGTTTTCGGCCAGCCGGAGCAGCGACAGCAGATCCTTGATGTGGGCCGCCTCCAGGAACTTGAGGCCGCCGAACTTGACGTAGGGGATGTTGCGGCGAGTCAACTCGCCCTCCAGCAGCACGCTGTGGTGCGACGTGCGATACAGGACCGCTTGCCGCCGCAGGTCGATGCCCTCCTCGCGCCGCTGGAGGATTTCGCGGATCACGTACTCCGCCTGATCGTTCTCGTCCTGGCAGGTGACCAGTTGCGGCAACTGGCCGCCCTCGCGGGCCGACCACAGGTCCTTGCGGAACCGTCGCTGCGCTTGGCCGATCACGTGGTTGGTCGCGGTCAGGATGGGCTGCGTGCTGCGGTAGTTCTGTTCCAACTTGACGATCGCCGCACCGGGAAATTCGGTCGGGAAATCGAGGATGTTGCGGACGGTCGCCGCACGAAACGAGTAGATCGCTTGCGCGTCGTCGCCGACGGCCGTCAGCCCCCGGCCGTCGGGCCGCAGCAGCTTGAGGATCTCGGCTTGGACCCGGTTGGTGTCCTGGTATTCGTCCACCAGCACACAGTCAAAGCGGCTGCGGATCTGCTGCCCGACTTGCGAGTCAGCCAGCAAACCGCGCCAGAACAGGAGCAGATCGTCATAGTCCAGGATTCCGCCCTGCTCTTTCCGCTCGCCGTACGCCGCAAACAGTCGCTTGAGGTCCGCGGCACCGTCGCGGCACCACGGGAACTGGGCCGCCAGGACTTGTTCCAGCGCCTGCTGGGCGTTGACGCAATGGCTGTAGATCGCCAGGCACGTGCCTTTGCGGGGAAAACGCTGGTCCGTCTTGGACAGCCCCAGTTCGGTGCGGACGACGTCCAGCAAGTCCTCGGAATCGCTGCGGTCCAGGATCGTGAAGGCCGGTTCGAGTCCGGCGGCGGGGGCGTACAGCCGCAGCAGGCGAGCGGCGATGGCGTGAAACGTGCCGCCCCAGACGGCCTGGACGAAGGATCCGCCCCGCTGCGAGCACCCGCTGCCGTGCAGTTGCCTCAGCAGGCCATCCACCCGGCGCAACATTTCCGCCGCCGCGCGGCGGGTGAAGGTCAGCAGCAGAACCCGCCCCGGAGGGATCCCTTGCTGGATTTGCTGGGCCACACGATGGACGAGCGTCTTGGTCTTGCCCGTGCCGGCTCCGGCGACGATCAGCAGCGGACCGTCGCCGTGCTGGACCGCCTGCCGCTGCGCGCCGTTCAAATCGTCCAGGATCAAGCTTCCGTTCTCTACCGCCGGCATCGAATCTCGCCCTTCCGTGAGCAGCGTTCGAGAAATAACTGTCCCGTGTTTCTTGCCGATCATCACACGGAGTGTGATGGCTACTCTGCCGAGGCGACAGTTATTTCTCGAACGCTGCCAAGCCGCCAAATGAAGGCATCAATCTAACATCTGTGCGGCCCTGTGCATACTTGGCAGCTGCGGTTTTGGAGCATGCTCAGCGCAAGTGACGATCTAGATCGACGACGCGTTCGGCGGTGACGTGGGGCTTGTTCAGCGACTGGACGTAGCCGCGTTGGCCGAAGATGCCGACCTGTTTCCGCACGTACCGCTGCAGGTTCAGGCCTGGCGTGGGCGAGACATAGCCCAGCACGTCGCCTTGCGCGTCCAGCAGCGCAAACGGCGGCGCCGTGCCGGTTGCGGAATGCACGGGGACCAGCCAGCCGGAGCCGTCGTACTTGACGTCGGCCGCGGGCGCAGGTGCGGTTTCGAGGGGAGCCGCGTTCGTCACGGGCGAGTTGGAACTCGCAGCGGGCGTTGCCGGCGCCGTTTGAGTCATACGGATTTGCAGCTGCTCGAACTCCGCGATCCGATCCAGCAACTGCCGCGCCTGGACCCGTTCGGCCGTGCTCTCGTAGCGGACAAGATTCGCGTCGACACGCTGCCGCAAATCGGCCAACCGCCACGCGCGCATATCGCCCGCGACCATCATCGACAACTCCAATTCCAACTCGTCGATAGGCTGCAGCGGCGGAGGAGTCCGCGAGGACCAAGATTTTGTCGGATCGGACCGTTGCGTGAGATCGATCGGAACGCTGCGCACGGCCGGCCCGATCACCTTTTCGGAATCCGCCGGTACGCGAATCAGACTGGCGGCGGGCGTTTGCGGTTTGTCAACAGCGGCGTTTTTCGTATCTTTCGAGCGGCTGTTTTGTGGCGTCGCGGTCCAGCCACCGTCTGCCCCCGGTGACGGGGATTGAGATACGGTACGGCTCTCTTTCAAGGCGTCGTCAGCGGTGACGTTGGCGGCAGGCGGCGCAGGCTCCGATGCCGTCCGACCGGCAAGGCCTGTGTCAGGACGTGTTCGCCAGCCGTCGCCATCGAAGGATGTCCTTGGCGCAACCGTCGGTTTCTGGCCTGCCGTGGCCCCCTCCACCGGGCTCACGTTCGTAGCGCCGGGAGCCGACCGTTTCAAATCATCCGCATGCACCCAACGAAACTCGCCGGCCGGCGGCCAGATACGGCACCAAGCCGTTTCGCCGGAGCCGACGGCGGATTCCTTTTCAGCATCCCACTTGTCCAGCAATTCAACCCGTTCGCCTTTCCGCAAACGCACTTGGGAAACGTAGGCTTGCACGGGATCGACGCGCGAACCGACGCAACATAACACGTCGTCCGCCGTGACCACCGCTACGTTGGCTTCGTCGGCAGCTTTCAACTGGCGACGTTCCACCAGGCTGAAACAACCCGACGGCGGCCGCACCGCCAGCCATCCGTCTTTTTCCTCGCGGTAGACCTCGATCCGTTCGCCTGCCGGCAAGCGATCCGTCGCATAGAACGACGGGCCGGGCCCGCTGCGCAATTCGACGCCCCCCGCCGGAATGGTGACTTCGTGGGGGAACTTGGTCTCTGCACGGCCAACGGAGGCCATGATGGGCCAGGCGGAGATCAAGAGTAATCCAAGGGCGCGCATCGCAGCCACTCTGAGGCGAAACCGATAGGGTCCTGCTAGCAGACAGCGCATCCGGGAAAGCAGGTAGTTTCCCGGACAGACCTTTTAGCCAATTCGCCGGATTGGCTCAAGGTCAACACGGTCGCCTTCCAGCCCCCCAGGTTCCCCAAATCACCGAGGGGAGTGCTTTTCATCTCGCGGAGAGGCAGTGAAACGAGAGGAGAGCTTTTCATCTCGCGGAGCGAGATGGCTACTTTGGCTTGCGATTTCTTCATCGGCGTCTCCCGTAGCCCTCGAGCGGCATTCACGGCTTGTCGCTCGGCCGGATTTGTACGTTGCGGAATTCGATCGCCGAGCCTTCGGCGGTCAGAAGGATTTTCCCCGGCGCCGTTTCACAGGCCGTCGCGCGGTTCACGATTTGGCCGTTGATCTCCAGCGTCACCACGGGCCCCTCGGCGACGATCCGGTAGTGGTTCCACTGGCCCGCCGGTTTTTCCACTGCCGCCGACTTCTTGACGTTGGTGAGTTTGCCGAATTGGGGATGGTCCAGCGTTTTCTTGCGGTCGGCCGGGCCATCGAGCGCGTACCCGTCCAGGCCCCAGAAATCCCCCGCGTCGCCGGCGTTGATTTGGGCTTCCAGGCTCTTCGGCCAAATCTTGTTCGGACCGATCGTGCGGATCAGCACGCCGCCTTTGCCGGGTTCTTTTCCCGGCGGCCAGCGCCAATCGAGGTCCAGCACGAAGTTGTCGTAGTCTTTCTCCGTGTACAGATAGCCGAGCGGACTCCCTTTGCAGTGCAACACGCCCGGATCGTCCAGCGACCAGACGTCCGCCGTCTTGGCGCCGTCCAGATGGAAGGATTTCCAACCGTCCAGCGACCCCACCTTGCCGTCTGCGGGTATCAGTTGGCAGACTTTGGAAGACGCCTCCGAAGCGGCCACCTCGGCGCGGACCGAGAAAGACAACAGAACAACAGCAACCGCCGCCAGATTCAGCAACAAGCAACGCATGGCACGACTCTCCAGGCAAAAAAATGAAGCGATGGCACACCGGCTCCCCGCACTGCTATACGGCAATTCCAGGGGAAGCCGCGACGTTCGTGGATTCTACCCGAAAAAGCCGGAAAAGGCTGACAGAAAGATGGGGTGACAGAAAAATGACGTGCCTGGAGGTGCAAGAGAACAAATCGTTGGTTCTTTGTGCAAACACGAGTACTCCATTACCTCATCTTTCTGTCACCTCATCTTTCTGTCAGTTATTCCCATCTTTCTGCGCGAACCGGGAAGCCGTTTCGGCCTGCGTTGCCGGATCGGTTCCCGCCGCGACCGGAATCGCGTTGGAATGACGCGTCCACATTTCTTGCCCATCCGCGCTGTATTCCCGCGCCGATTTGGTACACTAATACCCGTTCATGCGTCAACCAATCACGCGGATTTTCTACATGCGGAAAGGAACTACTCATGGCTACGATCTCACGTCGTCAATTCGTGTTGGGGACGGCAGCTGCGGGAGCGGCGGCATTTGCGGGGCGGTTGGGTCGGGCGGCGGAGGAAACGCCGAGGACCAAAAAGAGAGGATCGGACGTCGTGACGCTGGGCAAGAGCGGCATCCAGACGACGATCCTGGGAATCGGCACGGGAACGGTCGGCGGCAGCCAACAGCGGGCGCTGGGCGAAGCCGGCTTCACCAAGCTGGTGCGTCACGCGCTGGATTGCGGCCTTCGCTACGTTGACACGGCCGACAACTACCGCATGCACTATCTGGTATCCGTCGCGCTGAAAGGCGTTTCCAGCGACAAGTATTTCATTCAAACCAAGACCACGGCCAAGCATCCGGAAGTGGCCAAAGCGGACATCGAGCGGTTTCGCCGGGAACTGGGCGTGCAGACCCTGGACACGCTGCTGATGCACTGCATGACCAAAGGCGGTTGGGACACCGACATGCGGCCCGTGATGGACGTGCTGTACGAGGCCAAGGAGAAAGGCCGAGTCCGCGCGGTCGGCGTTTCCTGCCACGGCTATCCGCCGCTGGTCACGTCGTCGGAGTGCGACTGGATCGACGTGCACCTGGTGCGGATCAATCCGTTCGGGGACAAGATGGACGAGACGCCGGAAAAAGTGGCGGCGGAAATCAAGAAGATGCACGACCGCGGCCACGGCGTGCTGGGCATGAAGATCTTCGGCGAGACCGGTTTCGATTCCGCGGAAAAACGCCTGCAGTCGCTCAAGTACGTGCTCGGCCTGGGCACGGTCGACGCGTTCACGATCGGCTTTGTCAGCACCGAGCAAATCGACGAAACGCTGGCGATGATCGAACAGGCCACGGCGTAACGCGGGCTGCGCGGCGTTCGGTGGCGGCCCAGCTCCCGCAACAAGAGCGAATAGTGAATACTGAATAAGGAATACGGAAGTCAGAATGGGCAGGCTTCGGAGCGTTCCGAGTTCAGTATTCACTATTCAGTGTTCACTATTCATTTCGCTGTCTTGAATCTTGCCTCCTCGTCGAAGACTTTTTCTCCATGACTCGCTCGTACCCGTCCCATCGCTTCGTCTTCTTTATCGCCGCCGTGATCTCGTGTCCAGCGGCGCTGATCGTTCTCGCGCCCCAACTCGCCGCCGCCGCGAGTCCCGCTCCGGCCGTGAGCAAGTCCCTGTACGGCCGCCTGCCTGACGGTACACAGGTCGACTTGGTCACGCTGACCAACGCCCACGGGCTGGAAGCGAAGGTCATGACCTACGGGGCCACGATCATCTCGGTCAAGACGCCCGACCGAAACGGCAAGCTCGCCAACATCACGCTGTACCTGGACACGTTCGACGACTACCTGCGGGGCCATCCGCTGTTTGGTTCCGTCGTCGGCCGCTATGCCAATCGCATCGGCGGAGCCCGGTTCGCCATCGACGGCGTGGAATACCCAGTAACTCCCAACGCCGGCAAGAACCACATCCACGGCGGGCGCGAGGGCTTTCAGAAAAAGGTCTGGCAAGCGAAGCGCGTGCTGCAGGACGATGCCGCGGCCGTGGAACTGACGCTGACCAGTCCCGACGGCGAAGAAGGCTATCCGGGCACGCTGCACGTCAAGCTCGTCTACACGCTGACCAACGAGAACGAGTTGAGGATGGATTACACGGCCACTACCGACAAGCCGACCATTGTCAACATGACCAATCACACCTATTGGAACCTGGCCGGCGCCGGCTCCGGAGACATCCTCGGCCACATGTTGACGCTGAACGCCGACGCCTACCTGGTGGCCGACGAGCAGAAGGTGCCCACCGGCGAGATCCTGCGCGTCAAGGGTACGGTGATGGACTTCACCGAACCGCACTTGATTGGCTCGCGGATCAAGGAGGTGGAGGGGGAGAACTACGACCACTGCTACGTGCTGAACAAACGGCCCGGCGAACCGTTATCGCGGGCGGCTCGCGTGGTAGACCCGAAGAGCGGCCGCGTGATGGAGGTTTGGACCACCAAGCCCGGCGTGCAGTTCTTCACAGCCCGCATCCTGAACAATCCCCGCTGGCAAGTCGGTGGACGGCCGTATTCACCGTACGACGGCCTCTGCCTGGAAACGCAGCATTTCCCCAACTCGCCAAACTGCGCGAACTTTCCGTCCCCTGTCCTGCGGCCCGGCGAAACGTATCACCACGTCACGGTGCACAAGTTCAGCGTCGAGGCAGCTACGAGGAAAACGATTTCACGACGAGTTGTCTGGCAGCCATGAAAATCACAAACATCGAAACACTCGTCTGTCACGCCCGGATGCGGAACTGGGTGTTTGTCAAGGTATTGACCGACCAGCCGGGGTTGTACGGCTGGGGCGAAGCGACGCTGGAATGGCACACGCGGGCGGTAGTGGGCGCGGTGCAGGACTTGGCCGAGCTAGTCATCGGCGAGGATCCCCGCCGCATCGAGCACCTGTGGCAGATGATGTATCGCCAGCACTTCTGGCACGGCCACGGAATCGTCCGTGCGACGGCCATCGCCGGGATCGATCTGGCGCTGTGGGACATCGCCGGCAAGATCGCGGGGATGCCCTGCTGCCAACTGTGGGGCGGCCCGGTGCGGGATTACGTCCGCACCTACTGTCATCTGGGCGGCGGGCGGATGGAGGATTTTTACGAGACGAGCGTGGCGGACGTCCGCAAGTTCGGCGACTTGGCCCGGCAGGCGGTCGCAGACGGCTTCACGGCGTTCAAGGCCATGGCGGTTCCTCCCACGATGCCCATCGAGGGTCTGCGGCCGATCCGGCTGGCCGAGGCGGCGGTCCAGGCGATGCGCGAAGCGGCGGGCGACGGCATCGACATCATGGTTGACTGCCACGCTCGGCCTTCGCCGGCCATGGGCCTGAAGTTCGGCCAGGCGTTGGACCCGTATGGACTGTACTTCTTCGAAGAACCGTGCTGGCCGGAGAGCATCGAAGGACTGGCGATGATCAATCAGGCGATCACCACGCCCGTGGCGACGGGCGAGCGGATCACGGAGTTGTCCTACTTCCGGCAACTGTTCGCCCAGCGCGGTTGTGAGATTTGCCAGCTGGACATCACGCATTGCGGCGGCTTGACGGCCGCTCGCCGCATCGCGGCCTTGGCCGACGCGCATCGCATCGCGCTGGCGCCTCACAACCCCCAAGGCCCCGTCAGCACGGCGGCATCGCTGGAATTCGGCTTCTCGCAACCCAACTACATCATCTGCGAAACCGTGCATGGCGACGTGCCCTGGCGGGCAGACGTCGTGGACGAAGGCTTTGTCGTCGAGCCCAAGGGGCGCCTGGTGCGGCCCAACACGCGTCCCGGCCTGGGCATCTCGATCAACGAAGACGAAATCCGCAAGCACCCGTTCCAGCAGGAGTTGCCGCAACGGGTGTTTTATCCGGACGGGAGCGTGGGGGACTGGTGAGAAAGAGAAAAAGTGAAAGAGTAGAAAAGTGAAAAAGGTCGGCGGGGGCCGGAAAGGTGTGTCAGACCGGCGCGATCGTTCCCATCTGTCTCATCAGTCCCATACATCCCATCCATCATTCACAAACCGCCTCGCGGGAGGCACCAAGCATGACCAAATCCTTGGCCGGGGTTCTGCCGATTGTGCACACGCCGTTTCTGGCGGACGATTCGATCGACTTGGCGAGCCTGCGTCGGGAGATTGATTGGGCGCTAGGCGTTGGGGCGGAAGGTTTATGTACCGGGATGGTCTCCGAACTGCTGCGGTTGACCTTTCAGGAGCGACTCGATTTGACGGCGGCCATCGCCGAGATGAATGCGGGGCGCGGGGTGGTCGTCGCCGGTGTGGGGGCGGAGAGCACAAAGCAGGCGTTGGAGTATGCCCGCGCAGCACGGGCGGCCGGTTGTGACGCGCTGATGGCCATTCCGCCCGTGTCGACGGCGCTGGCGGGCGATCCGTTGTTGGAGTACTTCGCGACGCTGGCCGAATCGGTCGACCTGCCGTTGATCGTCCAGGATTCCTCGGGGTATGTGGGCCGTCCGATTCCGCTGCAGGTATGCGTCCAGTTGCTTGTACGGTTCGGGCCCGACAAGATTTTGTTCAAGCCGGAATCGAACCCGACGGGACCGCGGCTATCGGCGTTGCGCGATGCCACCGGCGGCCGAGCACGCATCTTCGACGGTTCTGGCGGCCTTGCCCTGGTGGACTGCTATCGCCGCGGCATTGTCGGCACCATGCCCGGCATGGAGTTCTTGCCAGCCGTCGTGGCGTTGTGGAGAGCGCTCCAGCGTGGCGACGAGCAGGCCATTTACCGGTTGTACCTTCCGATCTGCGCGCTGGTCAGCCTGCAGTTGCAGGCCGGTCTGGACGGCTTTCTGGCGGTCGAAAAATACATCCTGGCCAAGCGTGGCCTGTTCGGGACCGACGTGCGCCGCAAGCCTTACGCGTGGGAAATGGACGAAGAAACGAGGCTCGAGTTGGAGCGACTGCTGGGGCAACTTGATGCGGCGTTGGCCGATTTCTCGAATCAAAGGTGTTGCTGATGGTCGATGTTTCATTGGACTGCGATCTGCCCGGACTGACGCTGGCCTTGGTGGAAGCGGAGGGGGTGCAAATCGCGTCTGCATCGGCCGAATTGCGCCAGTGCTGCGATCAGGCCGCGAAAGCTGCGGTGGCAGAGGGCTCCGCGGGCGGCGACACGAGGCGATTGGCGATCCGCAACCTGTTACGCAGTGGAGGCTTCAGGCCGGCGGGCCGGAACAAGCCGGCACAAGAGTACTTGCTGAAAGCCGCTGCCGACGAGGGCGCCTTGCCCAACATCTCCAACGCGGTCGACCTGATCAACCTCATCTCCTTGCAGGCCGGCTTGCCCATCTCGCTCGTATCGCTTGACCGAATTGGGGTACGGCTTTCCCTACGACTTGGCGCAGCGGACGAAAAGTACGTGTTTAACCGGACCGGGCAGGAGTTAGATGTCCAAGGGTTGTTGTGCCTGTGCGCCGGCGGCCCAGACGGTTCAGATCCGGTTGGGACGCCGGTCAAGGACTCGATGCGGGCTAAGGTCACCGAGGCGGACCAGCATCTGCTGGCCTGTATCTACGGCTCGACGGACGCGGTCTCGGCGGTCGAATTGCGACGCTGGGCAGACGACTTGGGCGACGGATTTCAGCGGTTTTGCGGTGCGGCCCGGGTTGGCGTGACGATCCTGCCATGAGTAGACAGACCCGGAAATCTGTCCTAGGCATTAGTAGGCGAGAGTTTGCGCGTCGTGGAGAGGGAACTCCGTTGCGTCGCGGATCGTCGTATACTTGGCGCAGTCCCGACATCGGGAACCGTTGATGCAACTGGCCAGTTTCTTACGTTCCCAGCCAACTTTTTGACGGCATTTGCAGACTGCATTAGTATACTGGAAGCTTGGTCTACATCGGGAGTTGCGCCTAGTCCGCTCCTGGTGACCGTGTGGAACCACGGCCCACCCCGTATCGAGGTATGCGCGTATGACAGCACCTGCGTCCCCTGCTCTGTGTCGCGGCAAAATGTCGAGAAGACGCCGTGAGCGATCCCTCCGACGTCGGCACTGGCGAAGACAGCTGCGTTTCGAGCCTCTGGAGGATCGTCGTGTCTTGGCGTCCATCGCCGGCCAACTGGTCTACGATTTCGATGGCAACGGGGTGGCGAATCCGTACGAGCCCGGTCAACCGGATTGGCAGATCTATATTGACGAAAACGGGAATGGGCAGTTCGACGCCGACGAGCCAAGTGCGCTGACGGATGCCAACGGCGAATACCTCCTAGACGATTTGTCGCCCGGTTTCTACACCTTGCGACGAGTTCCCCAATCGGGGTGGGAACAGACTTTTCCGCCCGAACCCGGCAAGCTCACGGTGAACATCCGGAATTTCACGCAGGAGGTCACCGGAATCCACTTCGCCGAGCAGCGGCTGTTCACGCCTTTCGTCCCTGGAAACCTGTTGGTCACCCGCAGCAGCTTTTTGGATAACGATCTGCTGCTGGAGTACACCGCCGTCGGGGAACTGGTCCAAGCGATTGTGATTCCGGACACGGCCGAGGGAAGCCGGCTGATTGCCAAGGACTTGGTCTTGGACAGCCGGGGCAACTTGCAGGTCTATCAGGGCTACGACGATGTGCGGCTGACCACGTTTACACCGGCCACGGCAACCTTCTCACAGACGCTGGTTCCCGGTTGGGACATGGGCAACACGTTTGACCAGTGGGGGGACATTGCCGCGTTCGGTCAATACGTGTTTGCCAACGAACAGGTCGCGGACGGCGGCACAGCGGACGGCGTGATCCGGTTCGACGTGCGGGACCTGAGCTACCAGCGGTTTTCGGGCGGCTTCGGCCTTGTCACCGACCTGACCGTGGGATTGGATGGACTGCTGTACACGTTGGATGCGACGGTCAACAAGACGACCATCCTGGTTCACAATCCCGAAACGATGGACTTGGTGAGGGCGTTCGACGTCTCCCAACGATTGCACTCGGTCGCGGTAGACCAGGCGGGCAACCTGTACGCCGTCACGGACACGGGACTCAAGCACTACACGTCCGACGGGGTGTTGGTCAAGAGTGCCCCGAATGTGAACGGCCTGGACATTGCCATCGACGCCAGCGGCAGCGCGCTCGTCATCCCGACCGACCTATGGATCACCACGATCGACACGGCGACGATCTACGATGCGGACAACGAACCCCGGTTCCAGCAACCTTCCTCTTTTCCGCTGCCGGGCACCGTTGCCGAGAACTTCCTGGCGTTCGCGGCTTTTGTCCGGGAGCCCTTGGGGGAGCCGCCGGCCGTCGTTGTCGACTATGGCGTTTTCACACCCGGCAACATCCTCGTCAGCAATTCGCCCCAGTCGGGGGCCGCGCCGAAACTGTACGAGTACACGCCTTTTGGCGAATTGGTCCAGGAGTACGATCTGCCGCTCCCGCCTGACAACACGGGCGCCCGCGACCTGGTGACGGATACGTCGGGCAACGTGCAAATCTACAACGGTACGTTTGCGCCCCGGTTGACGACGTTCGATTCGAAACAGGGCGCATTCGACCCGGTGCAGAACCAGTTCTACGGCTGGAGTTCGGCCAATGTGCCGACCGATGGCGGCTTGGCCTCCTACGCCAACTACGTGTTCGCGACGGACGACAAGACGCAATACGATACCAGCGGCGAGCAGGGGATCGTGCGTTACAACCTGGCCACGGGAACGGCCGAGCGGTTCAGCAGCGAGGTCGGGGAAACCATCGACCTGAACGTCGGCCAGGACGGTCTGCTGTACACCCTATCGACACCGCAGGTGTGGCAGGGCAATCCGTCGGCAGTAACCGTAACCAGCGGCACGGACTTCAACAGTTTGTTTGAAGACGACTCCGAATTGCTGGATGTCCGGGGTGTAAGAGGCGCGACAGGCAGTCTCGGATTCGACGTGCGGCTGGAGTTTGCGAGTGTGCCGGACTCTCCGGTGGCGGCATTCTTCAAAGGTTGGTACCAACCTGCGTCGGGCGTCCCAGCCCATAATGTCAAGCTCCAAATCTACAACTACTTCACGGCCAGCTGGGACAACGTGACGGCCAACGTGCAGGATTTTCCCGCTGCAACCGGCGAGCAATGGTACCGCTTCGAGCTTCCCACCGATCTGCGAAACTACGGGGGCAACGTCGAAATGAGGCTGCGGGTGTACGGACAGCGGACCTACAATTCGCCGCCCCTGCCCCAGGACGATACGCACCACCTGTACCTGGATCAAGTCCAATTGGTGTCGTTGCGGCCCGGTTCTGCGGACACGAGCCGTCCGGCGACGCTGACGGTGGCTACGGGCCTGGCCGCCTTCGATCGCGTCACCCGTTTGATCGCGGATGATGCGAACGTCAGCGATGTTACGGAACTGAGGGGTTTGGCCGGCGACCCGGCATTTGATTTTCAAGTCGAGTTCAGCAACGTTCTGAGGGACGCAGCCGCCCAGATGGAGGTCGTCTTCCAGGGGTGGTACAGTGCGCCGGATGGAACTGTTCCGCACGACGTCAAACTGCAGCTCTACGATGTGTGGACGTCAAGGTGGGAGGATGTCACCTTCGAGCCGCAGGATTTTCCGGTCGCCACCGGCGAGCAGACGTACACCTTTGCCTTGCCGCACGGGGAGGATGTCTCCCGTGATATGACGAGATTCGTGACCGGTGCCATCGGCGGCAGAGGAACGTTGAGGCTGAGGGTGTTCGGCGAAAGGAGCTACGATTCGCCCTCGGTCCAGAAGGATGACGAGCTGCACCATCTGTACGTGGATCAGGTTCGGTTGCAGGGGACTCGCGTCGGTGTGGCACTGCCGGATGTGGCCCCCTCGGCGCTGACGGTGGCCGGCGGTCAGGATGTCAGCCCCCTGCTGGCGGACGATGCCGACGTCCTGGACGTGCGGGGTATACGAGGCGCCGCGGGGGACACCGCGCTCGATGTCCAAATGGAGTTCAGCGGTGTCCCCAACGTTCCGATGGAGGCGATCGTTGTCGGGTGGTTTAGCCCGCCTGAGGGCGTTGTCGCTCACAACCTCGTTCTCCAGATCTACAACGTCACGACGGCGCGCTGGGAGAACGTGACGGGCAACACGAGAGACATTCCAGGCGGAACGAGCGAGCAAACGTACGAACTTGAGCTTCCCGGCGACCTGGCCGAGTACATCACCGGCGGCGAAAATGGAACGTTGAGACTGAAGATCCACGGAGCGAGGAGCTATGCTTCGCCACGGGTGCCACCGCCGCTGATCGATGATACGTACCACCTGTACTTGGACCAGGTCCGCTTGCGGCCCATCGAGCCAAGAACCGCGGACGAGCAGCCCGTCAACGTTTTCGACGTCGCCGTGTCGACGGGGGACATCTCGTTCAGCGACGTATTATCGGCCCAGGACGACCGCGTACTGGACGTCCTAGGAGCCAGCGGCGTGACGGGAGTCCCGGCGTTTAATGTCGAGATGGAGTTCAACGACGTCGCGGACGCTGTGACCACGGTCATCATTGACGGCTGGTATTCTCCGCCCGCCGGCCGCGCTCACAATGTGGCGATGGAAATCTTCAACGTGCGTCTGCAGGAATGGGAGGATCTTGGTTTCAGTTTTCCTCCGACTGTGGGCCAGCGTGCTTACCAAGTGGGGCTGCCCTACTCAACCTCCACAGGCCTGACGGACTATCTCACGAGTGACGCCTCGCGGACGCTCCGATTGAGGGTGTACGGACTGAGGAGTTACGATTCGCCTGCCCAAAGCGATATCCATCACCTGTACCTGGATCGCGTTGTGCTCCGGCAGGGCCAAACGGTCAGTCCATCGGCCGCGACCGTGCTTGCCGGGACCGCTGTCTTCAGCCCCGTTCAAAGCTTGCAGGCAAATGACGGCGACTCCCTCGAAGTCGCCGGAGTGAGAACGGGAGGGGTTGGCTACCCTTCGTTCGAGATTCAACTGGAGTTCAGCCAGGTCCGCAACGTTCCCCTGGACGTCGTGGTTGTCGGACACTACGACGCACCGGCAGGGCAAACGTCCCACAACGTCAGGCTGCAGATCTACAACGTCGCCGTGTCTACGTGGCAAAACGTCACGAGACACATTCAAGATTTCCCAAACGCAACCGCGGACGAGAGCTTGGAATTCGAGCTTCCCAGGGACATGAGCGATTACCTCACCGTCAGTGGCGGCGGCGAAGGAAGGCTCCGTTTGAGGGTCTACAGCGAAAAGGCGTCTCTCCCCGAACCGCCAGAACGGGAGGGCGTCCACCGCATGTTCCTGAACCACGTGTACTTGCGGGAGATGCACCCCGGCGCGGTCTACCAAAGTGTGGTTCACCAGTACGACCCGGTGAGCATGGAATTGCTGAAGACCGTGAATTTGCCCGCGAACCTCCCGCACCGCGCGATCGCGGTAGATGCCAACGGAGACATTTTTGCCGCCGACCCAGAGATTTACCGCTATAACCACAACGGTGAGTCGCAAGGCGCACCGCTGTATGCGCGGGGAATCGGCCCTCTGTCGGATATCGACTTGGACGCAGACGGCCGGGTGTTGCTGGCGGCCAGCGGCGGACAGATCCTCGTCACGGATCGGAGTTTTACCGGTCTGTACACGTTCCTGACGCGGTTCTCCGACGGGATGAATTTCGCTGCGTTTGTCTCGCCGGACCGGCCTCTGCCGAAGGCCCGTTGGGACAGCTTTACGGTCCAACAGGCCAGTTCCGGCAACGAACTCGATGTTCTCGCCAACGATGTGCCGAAGGACGGCGATTTGGTTATCGCCGGCGTCAGCGCTCCCAGCCAAGGCGGGTCGGTCTCGGTTGTGAGTAAGACGTTTCTCGTGAGTTCGCTCGAGTTGCACCGAGGGACCTTGCCGACCGGTACCCTCGGCAGCCTCTCGCAAGATGACGGTGACATCCTGACGATCGCGGCGGTCGCTGGAACCCCGGGTTTCGACGTCGAGTTTGGATTCCAGGACACGCCCGATCAACTCCTGGATCTCCGCCTGCGGGGCTACTATCAGGGCCCCGTTGAAAATGGCGTCAAGCTCCAGGTATGGAACTTTGACACGTCGCAGTGGGACAACTTGACGTCCTTCGCGAGCGATATTCCGCCCGCTTCTGGGGAACAGTCGTACCGCTGGCGTTTGCCCGTCGGCGACTACCGCAGCGCCGGCGGTGAACGGCGAGTGAAGATTGTCCAAACGGCAGCGGGATATGCAGGGGACCGTCTGTATCTGGATCAGCTCGTCCTGGAGGGCCAGGCACTGCGATATACGCCGGCCAAGGCGTGGGCCGGCCGACCCGATTTCGTAGGCACGGAGACCTTCACCTATACGGTCAGCAGAATCTCGCCGGTTGGCGACGTGCAGCTGAACCGGGGGACTTTCACCAGCGGCAACCTGGGCAGCGCCTTGGCCGACGACGATCAGCTCCTGACGATCGCTGAGGTTCTTGGGAGCCCCGGTCTCGACGTGGAGTTCGTGTTCCAGAACACGCCCGATCAGGCTCTCGATCT
>CAYPGE010000125.1:0-20554 GCA_964409865.1 uncultured Pirellulaceae bacterium
AGTACGAGAAGGCTCTGGCCTGGACCAAGAAGTACTGCCAGGAAGGCAAGGACCTGAACAAGAAGGAACTGCAGAAGTCGCGGGCTGCCAAGGACGCCGATTGGGAATACGTGGTCAAGATGGCGATCATCGTGCGCGACTTGATGGTCGGCAACCCGGCGCTGGATCAGATGGGCTTTGGTGAAGAGGCACTGGGCCGCAACGCGATCGCCTCGGGCTTCCAGGGCCAGCGCCAATGGACCGACCACTGGCCCAACGGCGATTTCCTCGAGGCGATTCTCAACAGCTCCTTCGACTGGAACGGCATCCGCGCGCCGTACATCGTGGCGACCGAGAACGACTCGCTGAACGGCGTCTGCATGTTGCTCATGTACCTGCTGACCAATCGCCCGCAGCTGTTTGCCGACGTGCGGACGTACTGGAGTCCCGAAGCGGTGAAGCGCGTTACGGGCCAGGAGATGACCGGCCTGAACGCCAACGGGTTCATCCACCTGCTCAACTCGGGCGCGGCCTGCTTGGACGCCTGCGGCAAGCAGCGAGCCGACGGCAAGCCGGCCATGAAGCCCTTCTGGGAGATTACGCAGAAGGAGGCCGAGGCGTGCCTGGCGGCGACGCGTTGGGAACCCGCCAACGTCGAATACTTCCGCGGCGGCGGGTATTCCTCCAGCTTTCTCTCCGAGGGCGGCATGCCCATGACCATGACGCGGATCAGCAGGGTCAAAGGCCAGGGGCCGGTGCTGCAGATCGCCGAAGGCTGGTCCACCGACCTGCCGGCGGATGTGAGCCAGAAGCTGATGGACCGCACGGACCCGACCTGGCCTTGCACCTGGTTCGTGCCGCGTCTGACGGGCAACGGCGCGTTCCGCGACGTGTACAGCGTGATGAACAACTGGAGCGCCAATCACGGCGCGATCAGCTACGGCCACATCGGCGCGGACCTGATCACGTTAGCGGCCATGCTGCGCATCCCGGTGGCGATGTCCAACGTGCCGGAGGAGGCGATCTTCCGTCCTCACGTGTGGGGACTGTTCGGCGTGGATGATCCGATCGGCGCCGACTATCGCGCGTGCCAGAACTTCGGCCCGGTCTACGGATAGAGTAGACGTCACGCTCCGCGTGACGATTCCCGCTGACATCACGCGGAGAGCCTGCGAGTCTTCGCAGCATGGTTCTCCGAACCGTGCAGCCGTAGCATGGCTCTCTGAGCCGTGCAGATCTTCGCGGGATTTCGAGCAAGACAGCACGGCTCGGAGAGCCATGCTACGAACGAAGACTTACGACCTCGAAGCGTGATCGCGGGAGAATGATGATGCGCAAAACGCGAACTTGCCTCGCGACGGTGCTCGGCACCGCAGCCTTGTTGTCCACGGTCGGCATGGCGGCGGGCGGCCAGACGTTTTTCGTCTCGACCGAGGGCGATGACGGGTGGTCGGGCCTGATCCCGGCGCCCAACGAAGGGCGGACGGACGGGCCGTTCGCCACGCTGGCACGGGCCCGTGATGCCGTCCGGCAATGGAAAGATGCGCAAGACAAGTTGCCCGAAGCGATGCGAGTGCAGATCCGCGGCGGGACCTACTATCTGCGGGAAACGCTCCGTTTCACTCCCGCAGACGCCGGGACGAGCGACTGCCCCGTCATCTACGAGGCGTACCCCGGCGAGCGTCCTATTCTGTGCGGCGGCAGCAAGGTCACCGGCTGGCAAGCGTATCGGAACAAGATCCAGGTCGCCGACCTGCCGGAGGTGCAAGCGGGCCGTTGGACCTTCCGGTCACTGTTTGCTGGCGGCCAGCGGCAGATCCGGGCTCGACATCCCAACTTCGATCCGGCCGATCCGTACCGTAAAGGCTTCCTGTACGCGGATCGCGACGCGCAAGGCTTCGGCCAGGCCGTCGGCAACATCCACAATCCGGGCGACTGGATGGAGTACCAGGTTCAGGTTCCCAGCGACGGCGATTATGCGTTCTGGGTCTGCTACGGGTCGGCCAACGCGACCTGGGGCCGAGCGAATATGGACGGGCAGACCGTGCTGATCGTCGATGACGGACCGCCCGTGCCGCTGGTCGACCTGCCCGATACGGGCGGCTGGAGTACGTTGCGCTGGTCCCGTGCGGCGTCGGTGCGGCTGACCGCCGGCGAGCACTGTTTGAAGTGGCAGAACGTCAAGGGCGGAGGCATTAACCTGGAAGCCTACGCCCTCAGCGACGATCCGGCGTGGAAGCCGGTTACCACGTCGCTGCCCAAACCCGCCGCCGGCAAGCATGTGATCGTCATCCAGGCCGAGAACTTCGTCCGCTTTCAGGGCAAGCAGCTGTCGGTCTCGGGCTCGATGGCTGGCTCACGCACCGAGTTCCACTACGCGCCGGGAACCTTCGAGCCCGCCTGGGCCGAAGCGCCCGATGCCGAGGTCCACATCTTCCAGTCGGCTTCGTGCCGCGCGTTCAAGGAGATCGTCTCCCTGGCCAAGGTCGACGAGGCCGCGAGGATCGTCACGGTCGAAGGCAAGGAGTGCCTGGTGCCGCTGCAACCCGGCGACCGTTACTTTGTCGAAAACGTCTTCGAGCAGCTGGACAGCCCCGGCGAATGGTACCTGGACCGAAGCACGGGCCGGCTGTTTCACTGGCCGCCGGACGGGCTGACGGATCAGCCGGACGTCGTCGCTCCCGTGCTTGGCCGCCTGGTCGAGGTGCTTGGCGACGCCGCGGCCAAAAAGCCGGTCAGTCACGTCCGATTTGCCGGGCTCACGTTCCAGGAAACGGATTACTCGCCGGACGACGGATGCGAAGGCTACCGCATGGGCAATGACGGCGTCGTCTACGTGCAAGACGCCACGGATTGCTCGATCGAGAACTGCGAATTCCGCAACACCGGCAAGTACGGCATCTGCATTTCCGGAGGCGGTGGGCATGCGATTCAGGGGAACGACATCTGCTACAGCGCCGAGGGCGGCGTGCTGTTGCTGAAGACCGCCGGAAACAAGGTCTCGGACAATCACATCCACCACTGCGGCCTCGTGTACAAGCACATCGGCGGCGTGATCTTGGAAGGCGCCGGGACGGACGACAACGTCGTCTCGCACAACTGCATCCACGACATCTCGCGATACGGGATCTCACTCAAGAGCGCCGGCTCGCGGAACCGCATCGAATACAACCGCGTGCTGAACACCAGTCTGGAAACCTGCGATACGGGAGCGATCGAGGTCACGCAGCAGGACAAGTTGTTCCGCAGCGGCAGCGTGATCAGCCACAACGTGGTCGGCGATTCTGTGGGTTATTCGTCGAACGGCCCCCAGCCGGTGTTCATGTCCTGGGGCATCTACCTGGATTCGTTTGCCGGCGGCTACTCGGTACACCACAACGTCACCTACCGGTCCAGCCACGGCGGGATCATGCTCCAGGGAGGCAAGGACAATACCGTCGAGAACAACATCTTCGTCGACAGCGCGTACAGCCAGATGTACATCAGCAACTTTGCCGACAATTCCACGGGCCTGGTGCTGCAGCGAAACATCGTGTACTACACCGATCCGGCTGCCGTGTTGGTGGCCTGCGGCCGGCTGGACGAGGACGTCATCCGCATCGACCGCAACCTGTACTTCCACGCCGGCCGCCCAGAGCCGCTGATGCGCGGCGGCACGACGTTCGCGGATTGGCAGAAACGGGGCTTCGACTCGAATTCCGTGATTGCCGACCCGCTGTTCGTGGACCCGGCCCACGACGATTACACGCTCCGCCCCGACTCGCCCGCCTTCAAGCTGGGCTTCGAACCCATCGACACGAGCCAAGCGGGCCTCCTGCGCGATCGCTGCCGCTGCCCGATCCGTCCTGCGGCGATCGACTTCGGGCTGGCGGGCCTCCGCCGCGACGCCAATCGCCCCGATGCGACGACGGCGCCGCGAGAACCGTGAACCCGTGAGGTCACGCAAGCCGTTCGTCGGGAACTGCCTCCCCGCAAACCAGGGCCTTGACCTGCCGGATTTGACCGGTTTTGCCCGCGATCGTCCTGTGGCCCATCTTTTGGCGTGCCCGCCAAATAGCACGAGCGAAAATTATTTATAAGCTATTGCACACCTAGGCACGCACGATATAATCTCAGCTTATTCAGTAATCGAGCGGCTTTGCGGATCGCAAGAGGCCATCCGGGCTGCCAGTGCCTGAAAATCACCCAATCACTTACCCCCCTTTCACATTCAAAGTAGAGGCAAGAGGAGCGTATGTCGTCCAGCAAAGCAGAACAGCCGGATTCCGCCCACAACACATCGCAGCGGGTGGAGGCGTTCATGGCCCAGGTCATGGCCAACAACCCCAACCAGCCGGAATTTCACCAGGCGGTTCGGGAGGTCGTGGAGTCGGTTTACCCGGTCGTCGAGGCGACGCCGGCCTACCGCAAGGCGAAGATTTTGGAGCGGATCGTCGAGCCCGAGCGGGTGGTGATGTTCCGCGTCTGCTGGGTGGATGACCGAGGCGAAACCCAGATCAACCGCGGGTACCGCATTGAAATGAGCAGCGCCATTGGGCCCTACAAAGGCGGACTGCGGTTTCATCCCACGGTAACGCTGGGCGTGCTCAAGTTCCTGGCGTTCGAGCAGGTCTTCAAGAACAGCTTGACGACGCTCGCCATGGGCGGCGGCAAGGGCGGGTCGGACTTCGATCCCAAGGGCAAGAGCGACAACGAAGTCATGCGTTTCTGCCAGGCGTTCATGAACGAATTGTACCGCCACATCGGTCCGGACACGGACGTGCCGGCGGGCGACATCGGCGTGGGCGGCCGCGAGATTGGTTACCTGTTCGGCCAGTACAAGAAGATCGTGAACCGCTTCAACGGCGTGCTGACGGGCAAGGGCCTGGAGTACGGCGGCTCGCTGATTCGCCCCGAGGCCACCGGGTACGGTGCCGTGTACTTTGCCCAGGAGATGCTGGCCCTGCGCGGCGACAGTTGTGCGGGCAAGGTGGCCACCGTGTCCGGCTCGGGCAATGTGGCCCAATACACCGTGGAAAAACTGAACGAGTTCGGCGCCAAGGTCGTCACGCTGTCCGATTCCGCCGGCACGATCGTGGACGAGGACGGCATCAATGCCGAGAAGTTGGCTTGGGTGATGGAATTGAAGAATATCCGCCGCGGCCGCATTCGCGAGTACACCGAGCGGTTCAAGGGGTCGAAGTACCTGCCCAACGAACGGCCCTGGAAGGTGAAGTGCGACCTGGCGTTCCCCAGCGCCACGCAGAACGAGATCGACGGCCAGGACGCCCGCACGTTGGTGGCCAACGGCTGTATCTGCGTCGCCGAAGGGGCGAACATGCCGACCGTGCCGGAAGGCGTGGACGTCTTCCTGGAAGCCAAGATCATGTACGGCCCCGGCAAGGCCGCCAACGCCGGCGGCGTGGCCACCTCGGGCCTGGAAATGACGCAAAACGCGGGCGTGATCAAGTGGCCGAAGGAAGAAGTCGACATGCGGCTGCAGCAAATCATGAAGGCGATCCACGCCAACTGCGTCCGTTATGGCAAGTCCGGCGACTTCATCAACTACGTCCGCGGCGCCAACATCGCCGGCTTCGTCAAGGTCGCCGACGCCATGCTGGCCCAGGGAGTCGTGTAATCGCCCCCGTAGCACGGCTCTCCGAGCCGTGCGAACCGGGGGGTCGAACGCAGTTGCCATGAACATCGACATGCTGAGAGTGTTCTGCAGTGTGGTCGAGCAGCAGAGTTTTTCGCTCGGCGCGGCGCAGCACCGCATCAGCCAATCGGCGGCGACCCAGGCCATCCAGCGGCTGGAAGAGCATTTCGGCACCCAGTTGCTGGACCGCCGCAAGCGGCCGCCGATGCTCACGCCCGCCGGGGAAATCTGCCACCAGGAATTCCGCAAGATCATCGAACTGTACGACGCGGTCGGCGATCGGATCCGCGTCCTGGGCGACGAGATTCAGGGCCACGTCCGCGTGGCGGCCATCTACTCGGTGGGCCTGTACGGCCTGGGGCACTGCATGCAGCAATTCATGGTCAGCTACCCCAGGGCACGGGTACAATTGGAGTACCTGCGGCCGGCGGACGTCTACGAGGCGGTGCAGAGCGGCCGCGTCGATTTGGGCATCGTCTCCTATCCGGCGGCGCTCCGCGGGCTGGATGTCATCCCGCTGCGCTCCGAGGAAATGGTGCTGACCTGCCACGCCCAACACCCGCTGGCCGGCCGCAAGAGTGTCGGCCTGTCGGCGCTGGGCGGCGAGAAGTTCGTCGGCTTCGACCGCGATCTGCCGATCCGTAAGGAAATCGATCGACAGCTTCGGCAACAGAACGTCAGTGTCGAGGTGGTGTTGGAATTTGACAACATCGAGACCATCAAGCAAGCGGTGGAAATCGGGGCCGGGATCAGCATTCTGCCCGAACCCACGGTGTGCAAAGAAGTGCGAATCGGCACGCTAGCCGCCATCCGCCTGCGGGGCTGCAGCCTGCAGCGTCCGATCGGCATCCTGCATCGCGACCGCCTGGTGTTCTCCCCGACCGTGGCTCGCTTCGTCGAACTGCTGCAGCAAATGCCTGTGGCAAAGCTGTCCGAAGCCGGTTGAGAAGCCGCGATTGCCTCTTTTGGACGCAAGTCCGTCCGGATCATCGTTCGATATAGGACCCGTTAAGGCCCGTTCTGTCAGGGCGGATGTTGCCAAGGTGGCTGTCGGTTTTGGCCGCTAGCAGTGAAAGCTGCGAAACTCATGAGTCAGATTGTCCAGAAAACGCTATTGGGCCCCAAGATCTACGAACTGGTCGTGGCGGCTCCGCGGATCGCGAAGAAAGCCCAGCCGGGCCAGTTCCTGGTCGTCATGACCGATGACAGC
Organism: uncultured Pirellulaceae bacterium; assembly: GCA_964409865.1. Classification (GTDB taxonomy): domain Bacteria; phylum Planctomycetota; class Planctomycetia; order Pirellulales; family Pirellulaceae; genus Anammoximicrobium. Next base: position 6,825 of record CAYPGE010000125.1, read on the forward strand.
GGCGAGCGCATCCCGCTGACCATCGCCGACTTTGACCGCCAGGAAGGCACCATCACGATGGTGTTGGCGGTCGTGGGCACCAGCTCGCTGAAGTTGTCACGGATGGACGAAGGGGAATCGCTGCACGCGGTGATCGGCCCGCTGGGCGTGCCCTCCGAACTCGACCATCCCGGCACGGTCGTGATGGTGGCCGGCGGCGTGGGCGCTGCGCCGATCTATCCTATTGCCCGCGCTTTCTACCAGGCCGGGAACCGCGTGATCACCATTCAGGGATCGAGGACGCGCGAGTTGCTGTTCTGGACCGCCCGCTTGGCCGCCGTCAGCGACCAACACCTCATCACCACCGACGACGGCAGCGTCGGCCGCCGGGGGCTGGTGACCGAACCGCTGGTCGAATTGCTCCGTGACGACGCCGACAAGGCCATCTCCTGCGTCTACGCCATCGGCCCCGCGGTGATGATGAAATTCTGCGCAGCCGCCACGCAGCCGCTCGGCGTGAAGACGATAGTCAGCTTGAACACGATCATGGTCGACGGCACCGGCATGTGCGGCGGCTGCCGCGTGGACGTGGGCGGCCAAACGCGGTTTACCTGCGTGGACGGCCCCGAATTCGACGGCCACCAGGTCAACTGGACGCTGCTGATGGCCCGCCAGAAAACGTACACCGAGCACGAGTCCTGCTCCCTCGAACGGCATCTCCAATTGGCGGACCGCGAATGAGCGAAAGCAAGGGAAACGTCATGACCGAAAAGCGAGTCAAACTGCCTCCCCGTCTGCGGATGCCGGAGCAACCGGCGCAGGCGCGAGTCGAAAACTTCCTCGAAGTGCCGCGGGGGTACACGCCGGAGCAAGCGCGCCAGGAGGCCCAACGCTGCCTGCAGTGCCGTAAACCGAAGTGCAGGGACGGCTGCCCGGTGCAGGTGGACATCCCCGCCTTTCTGAAGCTGATCGCCGAGGGCCAGTTCGCGTCAGCCGCCCGGCAGATCAAGGCCAGCAATTGCCTGCCGGCCGTCTGTGGCCGCGTCTGCCCGCAGGAGAGTCAATGCGAAGGCCAATGCGTACTTGGCAAGCGAGGCGAGCCGGTGGCCATCGGCGCGCTGGAGCGGTTCGCGGCGGATTACGAGCGGGAGAATGACCTGATCGAGTTGCCCGAACGAGTCGCCTCGACGGGAAAGAAAGTGGCCGTCGTCGGCGCGGGGCCGGCGGGACTGACCGTGGCCGGGGACCTGATCCGGCTGGGCCATGACGTGACGATTTTTGAGGCCTTTCACCAGGCCGGCGGCGTGCTGGTTTACGGGATTCCCGAATTCCGCTTGCCCAAGGACATCGTGCGATCGGAGGTCGATTATCTGCGGCGGTTGGGCGTGAAAATCGAGCTGAACCAGGTCATCGGCAAGTCGATCACGCTGGACGAACTGCTGGAGCAAGAAGGCTTCGACGCCGTCTTTGTCGGCGTGGGCGCGGGACTGCCTCAGGCCATGAACATCTCCGGCGAAAACCTCGGCGGCGTCTACTTTGCCAACGAGTACCTGACCCGCGTCAACCTGATGAAGGCTTACGATTTCCCGAACTACGACACGCCGGTGGCTCGCGGGACGCGGGTTTGCGTCGTCGGCGGAGGCAATGTGGCCATGGACGCGGCCCGTACGGCCAGGCGTCTGGGCGCGCGGTCGGTCTACGTCCTGTACCGCCGCTCGCGCGAAGAATTGCCGGCCCGCGCGGAGGAGGTCCATCACGCGGAGCAGGAAGGCATCGAGTTTCGATTCCTGTGTACGCCGGTGGAATACGTCGGGAACGAGACCGGCACGGTGCGTCAAGTGCGCTGCCAGGAAATGGAATTGGGCGAGCCCGACGATTCCGGACGGCGGCGCCCGGTGCCCAAGCCCGGCAGCGAGCTGCGGATCGACGCGGACCTGGTCATCGTGGCCATCGGTTCCGGCGCGAACCCGCTCCTGACGCGGCAGACGAAGGGCTTGAATCTGAACCGACGCGGCTACATCGTGACCAACGAAGCCGGGGCGACTTCGCGCCCAGGCGTCTGGGCGGGCGGCGACATCGTGACCGGCAGCGCCACCGTGATTCTGGCCATGGGCGCCGGCAAAGCTGCCGCCAAGGACATCCACCAGTACCTGCTGCGGGGGAAAATGGAACCGGACATCGACGATTCCAAGGCGGTGGCCTGATGCGGCCGTGATTCAACTCGCATCCCGCATCTCGCATCTCGCATCCCGCATTCAGCCTACTTGCATGCCGCATCCAGTGGCTGCAAAATGGTCTTTTCGTTCACAGCCACGCTCGACCATCACCTTGTACCCGCGGAGGACGACTTCCATGGCCGAAAATCCCTCAGTGATCCTGTCCGGTTTTGCCGATGAAGCCGCCAACCAGAAGACCGCCGAGCAGCAGTTTGCGGCCTTCGCTGCCCTGGGGTTGCAGTACTACACGATTCGCTTTATCGATGCCGGTCAAGGCGTGAAGAACGTCATGCAGTTGACCAAGACGGAGATCGCCAAGATTCGGCACCTGCAGGACGAGTACGGCGTGAACGTGTCTTCGATCGGATCGCCGATCGGCAAGGTCAAGTTGCTGGACGTGGACGACGGGACCCACAACCGGTTTGTGCCCTTCAAGAAGTACCTGGATCAGGACGTCAAACAGGCCTGCGAGCTGGCCCATGCCTTCGAGACGAAGCTGATCCGGGGGTTCTCCTTCTATCATCCGCGGGGCACCGATGCGTGGCAGCATTTGCCGCAGGTCGTGGACCAGTTGGGCAAGATCGCGGAAGTGTGCCACCGCAGCGATTTGGTTTTCGGCTTGGAATTGGAGGCCAACCTCGTCGGCCAGAGCGGCAGCTTGCTGGCCGAGATCCATCGCCAGGTGGATCATCCGGCGCTGATGCTGATCTTCGACGGCGCCAACATCGTCACGATGGGTTACTCGGCGGATGAGTGCCTCGCGCAGTTTCGCGAGATGAAACCCGGTTTGGGCTGGCTGCACATCAAGGACTATCGCCATCCGCATCCCGCCAAGAAGACGGACCATGTGGACGAGGAGGCGCTGAAGCACTTCGTGCCGGCGGACCGCGGCGATACGGGCCACGAAGCGATCCTGCGCGATTTCCGCGAAGTGATTCCCAAGTTGGAGAAAAAGCTGAAGAAACGCGGCGTGCCCGGCGTGTTCTTGGACCTGGAACCACACGTCAAGGGCGGCGGCCAGTTCGGCGGCTTCAGCGGTCCCGACGGCTTCGGCGTGGCGCTGCGCGCCCTCTGCCGGACCCTGGACTACCTCGATATCGGCTACCACATCCGCGACTTCGACGATGTCAAAGCCGCCCGCGGGTTCTAGTTCCGTGCAGTGGTCCGCGCGGTTGCCGTCGGGTTGGGCGTTCATCGACGAGCCCTTCCCACAAACCTGACTCTCCGCCTCACGGGACGCATTTTTCCAGCCGGTACGTGTACATCGAGTACCCCACCTCGCGACACGCGGCGATTGTTTCGGGGTACGGGCTGTCGCAGATGTCCAGGAAGCCGATCTGGTAGTTCTCTCCGTCGCCGCGCCCGGTGGTCGGCTGGTCGCCGTACTGGAACCAGTGCGTGCCGACGATGGCCGGATTGCGCAACGCGCCTTGCACGTAGCTCTGGTACATAGCGGCTCGCTCCTGCTGGTTCGCGGTCTTCTGCAGTCCCGGATGGAACAGGCCGCGATCGAGCGCTCCGAAGTGGAATTCGCCGACGATCACCGGCTTGTCGATACCGGCTGGCGGGCGGAATTCGGCGATATCGCGTTTGTACAAGTTGTACGTCATCACGTCGCAGTATTTCGCTGCGGCTTGCGCTGCCCGGTCGTTGACCCAGGCAAAACGGCAGCCCAAGTACAGTTGATTCGGGGCCACGCGTTGGATCTCCTCGCGGCACGTGCGGAAGTACTCCTCGGCCAACCGCGTGTAGAACGCTTTCAAGTCCTCGCCCGCCTTCTGCTTGTCCGGCGGGTCCGTGGCGGCCGACAGCGCGTTCCAAGAGGGGTGCGCTGTCCCCCAAGCTGCGTTCAGCCGCTCGACCGTGGTGTACTTCGCTTGGAGATCGCCCAGGAAAGCCTGTTTGGCCGGCTGATCGGCCGGCGAGGCCAGTGCCGCGACGGCCAGCGACGTCTCGTCGCCCCAGCCCAGTTCGTTGTGTACAAAAAAACCGATGCACCACGGATCGCCCGCGGCTCTGCCTCGTTCCTGCTCCAGGGCGCGCCTCAGACTGGATCGGAAGCCCGGATTGAAGACATCGGGAAACTTGCCCCAGTATCCCGCGCTGCCCTCGATTTGCCGCACGTCACGGCCGGACGGCGAACAATTGACCACGTAAGGCGTTTTCCGCAGCCGGAACACGTCCGGGTCCGACCAATTGCCGATCGTGTTCATGCCCCAACTGAACAGCCGCGCGTGCGTCAACTGGGCGAACGCGGTGCTCCAGTCCGGGCCGTATTTGCGGAGCAGATTGACGCCGGTGAAGTTGAACGTCTCAAAGGGCTGGCCTTGAAAACGCTGGTAGTAACCCTTCGGAGCCCAACTCTGCCGGCCCAGGAACTGGGCTTCGGGCGTGCCCGCCGCCGGGAACGGCTCGAAGTAGTGCATGCGATCCGCGATCGGCGTCGCTCCGGACGTCGCGCGAACGCAGTCGATGCCGTGGGACCAGAAAAGAGAACCGTCGGGATCGACCAGCCACCAGCGGCCCTGGAATTTCTCCACGCGGAAGAATCCCGTGGCCTTCAAGGGCGGGCCGTCCAGCCAGCCTCCGTAGGTGTCCCAGCCTTGCGGCCCCGGATGTTCCTTCAGGTCCTTTTGCTCTGCCTCGCGGTGCCGCCGCAGATCGTCCAGCGTCTGGATCTTTCCCGGCCATTGCCGATGACGGTACTGCCCGAAGCGGTCGATCATGGGGAACACCCCGCCGGGCAACTTCATTGCCGCCAACACTTCGTCCCGCGGCGGGTTGCCGCGCATGCCGATGAAGACCAGCGGCGCGGTGAACTGCGCTTGGCGGTCGCCCTCGACGGCCACGTCCAGTACGTCCGGGCGCACGCCCCAGGGCAAGGGATCGAACGACAGCTTGGCCGCCGCCCGCCCGTCCTCCGCCGTGAACTTGCCCTCGCAGACGGTCGTCCCGCCCTTGAGCAACGCGACTCGTTTTCCCAGCCACTCTTTCGGCCCCGTCAACTCGACGATCACCGGCTGATCGGCCTTGTCGTGCAGCTGGGAGCAGCGGACCTGCAGAGGATCCTCGCTGCCTGCGGCGGAGACAGCGGCCAGGGCGGCGGCCATGGTCAATCCAAGATGTCGGTACCTCATCGAGTTCCCCTTCCCTCAACGTGAAGATTACCGGAAGCCTTGATGGCTTGGTTTCCCGGACGAAAAAGACTCGCGTCCCTTTCGCTTCGGCTTTTGTCTAACCTACGCGTCGAGTAGAATGCAGTCAAGTTGTGCGGTCGGTCCGGCCCGCTGCAGGCCATCGCACTCTTGACGGCAAGATCGACCCATTCACGTGGGAGCAATCGCTACGATGCCGATGGCGACCCCAACTCTGTACTGCCGAGGCTGCAACGAGCCATTTGCCGCGTCCGCGGACGGCCGCTGTCCGCAATGCGGCCAACTGCTGACGGCGTACGAGTTGGCGCCGACGCTGGATCTGGATTTGACTTTGCCCTTCGAGCCGTCGGTCGAGGCGCGGCCCGTACCGGAACCGAGCGAGGAGCTGGTGGGCAAGCCCTTCGACTGCTACACGATCGAATCCTTCTTGGGCAAAGGGGGCATGGCCTGGGTGTATCGGGCCAGACACAACACGCTGTATCGCCCGTGCGCCATCAAGGTCCTGGTGCCCCGGCCGGGCAGCGGCGAGGCGATGGTCGAATTGTTCCTGGCCGAGGCTCGGGCCGCCGCGTCGCTGGTTCACCCGCACATTGTGACAGTACACAACATCGGCCAAAACGGCTCCCTGCACTACATCGAACTGGAGTACGTGCCCGGCCAGACGCTGCAGCAGATGGTGCAGGCGGCGGGCAAGCTGGATGCCCTTCCGGCAACGGAAATCCTGGCGCAAACCTGCTCGGCGCTCGCCGAAGCGCATCGCTGCGGGATCGTACACCGGGATTTCAAGCCATCCAACATCCTGGTCCACCGCAATGGACTGGCCAAACTGGCCGATTTCGGTTTGGCCAAACGAGTGAACGTTGGCAAGGCGGCGGGTGAATCGTTGGCCGGCACGCCTTACTTCATGGCGCCCGAGCTGTTTCGCATGCGGCCGGCCAGCAAGGCCAGCGATGTGTACGCCGTCGGCGTTTCTTACTATTATCTGCTGACCGGCGAATTTCCCTTTGTGGACCGGAACGTCACCGTCTTGGCCGACAAACACGGCCGCGCCCCGGTTCCCGATCCGCGGGAGCGTTGGCCGGATGTGCCCGGCGAAGCCGCCGAGTTGGCGATGCGCTGCATGGCCAAACGCCCTGAGGAGCGTCCGCCGGATGGCGTGACGCTGCACCGCGAGTTGCAGGCGATCAGCCGCAACGTGTGCCACCTTGGCAAACTGGTCGACGCCGCGCTTCGCGATCTGATCGTCACGCGCACAGACGAAGAGCATCGCATCACCGTTTGCGTGCCACAGCCCGGCGGGAGGTCGCAACGTGTCTGTGTCGAGGAATGCGTTGCGCCCGTCGGCGGTGAACGCGTCGTCAAGATCTACAGCGTTTGCGGCCCCGCCAATCCGGACTACTACCGCCGCGCGCTGGAAATGAACGCCCACTTGTGCCACGGTTCGCTGGGCATCGAAGACGTCCACGGCCAACCGCACTTCGTGATGGTCAACAGCTTTCCGAGGGCGACCTGCGACCCTGAAGAAATCCGCCGCAGCGTTCAAGAAATCTCGCACTGGGCGGATGAGGTCGAACGCACACTGACGGCCACCGACCGATTTTAAGCGGCAGAGGGTCTTGAACGTCTGGATTTCGAGATTCGGATTTGATTGCGGCCACAACTCGCGTTCCTGGCTACGACCGCGACACGGTGGCGGGGACGGCGACGCCGGGCAGCAATTCGGAGACGGTGACCTGCTCGGCGCCATCCGCCGTTAGTGGGGCACCGCACTTGAGGACCAGTTTGGTCAATTCCGGGCGGCAGTTGATCCGCAAGTTCTGCACGCCCGACAGGCCGCGGCTGACGTGCAGCAGCGTGGGCGGCACGTAGAACACGCCACAGCAATAGCGCACGCCGTACCGGCTTTGCCCGATCAGCGGACCGAGCGCCGGCAACTGGATCTGCCCGCCGTGGGTGTGGCCGGCCAGCATCACGTCGAACTCGCGGGCTCGCGCCCACTGGATTTGATCCGGTGAATGCGACAGCAGAATCCGCACTCCGCGGCGGACGTCGGCGGGGATGCGGCACGTGCTCATGTCGGCGGGGGGGGAGAACCAAGGAAGCTCGTTGCCCGCCAGCACGATCGAATGGCCGCGCACGCGCAATTCGGACCAACTGCCACCCACGTAGTGCCAGCCCGCCCGCTCGATTTCCGCAACCAGCAGCGACATGTCGCGCATCCGCAGGTCGTGATTGCCGAAGACGCAGAACGCGCCCAGCCGGCTTTGCATCCGCCCCAGGATTTCCGCGACCCAGCCCAGACACGCCCGCTGGTCGATCACGTCACCCGTGAGCGCCACGAGGTCGGCATCCAGCTCGTTGGCCCGATCCACGACAAAGTGAAAAAAATCTTCCGTCATGCGTCCGGTGAAGTGCAGGTCAGACAGGTGTACGATCGATAGGCCGTCCAGGCAGGCGGGCAGCCGAGGCACCAGCAGCGTCTTGACGTTGGTCTCCAAATCCAGAATCTGGTTGCCGGGCAAGCGGGCCAGCAACCGGGTCGCGGCATCGCCGCACGGCAAGCGGCCCAGCCGTTGGGCGACGGGCACGATCTCCCGCTGACACTTCAAGTATTGGGCCGGCGGCCCCTTTCCTTTGCGCCAAGCCCAATTCACGCCAGCGACCAGGCCCCAAACGCAGCACAACCAGAAATAGCCCCGGCCCGCAGCGCCTCCAGGAATGACGTGGTCCAGGTCGAGCTGCGCCGAAGGGTAGAACGCGAATCGCAGTACGGGGGCCGCGGGCAAGCCCAGCAGCGCCAGCAGGACCGGCTTCTCCACCAGTTCCAACTGCCAGCGGCGCAGTCCCAGCGCATGCACGCGGCTGAACGCCCCGAGCCACAACGCCAGGTGACCGAGGACCGCGAGCAGGCCCAGTAGGGCGTAGATCCAGAGCGTTGTTCCTTCTGACATGGAATGGCTTTTGGGGTTTGCGGACCAGCGGAGACGATCACCGTCAGCCGCTGTTTTCGCTGATTATAGCTAGCCGATTCGGCGACAGCAACGCAAAGCGAAGGCGCAAGGCGGGCAAGTTTTTCTGGTGGACACCGCGGTCCCGCCATCAGATGGAAGGCTCCGGCCTGCTATAATCATCGTGGGTGCGCGTGTCGCTCGCCCGCCCCGGCCGCCATGGGGAATCGTGATGACTGCCCGTCCGCCGCCACTTCGTGCATCGAACCGTTCCTCCCGGCTGGACGTCCGCTCCGACGTCGGGTCGTCCGGGGAAGACGTTCGCGAAATCACGGAAATTGTGGATGACGACGACCTGCGGGCCGAGGAGGAAGAGGGCCACGGCCTGTGGAATCTCCTGTACGGCGCCGGCTCCTTTGGCGTTTCGATGCTGTTCCACTTGGCGGCCATGATCCTGCTGGCGTACCTGACGGTGCCGCCGCCGTCGCGGCTGGAGCAAACGCTGGTCGAAGCGTCGTTTTCGCCCTTGATCGAAGACGAGCCCGTCGAGGTGGAACTCGACGAGGACATCCGCCTGGTTGACAACCAATTGCTGGCGTTGTTCAGCGCCGCTCCTCACGTGGGCCTGGCGGCCGATTTGCAGGGTAGTGCCGGCCCGCCGCAACTGGACGTCAAGGTGCTCGAACAAGCCCGTGCCGAGGTCCAGGTCGGGGAAGTCCACGTCGAGTATCCGTTGGCCAGCGCACCGACGTTCGAGCGGCTGGTCGAGGCCGTTCCGGACGGCGAGTTCAAGGGCGAGCCGCGAGCCATCATCGACAACTACCAGCAGGCCATGGACCGCATCACGCAAGAACTGATGTGGAAGATGGACCGGGGACCCGTGCTTGTGATTTGGGCCTTCGACCAGTCGGAGAGCATGAAGGACGACCAGCAGGAGATCCGCGACCGGGTCCACAACGTGTACGCGCAATTAGGCTTGCTGGGCCGCGAGCGGGGAGACTGGTTGACGACGTCCATCGTCAGCTACGGCGAAGGCTTCCAGACCCACACGCGGCTGCCCACCAGCGACATCGAGGAAATCCGCAGCGCCATCGCCGCCGTGCCCGAAGACCGCTCCGGCCGGGAGATGATGTGTCAGGCGGTCGCGTGGGCAATTGCCCAGCACCGGGAGTACGCCCGCGCGACGAAACACCAGATGGTCTTGATCCTGGTGACCGACGAGAGCGGTGAGCGGGAGGACAACGTACAAAACTTGGAGGCCGCCATCGCCGAGGCCAAGGCGGCGCGGTGTACGATCTACGTGCTGGGCCGCGAGGCGGTCTTCGGCTATCCCCTGGCGTACATGCGCTGGGAGCACCCGCAGACGCACGACATCCACTGGCTGCCCGTCGATCGCGGTCCGGAGACGGCGTTTGTGGAGCAGTTGCAGACGGACGGTTTTCGGCGGCGGCACGACGCCTTCCCCAGCGGGTTTGGGCCCTACGAGCAATGCCGCTTGGCGCGGGAGACGGGCGGTATCTTCTTCCTGTTGCCCAGCCTCGAATCCTCGCTGGTGCGGGGCGAGAAGCGAGTCTACGAGTTGGAGGTCATGCGGCCCTACCGTCCGGACCTGCACGCCCGCGAGGAACTGCTGCGCGACCGCGACCGCTATCCGCTGCGGTCCATCATGTGGCAGTGCATTTACGAGTTGGATCCGCTGCAGCGTCCGGAATTGGCGAACCAGATCGAAATGCGCGTGCATTTTTCGCCGACGTTGGAGCAGTTCGTCCGGCAAGCTCGCCAGGAGCAGGCCAAAGCCAAGAACTTTCTCGTGTATTTGGCCCGGGTCCAGAAAGCGTTGGAGAAGGGCGCGCACCATCGGACTCAAGAGGCGGATCCGCGCTGGCAGGCGAATTACGACTTGATCTACGCCCAACTGGTGGCCTACCAGGCGCGAATCTGGGAGTACGACGCCGCGCTGGAGGCGTTTATCAAGGAGCCCAAAGTCGTGCCGTTGACAAAACCGCCCGACCTGCGCCTCGTACACTGGAACGTCACCGTCCGCTCGCAGACGCTGACCAAGGAAAGCGGGCCGTATATTGAACGGGCGGCGGAACTCTTCCGTTCGGTGATGGAAAATCACCCCGGAACGCCTTGGGCGGGCCGGGCGCACGGTGAATTACAGCGCGGATTCGGCGTGGATTTCGTGCCGGAATACCGGCGCGTCTATCCCGAACCTCCGAAGGGCTCCAAGCTGGCGCCGATACCCAAGCTGTGAAGACTCTTTCCCGGCTGGCTGCCTCCGGTTCCCCGTCAGCGACAGTCCGTAGATGTGGGTCAGGCAGTAGTAGACGACCGCCAATACGAACTGGATGCCGGCCCAAAGCCGGATGCGGTGTGGCCGTCGCTGTGCTGACTCGCGCACCACCCATCGCGGTTGTTCAGGCACAAGATTGCGAGCAACTCTTTGTTTGGAGCCAACCATCAGGCCCGTCAGCAAGAGGCACATCCTCGGTTTCGTGGTTCTGACCGTGGGAACGCGACAGGGGCGAACGGCGGGCCGCGGGGGCGGGAATGGCGGGACCGCCGGGATCCTGGCTAGGCGTTCCGGTGACGTGGAACCCGGTCGTGTGATGCCACGATGCCAGCACGGAATCAGGCCGAGCCCGCCCCCCAACACGACAAAAGACCTTCCATGCACCGTCCGCCTTATCAGTCAATAGGCAGCCGAGATCATATTTCGCCTGGAGGGGCTCCCAATTCCACAGGGCCACCGGGCGTGTCTCCCCAATACCAACGGATCTTCTGCCATAGAGAGAGTCCCGCCTTCCACTTCCGAATTGCGCCGCGAAGCCGTTGTACGGTGGGATTCTCTTCGTCACGCACGTTGGCCAGCGCGCTGATACTGCCGCTGATATTGTGATCCATCAGCAGCGCGGTCGCGAAATTGGTGAGGAATACGGGGGGCACGTCCGTCCGAAAACAGACGCCGGAAGTGACGACAAGACCTTTCAACATTTCGATCGCGCGCTTGGTGTCGCCCAGCCGCAACAGGCACACGGCCATCGCATTCGTTACCCAGGGCGACCTGAGTTTCGATCTCTGAAGGAGTTCCAGTGTTTTTTGAGGATGGCCCGCGTCGAGCGTTCCGGCGACTCTGTCCAGCAGCTCGATGATCTCTTGCGGTCGCGGGTCTTGGTTTCCATTTTGTTTGGTTCGGGACGTACGCTCGCCCGTGGCGCGAATGTTTTCTTGTCCAGACATGGATGTTCTTTCTCCGAATAGGGATTATTGCTAGGCATCGTTCGAGAAATAACTGTCGCCTCGTCAAAGTCGCCATCACACTCCGTGGGATGATCAGCAATCAACACTGGACAGTTATTTCTCGAACGATGCCAAGAGGTCGCTAGACCGACGGTCAGTGGATGGCCGCCGACGCAGGGGCGCGGGAACTGCCCGGATTCAGGGCGCAGTGCCGGCGCTGACGCGGACGGAAGACGGAATCTGCATCACGTGAGAACAGGTCAGCGGCTCAAATGACCCACGTGCAGAACATCTGTTGTGGAGAGAGAGGCGGGAAGGAGAGCCTGGGTACACGGCACGTAGACCGCCGGTTTGGCAGTTGGCCGCAACGTGAGGCTTTGCCGCTGCGGGCGAGGACCAGCACCCGCCAACGCCGCACATCAACGCGGACCTGCGTCGGACGATCTTCGCGCAAGCCCTCGGTCAGAGGCGTTGAACCGCGATTCGACAGGCTGGGCAAGCTCGTCCCGCCCGCGGCGCCGGACGCAACGGAAGACTTCGATTCGGATCGGACCGTCAAGGAAAACGTCCGCTCTTCTCGACGTTCTTGGGCGGCCGCGCTGCGAAGGGCGCCGGAGACTAAGAAATAGGCGGCCACGCTGGTCAGCAGCAACATCGCCACAGGTAGAATCAGGCACCTTGTCGTGAACGCTGGTCGGCACATGGACGTGTTTCCGGAGGATCGGAACGTGCGTAAGTTTACGGTGCCGGGGCACAGAAATCAAGCTCGGCATCGTTCCCTCAGAGGCTGTGACAATGGGACGGGCTTCGAGCTGGCGCCGCGCCAATCACTGGAAAACGGGGGCCTGCGAGGTGCCTGTCCCAGTTCTTTCACCGTCACTTGCGAACCGTTCTTCGGCTCCGGCCCCACGGAATGCCTTGACGACGTTGCGGCCGATTGTTAGAACTGTCGAACGATGTACGTTCTATTGGGCCAAATCCTGTTGTGCTGTGTATTGCCCAACGGGCCGGAGCGTGACGGAGACTCCCAAGTTTGGAGGATTGGTCGCGTTGTCCCCACGTGTACGTTGGCCATCGCTGGCCCAGAGGATCAGCCCGCCGATGTGCCTTCAAGCTGGCCAATTCTGTACCCAGGCAAGGGGGAACGTTCCGTGGAAACCGAGGACCGTCCGGGCAAACGGTTCCGGCGATGTTTCACTGCAAATCGGCTGCCCCTTGCCAGCCGTAGGTCCATCCTTGTCGAATGGCACACGCCTGTGCCCGTGCCCATGATCGTCCAGGGCCGTGGTATTCGTTTGCAGATTTGATTCTTTACCGAGCCGTCGTTTCGGCATGGATGGCCGGCGTCTTTCGAGACTCGTCGCGCCTGTTCCGCTCCGCATGGATTACATGAGCGCAGTGGTTGTTTGGCCAGGCTGCGCCGGCGTTTCTCGATGCAGCTTTGCCCCCGCATTTGATTTCCTGAGTCATCGAGGGCAGGTGGAGTTGTGACCGGCAATATCCTGGAGAGACACAATGCCTGTGATTGAAGGACAAGGATTGAAAAAGACGTATCACACCGGGGAGGTGGATGTGGAAGTCCTCCGCGGTGTCGACGTGACCGTGGAGCGTGGGGAGTTTGTGGCGATTATGGGCCCGTCGGGGTCGGGCAAGAGCACTTTGCTGCATTTGTTGGGCGGCGTCGACGTGCCGACCAGCGGAAGAGTGCTGTTGGACGGCGAGGACTTATCGAGCCTGAGCGATGACGGGCGGACGCTCCTCCGCCGGCGGCGTTTGGGGTTCATCTTCCAGACGTTCAACCTGCTGCCGACGTTGACCGCTGAGGAAAATGTCGCCCTGCCGCTGGAGTTGGACGGCGTGCCGTCGCCGGAGGCTCGCGAGCGCGCTCGGACCGTGCTGGAGCAGGTGGGGATGTCTCACCGCTGCCAGCACGTTCCCGGCAAGCTGTCGGGCGGCGAGCAGCAGCGGGTGGCGGTGGCCCGCGCCCTGGCGATTGAACCGCTGGTGTTGTTGGCAGATGAGCCAACCGGCAACTTGGACAGCGCCAACGGCCGGCAAGTGACCGCGTTGCTGCGCGGCTTGGTGGACGAACTGCAGCAGACGATCGTCATGGTCACGCACGACGCGGCGGTCGCCGCGGCGGCCGATCGCCTGATTCAGCTGTGCGACGGTCTGGTGGTCACCGACGG
>CAYPGE010000126.1:0-9501 GCA_964409865.1 uncultured Pirellulaceae bacterium
CGACGAACGGACCAACGAATCGACGATCGTCGAGTTGTCGGACGGGGCGATCTTGGACAACATGCGTTCGTACCATGGCCAGCACTGCCGTGCGGTGGCGATCAGCCGCGACGGCGGCGAGTCGTGGGGTCCGGTCACGTTGGACGAGCAATTGGTGGAACCGGTCTGCCAGGCCAGCATCCTACGGTACTCGTGGCCCGATCCCCCGTCGCCGTCGGCCCGCAGTCGGATCGTGTTTGCGAACCCGGCCAGCAACGCGGCTCGCAAACAACTCACGCTGCGGCTCAGCTACGACGAAGGCCGGACGTGGGCGAAATCGCGAGTGTTGTACGGCGGCTCCGCGGCCTACTCGTGCCTGACCAAGCTGTCCGACGGCACGATCGGCGTGCTGTTCGAACGCGACGGCTACCGCCGCATCTCGTTTGCCCGCGTGGATGTGGCGTGGCTGGAGAGCGACAAGGAAGAATCTGCCGAAAATGGCCCTTAGCGACCCGGCCTGATGGCTTGCCGGTCAAGACGAGCATTTCCCCCAGCATGTTTCTGCATCGGCAAACGACGGCCACAATTCCCAGTCTCATTCCTTGCTGTTCAACCCTCAACAGGGGTTGCCAATTCCCTGAGACGCTTGATCCAGTATTCGGGATTCCGGCGGATTTCGTCCATGATGCGACAAGCCGATCCATGAGGCAGCTTAAGCCCCTGCTCCCAGTCTTGGACAGATCTTGCCGAAACGCCCAGAAATTCGGCGAAAATACGCTGGCTTGCGTTCAGAATTCGCCGCGTGTCACGGATTCTCTCTGGGGAGTACGACTGCGGCTCCAGATTGAGTCTGACGGTCCGACAAGTGTACTTCGCGCTTATTTTGTCAGTCGTCTTCAGCGTTTCGGCGAAGTCTCCTAATCGCTTCAAGATTCGCTGGCCGACGGCACTTTTCATCCGTATTCCTTTTCCTCTGCCTCTGGGCGTTAACGATAAGAACGTTCGGAAAAATAACGATCGATACTCCGTACGTATTCCTTGATTCCGTGCTTCTCCTCCGAGGTCAGGTCATCCTTCTCCGTCTTGTCGTAGGCGGCAACGAGGAGCACGGTCCAGTGCTTTTCAAAGTAGACGTAGCACACGCGAACACCCCCGCTTTTTCCCCTGGCCCACCTGTCCGGAGAAAAGCGGATTTTGCGAAGTCCACCCGTTCCTTCAACGACAGGCGACTTCTTGGGCCCTGCCATAATCATGACTTGGAGCGCCCACAAGTCGCCTTCGACGTCCAGACCCAATGATTCCCAGTCATCTCGAAACTCGTCGAGTTCCACGAAATGAAGGAGATCTTCGGGGGAAAACTCGCGAGTTCGGTGCGTCAAAGCACACACTGCCTCGGATTGATGGTTGTTGACCGGACATCCTTGACTGCCGTCAACGGCGTTTCGGCAGGTCGTGCAGCCACAAAAGTATACCGCCGAGCGGTATACACGTCAAGGTGCGGGTCCACTGACACTGCACCAGAGCAAAACACCGGCGTAACGCAGCCGGTCGGCGGCGTTGTTTCCTGCGGGCGACCACTGACGGCTGGTTGGGCGGCGCGGAAGGTCGTGTATAATTCCCCTCCGGATATGCGGCAAAACGAGGGTCATCATGGACATCAAAACGGTCGGCGTCGTGGGACTGGGGTTGTTGGGGCGTGGCATTGCGGCCTGTCTGCTGGGGCACGGCTTGCGCGTCGTCGCGCACGCCCGCCGCCAGGCGGTTCACGACGAGGCGCGGGAGTACATCGCGCGAGCGATCCAGGACCTGGTGGAGCGGGCCGGCTTTTCCGCTGACCTGCCCGCACAATGGCCCGCGCGCTACGTGCCGGTCGATTCGCTGGAATCGCTGGCCGGCTGCGATTTCGTGATCGAATCGGTCGCCGAGGATCTGGCGGTCAAGCAAGACGTGTTCGAGCGGCTCGAAGCCGTGCTCGGCCCGCACGTGCCGATCGCCAGCAACACGTCGTCGCTGCCGATCACGCAATTGCAGCGCGACCGGAAGCACCCGGAACGGTTCCTGGGCATGCACTGGGCGCCGCCGGCGCATGTCACGCGCTTTATGGAATTGATCCGCGGGGAGCAGACCTCCGACGAGGCGTTGGCGGCTGCGGCGGACCTGGCCCGGGCCGGCGGCAAGCAGCCGTGTCTGGTGCAGCAGGACCTGCCCGGTTTCCTGTTCAATCGCATCGCCTACGCGATGTACCGCGAAGCGTTGCACCTTCTGGAACTGGGCGTGGCAGACATCGAGACCATCGACCGCGCCTGCCGCAACGCGCTGGGACTGGTCGCGACCCTGTCCGGGCCGTTTCGCTGGATCGACTTGAGTGGCGGGCCGGCGCTGTACGGCAAGGCGATGCAGAGGGTATTGCCGAGTCTGAGCCGGGCCACCGAGTTGCCCCGAACGCTGCAGGAACTGATGGACCGCGACGCCCGAGGCATCGCCAACGGGCGTGGCTTCTACGAATACACCGCCGAGGAGGTTCGGCACTGGGAACAACGCAGCGCCGAACACGCTTGGGACGTTCGCGAGTTGATGAACCGTTACGACGATGCGGCCCTCATTCCCAGGGCGCGCAGCACATCGGAGGAGGAGGAACTATGACGCGATTTAGCCCCCTGCTGGCCGCCGTTGCCGCGATCGCCTGCCACGGATTGATCGCAGCCGAGTTCCACGTCGCGCCGGCGGGCAACGACGCCCATCCCGGCAGCCCAGCGGCACCGTTCGCCACGCTGGAGCGGGCACGCGACGAGATTCGC
This sequence comes from uncultured Pirellulaceae bacterium, assembly GCA_964409865.1. Lineage (GTDB taxonomy): Bacteria > Planctomycetota > Planctomycetia > Pirellulales > Pirellulaceae > Anammoximicrobium. The sequence goes on from CAYPGE010000126.1 coordinate 2,778, forward strand.
AGGCACAGACAAGCGGAACCGCTCGCCCAGCCGGTCACGGTGTTCGTGCATGGCGGGGTGTATCGCCTCGGCGCGAGTCTGGTCTTGGGCCAACAGGACTCGGGCACGGCCGCCGCGCCCGTCGTCTGGCAGGCGGCCACGGGCGAGGAGGCCCGGCTGTGCGGCGGGGCTGTCTTGTCGCCCGACGTCTTTCAGCCTGTCCGCGACGAGAACATCCTGTCGCGTCTGGAGCCTGCGGCGCGCGGAGGGGTCCTGCAGGCGGAGTTGTCCGCGGCCGGGATCAAAAAGTGGGCGAGCTACCCCGACAGCTTTCGCGGCGCGCCGGCGGTCCCGGAACTGTTCTTCGACGACCAGCGGATGACACCCGCTCGCTGGCCGAATGAGGGCTGGGCGACAATCGCCAAGATCGTCGATTCCGGTTCCGTGCCGCGCACGGGCGACGCATCGTCGCGGCCCGGCACGTTTGAATACAGCGGCGAGCGGCCTGGACGCTGGAACGTCGAGGCCGGAGTCTGGCTGTTGGGCTACTGGTGTTTCGACTGGTACGAAGAAGCGATCAGAGTCAAGGCCATCGACGTCGCCAAGCGTCAGATGACGCTGGCCCGGCCGACATTGTACGGCATCAAGCAAGGCAATCCGGCGCCGCGGCGATATCGCGCGCTGAACCTGTTGGAGGAGCTGGATCAGCCGGGCGAGTTTTACCTCGACCAAGCCTCCGGCCGGCTCTATTTCTGGCCGCCGGTCGCGATGGCCGGGGCCCGTATCGTGCTGTCCACGTTGCACGCGCCGCTGATCTCGCTGCAGGACGCCTCGCACGTGACCCTCCGCGGGTTCATTGTGGAAGCGTCCCTCGGCGACGGCATCGAGGTCTCCGGCGGCAGCCACAATCGGATCGAGGCGTGCGAAGTCCGCAATACGCGCCAGCGTGGCGTTCGCGTCAGCGGCGGCGCCGGGCATCGCGTCGAGGGCTGTCGCATCCACGACACGGGCACCGGCGGGTTGGTGCTGGAAGGCGGCGACCGCAAGACGCTCACGCCGGCGGGCCACGAGGCCGTGAACAACCACATCTGGCGGTTCTCGCAGCATCAGCTGAGCTATGCCAGCGGCATCACGCTCGGCGGCGTGGGCAATCGCGCCGCCCACAACCTGCTGCACGACGCCCCGCACATGGCCGTGGGGATCAGCGGCAACGACCACGTGTTCGAGTACAACATCGTGCGCGATGTCTGCACGGCCTCCGACGATGCGGCCGCCCTGTACAAGGGCCGCAATCCGTCCTGCCGCGGCAATCTGATCCGCTACAACTTCTGGCGCGACATCGGCAGCCCGCTGGGCCACGGCACGGCCGCGGTCTATTTCGACGACGGAGACGGCGGCGACACGGTGTTCGGCAACGTCTTCGTGCGCTGCGGCCATCCGGGCCGCGGCAGCTTCGGGACCGTCTTCTCGCACGGCGGCCACGACAACACGGCGGAGAACAACATCTTCATCGAGTGCCAGCGGGCGCTGGGTTCGGCCCCCTGGAACGACCGACGCTGGAAGGAGGCCGTGGAGGGCGGCCAGGGCTGCCAGTGGCAGACGCGGCTGCTGCAGGAAGTGAACATCACCAAGCCGCCGTACACGACGCGCTATCCGGATCTGGTCGGTTTCATGACCCCGCAGCCCGGCCAGCCGCGAGTCAACCACGCGAAGAACAACGTGCTGGTGCGCTGCGGACAGGTCAGCAGCGGCAACTGGAAATCTGAAGCGGAGGAGATCTGGACGACGGACGGCGACCCGGGCTTCGTGGATGCGGCCAAGGGGAACTTCCTGCTGCGTGCGGACGCCGAAGCGTTCAAGCGTCTGCCGGGTTTCAAGCCTGTCCCCTTCGACAAGATTGGGCCGCAGCCAAGAAGCCCGGCCTCTCCGTAAAAGCCGGGCTTCTGCGACCGCGCAGCGAGCAGACCAGACCCCTGATTGGTCTACGTTGTCACGGGGACAGCGGATCGTGGGGGCGGCCCAGCAGTTGATACCACGCGGCCAGCCCCGCTAGTTCCTGTTTGGCGCGGTCGCCGGGCTCGATGAACCGGACCGGCCGCGGGGCCACGAGGGCGGTCAACTGCTGGACGTCGCAGCATTCCAGCAGGCCGAAACAGAACAACTCCGGGGACTCGGCGACCGCCGCGTTGCGCTCGATGACTTCCTTGAGGCTGCCCAGGGACTGGCGAAGTTCGACCGCGGCTACGGCCTGTGTTTCCAGGCCGGCTGCCACCAGGGCAAAGACGCTGGTGCGAGGGCCGATCGCGACCAGTGTGACCGGCGCGGCGGAGTCCCGTCCCGCCGACCAGCGGGCGACGGCGGCAAGCTGGCCGGCCTGCAATCCCAATGGCCGGTCCCCGACGGTGGCCACCAGCAGTGCGAACAGCCAGTCGCTCTGCCGAATCTTGGATTCGCCGAAGTAGAACGGGTCCACGGCGAGCACGCGGTAGCCGTCACGGAGCAATTGGGACGCGTTGGCTGCAACCGCCTGCCGGCCTCCGTCGGCGACCAGGATCGCCGTCTTGTCCGCCCGCTGGCCCGTCAGCTCGACGACGGGCACGGTCCAGTCGCTGTCCATCATCAGCCGCCAATAAACCGCCGTCACGTCCCCCTTGGTCTCGCGTCCGGCCTCGGTCGCGATGATCGCCTGGTAGTCCTTGGCGCGGACGACGTCGCGCAAGCGTTGACGACGCTCGGTCTGCCATCCGGCTGCTGCGGCGGCGTCTTGAGGTAATTCGCCACCGCGCGGCAGACTCCGGCCGAGGGCCAGCGCCAGCGTGTGGAAGTCTTCGTTCGGATCTGGCAGTTCGACCTTCAGTTGCTCCGCCGTCTTGACCTCGCCGTCCGACGGGATCTCCTTGGCGTCGAAATCGGCACTGCCCGCATAGAAGAAATCGCCCAACATGCGGTACAGCGCTTGGCGGTTGTCAACTTCGTAGTTGTGCGTGCCCGGCTCCTCGTTCACGTGCGAGCGAAGGGCGTCGGCTTTGTCAAACAAACGGAACATGGGCCCCGCCGCGTCCAGCAACGGCTGCAGGGCGTAGCCCGACTCGAAACAGCAATCGTCCTTGGCGTTGTACGTCAACAGCGTCGGCCGCGGCGCCATCATGGCCGTCAGGTGCGTGTAATCCGCCACGGTCGCCAGATCGGTCGGCGTCTGCTCGGAATCGCCCAGGTCCTTGAAATGCCGCGCGCGGGTCATCAAGCTGGAGTATCCGGCCACGGGATTGGTGAGCGTGACGCGGGTATCCAGAGAGCTGAGAAGGATCGTTTGCCAGCCGCCGCCGGACAGTCCGGTGACGGCCACTCGCTGCGGATCGGTGTTTTCCAAGCTGAGCAGCACGTCGAGGCCGCGTTTCATGCACAGATAGAATGGCGCCAGCCCACTGGTGCCGCACAGGTCCAGCTGGTTCATGCGGGCGTGCGAAAATCCGCCCGTGCTCAGCTGCCCCATGCCCACCCACTCGATGTTTAACGCCAGCATGCCGCGTTTCGCCTGATTGATGCAGCGAATCTGCTTGGGCGGGTACTGCTTGCCCAGCGACGTGTGGCCGTTCACGTTCAAAATGCCGGGAACCCGGCCCGACAGTTTTTCCGGCTCGTACAGCAGGGCAGGAATCCAGAGCCCCGGCAAGGCTTCGTAGCGGAGCTTCTTGATCCGATACCCAGGTCCGCCGTCGATGGTCTGGAGCCATTCGACTATGGTCTGGGCGTCTCGCCAGCCGGCCGCTTCGCCGCGATACACGACCCGGCTCAGCACGGCTTGCCGCAAGCGATCGGCCTCGGCCTGCCACTCCGCCGCCGTCGCGCACGACGGCATGCGCGGCACGCGGTTTTCGACGTAGCGTTGCACCTCGGCCAACGGCAACTCGTTGCCGATGATCTCGCGCTTCAGGAAGTCCGTCACGGGATCCTGAGCGGAAAGCGACGTCGCCAGAACGCTGACCACCACGGCCAGCCCAATCTGCAGAGGGGAGTGCGCGCGCATGGGAAATCCTCCAGTAGGTCGCTTCAGGTTAGCTGACAGCGGCGGCCAAGGGAAGCTAGAATAGGTCCCATTCGTTCGGTTGTCCAAGTCCGGCCAGCGGTGGGCGTGAGCCCACTGGTCCCTTGCCAGCCGGCCCCAAGAAAAACCGCTGGGCTGACGCCCAGCGCTCGCCGGGGAACTGACCGCTGGGCTGACGCCCAGCGCTCGCCGGGGAACTGACCGCTGGGCTGACGCCCAGCGCTCGCCGGGAAGCGAGGCGATCCGGCCGAAACACGACAGTCGAATCTGGCAGATTGTCAAACCCGACTCTGCAAAGGAGCTGACGATGACCCCACAACCGCTCATCCTGGTCCTGATGGCCTGCGGTCCGGTCCAATTCCAGCGGCACGAGATTGACGCGTTTCCCGCTGGCTACCAAGTGGCGGTGGCCGATGTGAATGCGGACGGCCGTCCTGACGTGATCGCGCTGTCCACGGAAGCCGACCGTGTCGATTGGTACGAAAACCCGACTTGGCAACGGCGGCCCGTCGCCCGTACGGACAAGAACATCGACCTGGCGGCGTACGACATCGACGGCGACACGCGGCTGGAATTGGCGCTGGCCGGCGGGTTCTACTTCAATGAATCGCGACGCGGCGGGGAGATCTACTTGCTGCGCCAGCCCACGGCGGAGGATGTGCCGTGGACCCGGCACCGAATCGCCGCGGACCCCGTCACGCATCGGGTGCGCTGGGCCGACCTGGACGGCGACGGGCGCAAGGAACTGGTTCACGTTCCGCTGTTCGGCCCCGGCTCCGAGGGCGCACGCGCGCCACGGCCGGCGCATCTGTGGGCCTTTGCCGTTCCGCCGCACTTTCCCAGCGGCAAATTGGAGGTTTGGAAGATTGACGAGACGTTGACCGTCGTCCACGGCGTACACATCGGAGACCTGGACGGCGACGGACGCGAGGAGATCTTGACGGCCAGCTACGAGGGCATCTTCCGCTTCGATCTCGAAGGCCCGTTGGCGGAAGGCCGCTGGATCAAGAAACAGATCGCGGCCGGCGCGCCGCCGGTCTCCAACGAACCCGGTGCGGCGCGCGGATCGAGCGAAGTGGCGGTGGGCCGTCTGCCGGACGGGCGATCGTTTCTGGCCGCAATCGAACCTTGGCACGGCCATCAAGTCGTGGTCTACCTGCCGCAAGACGGGCCGGATGGCTGGCGGAGATGCGTCCTGGATGAATCACTGCGGGAGGGCCACGCGCTGGTGGTCGCGGACTTGGATCGTGACGGGCGCGACGAACTCGTGGCGGGATGGCGCGGCGCCGGCGGCGGTCTGACGCTGTATGATTCCAGCGATAGCAAGGCGAGCGGCTTCCATGCCGTTCCGCTGGATCGCCAGATCGCCGTCGAGGGACTGGCCGTGGCGGACCTCAACGGCGACGGACGCTCGGATCTGGTCGCCGTCGCCGGCCGCTCGAACAAATTGGTGTGGTACGAAAACCGGCCCTAAAGGGGCTTGAGTGATTCTGGGGCGCGCCGGTTGTGCTGCCGTCTCCCGACCGCAGCACGGGCCCGACCGCAGGTCGCCAAGAATCGTCGGGGAGACCTACGGTCGGCCATTTCGGCGAGGTCGGGAGACCTGCGCCGAACATCGGTCGGGAGACCTGCGCCGAACATCGGTCGGGAGACCTGCGCCGAACATCGGTCGGGAGACCTGCGCCGAACATCTGTCCCAAGATTACGCAAGGCCATTTAGGCTCAGCAAGCGGTTCCCATCGGAGGAGAAGAAACGAACGTTCCATGACAGATTCAAGACGCATCGTGATCACCGGGGTCAGCCGCGGGCTGGGACTGGCCATGACCAAGGAGTTCATCCGCCGTGGCCACGTGGTCCTCGGCTGTGCGCGTTCGTCCGCCGCGATCACCAAGCTCCGCAAACGGTTTCCGGGACCCCACGATTTCGCCGTCGTCGATTCCTCCTGAAACTGCGGCCCCGCGACAACGGCAAGCCCTTGACGGCGCCAAGTTGACAGTCAACCCATTTGCGTCGCGTTACGCCGGGAAGAGCCGACAACCACGCTGTATCTGAGCCGTCCGTTAACAAGAGACGTTCCGTAGCCATCCGTTAATACCGCCACCCAACTGCGAACAACCACGCGCCGAGCCCCTGGGGTGGTCAAGGTATTGGCGAGGTTCCGCCGAATTCCAGCAGGGGGTGAAATCTTTCCTTCGCGCGTGGCCGAGCAACGCAACTCACCGGGGGCGGTGAGAAAATATGGGGCAGGCGTCCAACTGAAGACGGAAAAACTGACGGCCCAATTACTTGGGGCGTTATCCGTCCAGGTTCTTGGAAGCCTGATATCGGCCTGCGCGTCAACTGCCTGGAAACTTCGGCAGACAAAAAAACGCAAGAATCTTGCGTTGCACGACTGGCGAAGTTAGATTGTTTGGGGTAACTTAGAAAAACATTGGCGGTTGAGGAGATTGTACAACTCCGTAAGCTTCGTTAACCTTTTTCCCTGGGGAGTGTGCTCATGAAACACACGTTGATCGTTGCGATTTGTGGTTTGTTGTGCCTTGGAACCATGGCGTACGCCGGTGACTCGGCTCAGAAGGACGGCGCGGCCCAGAAGGACGGCGCGGCCCAGAAAGCCGGCGCGGCTCAGAAGGACGGCGCGGCTCAGAAGGACGGCGCGGCCCAGAAGGACGGCGCGGCCCAGAAGGACGGCGCGGCCC
>CAYPGE010000126.1:9601-20511 GCA_964409865.1 uncultured Pirellulaceae bacterium
GGCGGCGCGGCTCAGAAGGACGGCGCGGCTCAGAAGGACGGCGCGGCTCAGAAGGGCGGCGCGGCTCAGAAGGACGGCGCGGCTCAGAAGGACGGCGCGGCTCAGAAGGGCGGCGCGGCTCAGAAGGACGGCGCGGCTCAGAAGGGCGGCGCGGCTCAGAAGGGCGGCGCGGCTCAGAAGGGCGGCGCGGCCCAGAAGGACGGCGCCTGCCAGAAGAACGGCGCTTGCCAGAAGGACGGCCACGTCCAGAAGAACGGCCACAAGCACGTCCAGAAGTAACCCAATCAGAGAAACGTACGGTCCGACCGAGGGTGAGACCATGGCTCGCCCCCGCACGGAACGGGACACAAAACAGACGCCCTGCACGTTGTCGTGCGAGGGCGTCTTTTGTTTAATGGAGGCTGCCGCGGCAAGTTTGGACCGAGGCATCGGCTTCGACAAGGAGGAGTCACGTGACGTCGCTTACGCTCGCAATTGCTCTGTCGCTCACGCACACTAGTCTCGCTCAAGCATCGACTGCGATCCGAGAGTTGGAGATCACAACGCAGAACGAGGCGTACCAGCGATGGTGGGACCAAGAACTGGTTTGGCGATTCGACGATTTGCCGACCGAAGGCGGCGTGCCTGAGGACCGAGTTCCTTATTCGGGGCACGATTACCCCGATCGCGCCGGCGGCACGATCTCGGCGATGCGGAAGTACGATCTGGCGTTTCACGAGGGCCGGTCGTTGGCGGCCGCGTTCGAGCAGAAAGACACGTCCACGATCAAAGAGCCGACCGTTGAACGCCGGGGCATTTTCGGACTGCGAAGAAGGACGGTCGAGCGCACTCCTGGTTGGCACGGGCACTGCAACGGTTGGACGGCGGCATCCATCCGTCATGCGGAGCCGCAGTCCAGCGTTCCCCGAAACGGCGTCACTTTCACGCCCGCCGACATCAAGGCATTGCTGGCGGAGATCTACATGTACTCGGAGGCGGAGTTCTTGGGCGGCGACGACGACGAGAACAACCCGCAGGACGACGCCATCAACCCCGGCCTGCTGCACGTCGTGCTGGCCAACTGGATCGGGCGGAGTTCGCATCCGGTGGCCATGGACTCGGAGTTGGGCAAGGAGGTTTGGAACTATCCGATCTACGCCTTCTCGTCTTCGTCGGCGAAAAGGTCCGGTGGCCAACAGGTGGAAGTGAGAATGAACGTCGCGTACGCCGCCAGCACCAACCAAGAGTACACCCGCTCTCCGCGCTTGAAGCGGACCAAGTCGTTCCACTACCTGTTGGATGTGGACGAAGAAGGCAAGGTCAGCGGAGGCCGATATTTCAGCGACAGCGCCCGGATCGACATTCTTTGGGCGCCGCTGACTCCGGCGCAGGGCGGTCAGGAAGGGAACGAGCGCGGGAATCCGCACGTCGACGTGAACGAAGTCTTCGCCATCTGGCGCGAATCCGTGCCGCAGGAGATGCGGAAAGAGTGGGTCAATATCGACGTCAAGGAGTAACTCGAACACGGCTCCAAACCGCAAGATACGGTTGCCCTGACCGGGTCCGCGCCGGCGGCCGACCGATGACGGTTTCGTCCTTTCATTTCATTAAGGAGATCAACATGCCTTACGTCCCCCGATTCGTCATCATTGGCCTGTTGTTCGGACTGGGAGCCTTCTCGCACGCGGCAGCCGGGGACTGGACCACGATCTATGGTGCGGCCCGCGAGGAGGCACGCCAGGTGTCCAGTGCTTCGCTGGCCGTGCCCCTTTCGCCGGCCCAATGGGAAGCGACCGTGGCGCAGCGGCGCGAAATGTGGCGGGAGATGCTGGGGTTGTCCCCCTTGCCGCCCCGCTCGCCCTTGGCCGCCACGGTCACCGGTGTGCTGGAGCGAGGGGACTATGTGGTGGAGAAGATCCATTTTCAGAGTATTCCGGGGGCGTACGTGGCCGGGAACCTGTATCGGCCTGCCAAGGTCGACGGCCGGCTGCCCGCGGTCCTGTATCTGTGCGGTCACAGCAAGGGCAAGGTGAATCCGCCGTACCAGGCGAATCCGCGGTGGTTCGGACAACACGGCTACGTGGCGCTGGTGCTGGACCCGATCCAGCTGGGCGAGTGCCAGGGATTGCACCACGGCACGTACCGGGAAGAACGTTGGGACTGGCCCAGTCGGGGCTACACGCCGGCGGGCACCGAGGTCTGGAACGCGATGCGGGCACTGGACTACCTGGAGACGCGTCCCGACGTCGACGCCGGCCGCATGGGAGTCACGGGACTGAGCGGCGGCGGCGTCATTTCCTGGTGCTTGGGAGCCGCGGACGAGCGAGTCAAGGTCGTGGTGCCGGTGTGCCAATCCGGCAGCATCGAACACGTGGTCTTCGACCGGGCCACCGACGGCCACTGCGACTGCGCGTTCTGGATCAACTACTACCGCTGGTGCTGGCCCGATATCGGCGCCCTGATCGCCCCTCGCTCGTTGCTGATTGCCTCCGGCTCCGAAGATGTCCTGTGGCGGCCCTACGGGTACCGCGATGTCGCTCACCGCATCCGCCGACAGTACGCGGCGCTGGGCGCCAGCAGCCATTTTGACCTCGTCGAAGACTTGACGCCCCACGGTTATACACCGAGACTCCGTCAAGCCATTTTCACGTGGTTCAACGCGCACCTGAAGAACGACCCGACGCCCGTCACCGATGACGTGACGGACTTCGTGGAGCCGGAAGAAAATCTGCTGGTATTCGGCGGCAAGCTGCCGGAGCAGGACGAGATGCGCCGCATTGACACGCTGCTGGTACGGCGCGGCGAACTGCCCGCGATCACCGACGAGGCCGCGTGGCGTGCGCATCAAGAGACGGCGCTGAAGCGACTGCGGGAACTCACGTTCCGCCACACTTGCTCGGATCGCGCTCCGCGCCGGCGGGATTTCCGAGCGGACGGCAGCGACAGCGGCGGCACCTACGCGACGTACGTGTTCGACAGTTTCGACGGGATGACGGTCGGCATCAAGACGCGACGGCCACAAGAAGCCCAGTGGCCCATCCCCACGCTGGCCTTCGCGGTGCAACCGGACGCGCGCAGTACGTTCGCGGGCGGCGGTTCTTCCCGGCCCGGCATTAGCGGCGAGTTGGCGACGGCGGCGGTCGAGGTGCGCAACACGGCCGCGACGTCACTGGGCCCCGGTTATCTATGGACCGCGCGGCGGACCTATCCGCTGTTGGGCGAAACCCTGCCCGAGCGTCAGGTCAGCGATCTGCTCGCTGCCGTCGCGGTGTTACGGCAGGAGTCCGTAACGGGGCCCGCGGCGGTGTACGGCCAGGGATACACGGCGCCGCTGGCCATTTATGCCGCGCTGCTCGACCCGCAGATCACCGAGATCGTGCTCGCGGACTGTCCCACCAGTCACGAGGACCCGCAGACCCCGGAGTTCCTGGGCGTGCTGCGGATTGGCGACCTGCCCCACAATTTGGCGCTCGCCTACCCGCGCCCGATTACGTTTGTCGGCAAGATGCCGGAGGCGTACGCCTGGACGCAGCAACTGTACGAGAAGTTCGGCGCCGCAGATCGCATACGGGTCCTTCGCAGCATGCGGGATTGGCGGCCTCGCCAAGCCGGCCCTTAACGGCGTTCACACCGACAACGTGTTGTTGATTCTCAACCGTGCTGCCAGCAACATTTGGCCACCAAGAGCACAAGCAGGCACAAAAAAGACCCCTCGCGAAGTTGTGTCTTTGCGTGCTTCTTGTGGCGATTGCCCTCCAGGCTGTGGGCTCGTTACAGCGGCGGCCTTCTGCTATCTTGTTGGCGCCGGACCGCGACTGAATGCCTCGAACGTGCAGGGGCGGGTCGCGGCAAGCGGTTTGTCGAACGAACGTTTCGAGCACCCATTTACTGGTTTCCAAAGAGAGGGAGGTATTCCCGTGTGCAACATGACGATGGCGATGAAACTAGCTGGACTCGTCCTGGGGGCGGTGGCGTTTTGCAGCGGTCTGACGGCGTCGGCCGAAGATCCGTGGGTCGTGTACGAAGGCAAAGAAGGGCCCGGCAAGGGCAAGCACATCGTCCTGGTCGCCGGCGACGAGGAGTATCGCTCCGAGGAAGCCCTGCCGATGCTGGGCAAGATCCTCGCCGTGCATCACGGCTTCAAATGTACCGTGCTGTTCTCGATCAATCCGGCCGACGGAACGATCGATCCCCTGAATCAGAATAACATCCCCGGACTGCAGAACCTGCAAACCGCCGACATGATGATCATCGCCTCGCGGTTCCGGGAACTGCCGGACAGTGAGATGAAGTACGTCGACGAATTCGTGAATTCCGGCAAGCCGATCTTGGGACTGCGGACGGCGACTCACGCCTTCAGTTACTCGAAGAACAAAGCGAGCGCCTACGCCAAATACGACTGGCGCAACAAGGACTGGCCCGGCGGCTTTGGCCAGCAGGTGTTGGGCGAAACGTGGATCAGCCACCACGGCCACCATCGAGTCGAAAGCACTCGCGGGGCGATCAACGACAAGTACAAAGATCACCCGATCTTGAGGGGCGTCAAGGATATTTGGGGGCCGACCGACGTGTACGGCATCAAGAACTTGATCCCCGAAGCCCAGGTGCTGGTGTACGGGCAGGTTCTGGAGGGCATGAACCCCACCGACAAACCGGTTGTGAGCCCCAAAAACGACCCCATGATGCCGCTGGTCTGGACTAAGACCTTCACCGGCAGCCAGGGCAAGACGTCCAAGGTGATCTGCACCACAATGGGCGCTGCGGTGGATTTCGCTTGCGAAGACCTCCGCCGCCTGGTGGTGAATGCCGTCTACTGGGCTACGGGCCTGGAAGACAAGATTCCGGAGAAGGCGTGCGCCGACACGGTCGGCCCCTACGAGCCAACCTTTTACGGCTTCGGCGATTTCAAGAAAGGTCTAAAGCCTTCGGACTTGAAACGGTAGGTGGGTTCCGGGCGCCGAACGGAACCCCTTGGGGACCAGACGCTGGCGGGTCGATGGAGTCGCGTTCGGCGCCCACGACGCTCTGGGGTGCGTGCAAGGAGCGGTGAACAGCGCGTGTCCTGGGACTCGCGCAGCTTCGCTCAGGCACGATCGAAGTCCAACGCACAGGCGGCGCGGAGGAACAGGACGCCCGCGTCCCCCGCCGCCAGTTTGCCGTAGAGCGCGCCGTCCCCTCACGACGCGAAATGAGGTTGCTGGGGCTCGAACCCAGGGCCTACGGATTAAAAGTCCGTTGCTCTACCGACTGAGCTACAACCTCAAATATCCGTAATTATCTTACATTTCGAGACTTGCGACGATTTTGTTGACCCCCCAACGAGAAGCGTTAGAATAAGAGTAACCTGAAACGTAACCTGCGAAGGGGAAAAACGGGTTCAGCGTAACCCCGAAACAACGGGTTTCGACGCTCAAGTAACCGCTTTTTTTCTTGGGAGGTCCAAACATCATGGCAGTGAAGTCTACACGAAAAAGAGCGGACGTAAAGCCCGAGCGTCCTTATGAGGGTTTCCCGCTGTTTCCGCACAACAACGGGCAGTGGGCGCGGAAGATCAAGGGAAAGCTGCACTGCTTTGGGGTTTGGGCCGATCCAGAGGCGGCGCTGCGGAAGTACCTGGAAGAGAAGGACGACTGGTACGCTGGCCGTGTTCCCCGTCAACGTAACCGCGCCGGGTTACGTCTGGAGGATGCGGTCAACGCCTTCCTGACCGCCAAGGACATCCAAGTTCAGACCGGCGAACTTGCCCAACGAACTTGGAACGACTATCGGCAGACCGGGTCGAAAATCCTGGAGGCGTTCGGACGAACCCGTATCGTCGAAGACCTGCGAACGGACGACTTTGAGGCATTCAAGGCGACGCTCGCCGAGGGCCGGAACTTGACCAGCATCGGTAACCAGATCCAGCGGGTTCGGTGTTTGTTCAAGTACCTCTGGGACGCTGACCTGATCCCCTCCCCCCTCAAGTTTGGCCCATCGTTCAAGCGACCGGACAAGAAGAGCCGGCGGCGATTGCGAAACCAACGGCAGGCGTTGGCGTTCACGGCTACGGAGGTCCGCCAGATGCTTGACGGCGCTACGCCAAACCTCAAGGCGATGATCTTGCTGGCGATGAACACGGGCATGGGCAACAACGATCTTGCCTGCCTGCCCGTCCACAAGCTGGACATCGAGCGCGGCTGGCATTTCTTCGGACGGCCAAAGACCAGCGTTGAGCGGAGGGCCCCCCTGTGGACTGAGACGATCACCGCTCTCCGCGAAGTTCTCGCTCACAGGCCCGTGCCGCGGGACCCGGCGGACGCTGATCTTGTGTTCCTGACACGGCACGGCAGGCCGTATGTCCGTTTGCAGGCCAAGGCCAAGAAGCTGGACATGAACGGAGGACAAGACGAGCAAAGCGACGATCCGAAATTGACGACCTGGAATGATGCCATCAGCCGCGAGACCGGGAAGCTACTCCGCGAACTTGGGATCCACCGCTATGGGCTGAACTTCTACAGTTTGAGGCGGACATTCCGCACGGTGGCGGACGAGGCCGGGGATCAGGTTGCCACGATGTTTTTGATGGGCCACGCCGACGCAGATTCCGATATGTCGGCGACCTACCGCCAGTACATCGAGGACGCCCGACTTGAGAAGGTTGTCCGCCACGTTCACCGCTGGTTGTTCGGGGGCGATGGCGCCAAAGCCAAGGTCAACAAGCGGGCCAGCGCGGGTACGTAGGGCGCCGTGCCTCCGAAGGCCGTCGACCTCGCCGCATTCCCCCAGCCACCGGGGGGCAACGGCAAGATTTATTGAGATCTTCCCATTTTTCTCAATCGCGCCGACCCGACAATTCGGTATTATGCCCACGCTGCGAAGCCATGAGACTTCGCCCCCCACATACCTGGTGACCGAGCAAGCGGAACCAGCCCCCGGCCAATGGCCGATCGGGGCCTCCGTTTCTTGGGAGCCATCCGGAATGCCAGTCTCAGCCGCGCACCTCGCGCGAGAGTGGGAAGTCGATCCAGTTACGATCAAGAGGCTCCGGCTCAAGGGGCTGATTCCGTACATCAAGATCGGGCCGAAGCTGGTCCGGTACGACTTGGAGGCCGTGCGAGAGGCCCTTGAGAAGGTCTCTGCAAGAGAACAGGGCACGAGCCCTCCGACCGGCGGCACAGATATGCCTGCCGCCCAGGCCGCGGCAATCCAGCCTCGTGGCGTGCTTAACGCGCACAGCTCTCCTGCCGCCCCCACCGCACCCAAGTCAGTGGGAGGGCGGCGATGACCCTCATCACCATCCCCGCCGCCGCGGAGATCCTGGACGTGACGCCCCGCCATGTCCACGAACTGATCGACGTGAAGGAGTTGCGGGGCGTGGATACTGCCGTTCACCGCGCAAAACCTGGGACCACCGAGGGATCGGACGGCAAGCGGTACCCGACACGCAAACGGAGGTTGCGAGTGACCGCCGAATCCGTGCGGCTGTTCATCCAGCGGCGGACGATTGGACAGCAGACGGCGCCACAGCGTCGTGGGCGGTTGCAGGGGATCAAGCATTATCTGTGAGGCATAAAGCTCGGCCCGTCGCGACCGTGAGCAGGATAGCGGCGGGTGGGGGGAAGGACTCCCATGAACATCACGGCAGGCATCGAACTGTATGATCGTGAGCGGTTTTTCACGATTACGGGCAAGAGGTTTGAGGGCACACCGCCAGACATTCGCGAGTGTAACGGACCACTGACCAATCTACATCGCGCGGTGTTTGGTGACGGCACGAATCCGAAAGCAAAGCCGTGCCCGAAGTCAAAAGCACCTTTTTTCTCATTAGTCCCTCCTTCCGCAAGAGGACACGTCAGCAGAAAGAAACCATTTCAGGCTCACTCGGAAGACGATCATGCTGCAGGCTTTGGCGAAGCCGGGCACGCCGCGGCCCGTGGCAGTGCTCTTGGCCATGACCAGGATTGTCCCGTCGTGCGTAACCGCGATGGAGGAATAATCGAACCAGTCGCTCGCGGAGTTTAGCTCTTTGGTGTACGCCCATGTGCGAGTTCCGTCGCGGCTGCCACGGAGCACGCCGTGGCAACGGACGCTCTCTTTGGCGTCGGGGTTGCAGAAGAGAACCAGGTCGGCGCCGCCGATGAGCTGCGGTGGATAGCGAACCATTCCAGCACAGGTCCCCTGGTCAACCTCGACGATGGAAGCGTCCATCCCCTCTTCGGCGAAGGTCCGCCCCCCGTCCCTGCTTAGGGCAGTGCGTCGGCGGTGGTCGCTGAAGTAGGCGCGAGCGTTGAAGTACACGTGCCCATCCAACCGCTCAACAAGGCATGCCTCGCCGGTGCCTCGGAGGAAAACGTTTCCGCGGTGGATGGTCTTCCCATGGTCGTCACTGTAGAGAACCGTGCTGTAGCACTTGGCGCGTCTATCGGGGATGCTGCTGTCGTCGTAGCCGTCGGTCTTGTCCACGGTGCGGGCCGGCCAGAGAAGACGGCCCTTCGCGGCACCGAACTGCAACGTCACACCCGGCGCAGAACCGTGCGTACTGCCGCCCATGCCGTCAGCCGACACGACGATGCTCGGTTTCCAATCGGTCCACGTCGCGCCGCTATCCTCGCTCTTGAGCCAACCCCCACCGCACATCAACAGGATCGTCCCCGTGGAACGGTCAACACAGGCCGAACCCATGTGGAACTTGCCTCCGTCCTTGCGGCGAAGAGTCGTCATGGGCAGCCATGTACGCCCCTCGTCAAGGCTCCGCCGAAGTACGATATGACACTCGCCGACATTGTCGCCCGCAGCCCGCCAGCGTTCCTCGCAGAACGCCAATACGGTTCCGTCGTTGGCGACAACCAGATTGGGAATGTGGTAGTTGGCGTCACCGCCCTGCTCGAAAACCGCAATCACGTCCGGCGACGTGGTGGCCGGTTCCGCACAGACGGAATCTGGCAGGAGAAGTGCCGCGACCACGAGGACGGCGATTGCCTGCCAGCGGCAGGTATGCAGGGGCAAAAGTGCTGACATGCGAGTAGCATAGGACGCCGACGGGAGCGGGTCAACTGTGGCGAGATCCGGCACTGACCACCCGATCGCTACCCGCCTGGCCTACATTCACCTGTGTCGCTTCCGGCGGTTATTGGCGGTCCGCGTGACCAACGTCGGGCCGGCCCCGCGACGTAGCCGTCCGAGCGGGCCGAACGCTGCCCGGTACTGTGACCGCGTCACGCAGCTCCCGCTTCGCTCAAACGCCGGCCGAAGTCATAGCCCAACCCGACAGCCTCGATCTCGAACGTGTCGAACGTCTGGCCGTCCGTTCCCCGGAAGCCGGTTTCGTTGACCCAAATCTCGTCCGCCAGTTGCCACTCGACGGCTTCCGCGTCGCGGATGGTTCCCGGCGCCGCATCGGCGTAGATTTCGGCTTGCCGTTCCCGGCACCGCTGAAACGTCTTGACGGCCGCCTGTTCGGGATTCCTGGCGTCCAAAACCATCCGCACCCAGCCGGATTCCACGTAGTACTTCGGCATCTTTCCACCCCTTGCATCTTCGGGAACGTTCGCGTTTGTTCCCTGGAATTATCACGAGGGTCGTGGACACCTTTGGTCACGCGGGATGGCGAATCGCCGTGGACCACAGGCGGCGGGCGGTGGTCACCGGCTGCGTGGAAGCCGTGGTTGCCACGTTCTTTTCGGGGCCATTGACCAACCGTGTCATCGTCCCGCCGAAGAAATGACCAGCGGGGGCAACAACAAAACACAATGAAGGAGTCAGCCGTGCCCAAGTTTTACGTGCAATCCGGACCGGTCCGCTTGATCCTCGACGCCGAAACCGCCCAGGACGCCGCCGTCTTGGCCTTCCAATGGACCTGCGACAAACAGGCCGAGATCGAGGCTATGACGCCGCTGGAACATCTGCTGGAAGCCGAGCAGCGGGGCTACCAGGTGGGCGACGAAGTCGCGGTCAACGAACAAGGCTTCAGCCACTGGGACGGCGAAATCTTCGAGACGCGAGACGTGTTCGAGGCCTGGCTGCGATCTTCGGTGCCGGTGGTCTGATGCGAAGGTTGACCAACCGTGTCACGGCCTGCAGCGATAATTCAGGCAAAGGGAGGCCAGGACATGCGCCAAATGATCTACCGAGCCATGCATCAATCCGACGATCTGGTCGTCACGTTCGATTACACCGATGCCAAGGGCGTCGCGACCCACCGCGTGGTCAGCCCGATCCGGTTCCTGGGCGGCGATCGCTTCCTGGCCCTGTGCCTCAGCCGCGAAGAGCCACGGCAATTCTACGTGGATCGCTGCCAGAATATGCGTCTGGCGCGGGCGGCGGATTTCCTGATGCCGGTGGCGATGGCGGGGTGAGCGCGGATCCCCGGTTGTGCCCGATGACGCACGCGCCGAGGGCACCTTTGCCGATGGTGCCGATTGAAAACCGATCCGCCAGCGGTTACGCTACAGCCACAGGTTGCGAGCGGGTTCGCGAGCTGCAGGGCTGAAATCGGCTTGTGGGGTGTCTGTCTTTCGACGGATGTTCCGCGAGCCGACCCAGCGAGGAAGGCTGAGGTTGCGACGTGAATCATTTCTCGGACAAGGTCAGTTTCATCTGGAGTGTGGCGGATTTGCTGCGCGGGCCGTATCGGCCGAATCAGTATGGGCGGGTGATTCTGCCGCTGACCGTGCTGCGGCGGCTGGATTGCGTGCTGGAACCGACGAAGGACAAGGTGCTGAAGAAGGCGGAGAGCCTGGCCGGCGGCAAGGTCGGGAACGTCGATCCGATCCTGAACCGGGCGGCGGGGGTGCCGTTTCACAATACGAGCAAGCTGACGTTTGCCCGGCTGAAGGATGATCCGGGCAAGATCGCCCGGAATCTGGCCAGCTACATCAAGAGCTTCTCGGCGAACGTCCGGGGCATCTTCGAGCGGTTTGCCTTCGAGGAGCACATCGCCAAGCTGGACGAGC
>CAYPGE010000127.1:0-20448 GCA_964409865.1 uncultured Pirellulaceae bacterium
ATCGTCGTCCCACCGAGCAAGCTCGGCGGAGACGTTGCGCAACTTCGAAGACAGGGGTCAGGGGTTCGTGGGCTTGCTGATGGAAGAGGTGCGAACTTGATTGCCTTGCAAACGCATCCGGAAGGTGTCTTGCTGCCCGTCCGCGCTCAGCCCGGGGCCAAATCGTCCGGCGTGCGCGGCGAGCAGGACGGCGCGCTGAAGGTCTCGGTCACGCAGATCGCCGAGAAAGGCAAGGCCAACAAGGCGCTGGTGGCCGTGCTGAGCGACGCGCTGCTCGTCCGCAAGTCGCAGCTGGAATTGGTCGCGGGCGCGATGTCCGGGCACAAGCAGTTCCTGGTCCGCGGCGTGACGCTCGAAGCGTTGCGGCGGCGGATTGACGAGTTGGTGGGGTGAGTTCCGGCGGGCAAGCTTGTCGGCCGGGGGCCACGGCAGAAGGGGCGAAATGGAGACTAGAGCGATGAACAGGTATGTGACGGAGTACCAGCAGAAGTTGGCTACCGCGGGGGAAGCCGTGGAGCGTTGCATCCACAGCGGCGATACGCTCGTACACGGGATGGCCGTCGCTGAGCCGCCGGCATTGCTGGCGGCCCTTGCCGAAGCCGTGCGGGAAGGGAAACGGGACGGACTGAAAGTCTACTCGATGCTCTCCCAGGCTCACGCGGCGCAGACGATTCTGGCGCCGGACCTGGCCGCCAGCATCGAGTCGCGCAGTTGGTTCGTCAGCGGGCTGAATCGCAATCTGATCAGCGTCGGGCTGAACGACTTCGTGCCCAATTACTTCCACCAAATCCCCCGGCTCTGCCGCGAGTTCATGGAAATCGACTGCGCGGTCACCACGGTTTCGCCCATGGACAAAGCGGGGTATTTCACGTTCGGCGTGGCCAACGATTTTACCTCCGCGGCCGTGCGCTGCGCCAAGAAGGTCATTGTGGAAGTCAACCAGAACATGCCCCGCGTGTTCGGCGATTCGTTGGTACACATCTCCGAGGTCGACGCCGTGGTGGAGCATCACGTGCCGCTGCTGGAGGTCAAGACGCGCGAGGCGAAGCCGGAGGCGGAGGGGATCGGCAGGCACATTGCCGAACTGGTCCCCGACGGCGCCACGATTCAGATCGGGTATGGGGCGTTGCCGGACGCGATCACGCGGTACCTGGAGAACCACCGGGACCTGGGGATTCACACGGAGGTTTTCGGCGACGGGTTGGTGCGTCTGATCGAGCGGGGCGTGGCCAACGGGCTAAAAAAGACGTTGCACCCCAGGAAACACGTATTCACCTTCGTCATGGGCAGCCGGGAGACCTACGAGTTCGCCAACGACAATCCGAGTCTGGAGAGCTACTGTGGATCGTACAACAACGATCCCGACGTCATCGCCCGGAACGACAACATGATGTCGATCAACTCGATCATCGAGGTGGACCTGCTGGGGCAGTGCAACGCGGAGTACATGGCCGGTTCGCAATTCAGCGGCACCGGCGGCCAACTGGACTTCGTCCGCGGAGCGTTCAACTCCCGCGGCGGCAAGTCGATGCTGGCGTTCTACTCGACGGCCAAAGGGGGCAGCGTCTCGCGCGTCGTGCCCCGCTTGAGCACGGGGACCATCGTCACCACCCCCCGCATGGACACGCATTACCTGGTGACCGAGTACGGGGCGGTCAACCTGAAGGGGAAGACTTGCCGCCAACGGGCGTTGGACATCATCGGCATCGCCCATCCCCGATTCCGCGACGATCTGCTCAAGGAAGCCGAAGAGATGTACATTATCTGAGTCCGCGAGGGGAGGACTTCGACCCCCGCGGGCCTCCGCGGCAAACCTGGCTGTGAACGCGGGTGCGTCTATTGCCAGAGCGCTTCGACGGCGGCCCCTTCGGACTCATAGAAGCGGAACACATCTTCCAGCCCCGCCACTTTGAAAGTCTTGCAGACCATCGGACTCGCCCGGGTAATCGCCACGTTCTTCCCCGCGGCCAGGGCACTCTGGCGGATCGCGATCAGCATCCTCAATCCCGAGCTGCTGAGGAACGTGACCCCTTCCATGTCGACGATCACTCCCGCCGGGCTTTCATCGACGGCCAATCTCAAGACGGGCGAATCCGCTTCGGCAGCGTCCATGTCCAAACGCCCCGAGAGTCGAACCACCCGGACGTTGGAACTTAACTCACTGTTTTTGACCTCGACTCCCATGGTTTCATCCCTTCTTGTACTTGGTGATCATCAACCGGTTGCCTTCCTGCTCGTCCCATTGATGATGGACGTCGTCTGCAAACTGGCGGATCATGGACAGCCCAAAACCGCCTGAGGCGGGGTCGCAGGCCTGCTTCTGCTGCGCGATCCGGCCGCCTTCGGTGGGATCGAAGGGGATCCCCTGGTCCCAAATATCCACCTGCAAGCCGCGGTTCAGCGGCGTGCAATGGAGGGTGATTCCGCCCGGCTTACCCGCCCCGTACGCGTGCCGGATCACGTTGGTGCAGGCCTCGTCGATCGCCACCTCCAACTCGTAACACGCCTCGTCGCTCAACCCCGCGTGGTGGGCGTACCATTGGACAAACATGCCGATCAGCGACAGGTGCGATGACCGGGCGGGTACGCGCAACGTCCCTACCGAGAAGGTGGCTTCGCCGCACGCGGCTCGGTCGCTCGGCGCTGGACTGCTGTCCGACTTGTTCATGCTCGTTCCTCCGGCTGTCAACCGTCCGCCTGGATCTGCAGGGCATGGCTGAACGACAACCAACACGCGGGCCAGGATCAGAAGTCTATCGAGGTTTTTTTATGGCGACAATGCAGTTGCCCAAGGAAAAAGCGTTGGGGGGCCGATTGACTTTCGAGTTCCTTGCGGTCAAGATAAGCCCCCGTTTACCTCCTGCGTACCAAGCGCGGTTCCTTCCGGCAAAGGTGGCTTTGACCTAATGATGTTTTTCTCCATTTTTGCGGCGATCGTGCTCATTCTGCTGCCTTCCTTGGTGCTCGTGGGCACCTGGCTGTTTCACTTGCCGTCGGCGACCGGCATTTGCGAGATGATCGGCACGCTGGGGACGGGCTCTGCCGGCCAGTTTTCCTTGAACGAGTTGGGCGATTGTCAGGAATGCGAGTTCCCCACTCGCGACGGGCTGAGGTTGCGGGGAACTTACGTGCGCCGGCGCACTGTCGAGCGGCGTGGGGTGGTGGTGTTCTGTCACGAGTTCGGCGGGGACCGCCACGTCGCCGCCCCCTACGTGGCGGGACTGCTGGAGGAAGGATTCGACGTCTTTGCTTTCGATTTCCGAAATCACGGTCAAAGCGAACACATGACAGGCTACGCGCCGCGCACCTGGGCCACGCGCTACGAAGTGCTCGACGTGTTGGCTGCGATTGAGTACGTGCGCTCGATCGACGACGCCGACCCGGAAGGGGTCGCGTTGGTGGGGCTCAGCCGGGGCGGCTCGGCCGCGATGAGCGCGGCGAGCCGCACCGACGGGATCTGGGCGCTGGTGACCGACGGCGCGTTCGTGTCCCGTTGGGTGACGACCACGAACATCCGCCGCTTCATGCCGCAGTTCGTGCGGCTGGCCCCGGTGCTGACCCGGCTGCCCTGGTTTGTCCACGTCATTTACGGCTCCGTCGTCCACGACCTTGTGGCGCGGAAGGTCAAGCACCCGTGCATCAACCTGGTAAACGACGTGCTGCGGCTACGTCCGCCCTCGTTGATGATCCACGGAGCGCGCGACAGCACGATTCCGGTGGAACTGGCCTATCGTCTGTGGCGGAGGCTGCCCAAACGCGGCCGCCTGTGGATCGTGCCCAAGAGCAACCACAACCGGTCCCTGCGCACCAATCCGGTGCGGTACCGGCAGCGGGTTTCCCGGTTCCTCAAGAACCACGCTCCGAGGCCTGCCCGGCGGCCTTGCTATGTCATGCCGAACGTCTCTCGGATTGCGGCCGGTTACGCCGTGCGAGCGGCGGAAACACGGCCGGCGGCGCACGCGCGAACCACAGCCTCATGACCGACCCGTGTCTGCTGACTCCGCTGGAAGAGTACTTCCTGCTCGAAGACCGTCCCGCGTATCCGTGGAGCTTCTTTGTGCGCCTCGGTTGCGCCGGTCGCGCTGACCAGCAGGCTGCGGAGACGGCGTTGCGCACCTGCCTCGTCCGGCACCCGCTGCTGTCGTCGATCGCCCAGCGCCGGGCGGACGGTTTCTGGATCTGGCGGCGCGTCGAGCAGCCGCAGCCTGCGGTGCGTTGGACCACGGCCAGCGCGGAGCAAGCGTACGCGCCGGCCACGCATCTGGACGTCTCGGCAGAGATCGGGGTCCGCCTGCAGACCACCGTGGGGCCGGACAGCACGCAGTTCATCTTTCAGTTCCATCACGCCTGCTGCGACGCGCGGGGGGCGTTCACCATGGTCGAAGATTGGCTGGCGGAGTACGCCCGTGCCACCGGGGCCGGGCCGGATCCCGGCCCGCCGCGGGACTACGACCCGGGCCTGCTGGAGCGCCGCGGCCGGCCTGAGGCGGCGGAGCGGCAGTCGCACGGCGCGTGGCGGGCCCGCTGCGCCGGATTGGTGCGCGCCTGGCGGTTTCTTCGAGAAAAGCCCGTGCCCCTGCTGGACTACCAACCGGCCCGCGACGAAGAACCGGCGCCCGCGGGCTTTCCCGCCTCGCGGAATGTCCGTTTCGATGCGGCGGCGACCGCCGAAATGCGCTCGACCGCCAGGCAGCGGGGGGCCACGCTGAACGACCTGCTGTGTTGCGATCTGTTTCTGGCCGTGCATGGTTTTCGACACGAGCTGCAGCCACGGCAGCCCGACGCCTGGCTGCGGCTCGCCGTGCCCGTGGATTTGCGGACGCCGGCTCAGGAGAGCATGTCGGCGGCGAACCAAGCCAGCATGGTGTTTGTCACCCGGCGGGCCAGTGCCTGCGACGCTTCGGCCGTCTTGTTGCAGGGCATCCACCGCGAACTCCAGCAGGTGAAGACCTGGGGACTTGCCCGCACCTTTCTGCGCGGACTTCAACTTCGCAGACGCCTGCCGGGAGGACTCGCGCGCTCCGTCCGCAACGGCAAGTGCGGAGCGACGGCGGCGCTGACGAACGTCGGCGAGACACTGGGCGGCTCCCGGTTTCCGCGACGCGAAGGAAGACTGGTCGCCGGGAACCTGTTGCTGGACGCCGCCGACTTTCTGGCGCCCATCCGCCCGCTGACCTGTGCGTCATTCTCCGCGTGTACCTATGCCGGCCGCTTGTCGATCAGCCTCCAGTACGATCCGCGAGCCCTGTCCGAACCCGCCGCCGACCGGCTCTTCGAGTCCTTCCTCGGAAAACTGCGAAGCAACCTGCGGTGAGCCGGCGGCTGCTGGTTGGCCGAGACGTGGAAGACGATTCCCCACGTGAGGTTCCGTTGCGGAAGGCCTTGAAATCTACGGTTGCCGCTTCGGCTTGGGGATCTTGCCCTGGCCTTTACGGCCGCGATGGCGGGTACGCTGCGGCGAATACGATTGGAACTTGACGTCGCTGATCTTCTCGCCATACGACTCCTTCAATTGCACGATGCGGTCTCGCAGGGCCGCTGCCCGCTCGAACTCCAGCGCTTCGGCGGCCGCCAGCATTTCGGCTTCCAGTTCGTTGATGTATTCCTGTGTGACGTACTCGGCGTCGCTGGGGCGCCCGACGGCCGCGTTGGCGGCCCGGTGCGCGTCGACCTCGGCCTCGATGCCGGCGCGGATATTCTTGCGGATCGTTTCGGGCGTGATGCCATGCTCGCGGTTGTAATCCTCCTGCAGGCGGCGGCGGCGGCGCGTTTCATCGATGGCATGCTTCATCGCGTTGGTGACCTTGTCGGCATACAGGATCACCTTGGCGTTCACGTTCCGCGCGGCTCGCCCGATGGTCTGGATCAGCGACGTTTCGCTGCGCAGGAAACCCTCCTTGTCCGCGTCCAGGATGGCCACGAGCGAGACTTCGGGAAGGTCCAGTCCTTCGCGCAACAAGTTCACGCCGACCAGGGCGTCAAAACGGCCTTCGCGCAGTTCCCGCAGCAGTTCGACCCGCTCGAACGCGTCCAGTTCGCTGTGCAGCCACTTGCAGGAGACGTTCTGCTCGTTCAGGTACGCGGACAGATCTTCGGCCAGTCGCTTGGTCAGCACCGTGACCAGCACTCGCTCGCCGGTCCGCGCCCGCTGGCGGATCTGTTCCAGCAGGTGCGGAACCTGGCCGCGGGCCGGAGCCACCTCCAGCTCCGGGTCCAGCAGGCCGGTGGGCCGAATCACCTGCTCGATGACTTCGCCGCCGGTCTGCTTCAGCTCGTACGGTCCGGGCGTGGCCGATACGAAGACGGCCTGGTTGACCATCTGTTCCCACTCGTCGAACTGCATGGGCCGGTTGTCCAGCGCGCTGGGCAGGCGAAATCCGTGTTCGACCAGCGTCTGCTTCCGATTGCGGTCGCCGGCGTACATGGCCCCGATCTGGGGCACGGTGACGTGCGACTCGTCGACGATCAGCAAGAAATCCTTGGGAAAGAAGTCGTACAGCGTGTCCGGCTTTTCACCTTCCTTGCGGCCGGACAAATGGCGGCTGTAGTTCTCGATGCCGGGGCAGTGTCCGACTTCGAGCAGCATTTCCAGGTCGAACCGCGTGCGGGCGCTCAATCGCTGGGCTTCCAGCAGTTTGCCTTCGTCCCGGAATGTCTTCAGCCGCTGGTCGAGTTCCTCGCGAATCGCCTCCAGGGCCTGGGCCATCCGTTCTTCGGGCATCACAAAGTGCTTGGCCGGGTAGATGAACATCTCGTCCTGCGTCACGATCGTTTCGCCGCTGGTGGGATTGATGATCGACAGCTGGTCGACCTCGTCGCCCCAGAATTCCACGCGGAAGGCGAATTCCTCGTACGCCGGCCAGACCTCGACGCAGTCGCCGCGGACACGGAACTTGCCGCGCTCGAAGCTGACGTCGTTGCGGTCGTACAGAATGTTCACCAGCCTGGTCAGCACCGCGTCGCGATCGATCGTCTGACCGCGGCGCAGGGCGACCATCATTTGGCGGTAGTCTTCGGGCGAGCCCAAACCGTAGATGCTGGAGACGCTGGCCACGATGATCACGTCGCGGCGGCTGACCAGCGCGCTGGTCGCCGCCAGGCGCAAGCGGTCGATCTCTTCGTTGATCGAGGCGTCTTTCTCGATGTAGATGTCCCGCTGCGGGATGTATGCCTCCGGCTGGTAGTAGTCATAGTAGCTGACAAAGTAGTGGACCGCGTTGCGAGGAAAGAACTCCTTGAATTCGGCGTACAGTTGGGCGGCCAGCGTCTTGTTGTGCGAGATGACCAGCGTTGGCCGTTGCACCTGCTGGACGACGTTGGCCATCGTGAACGTCTTGCCGGAGCCCGTGACGCCCATCAGGACCTGGTGCCTCTTGCCGCTCCGGAGGCCCTCGATCAGGGCCGTGATCGCCTGCGGCTGATCGCCGGCCGGCGCGAAAGGGGCTTCCAGTTGAAATTCCACGATGTTGTTCCTGTACGGAGATTCCGGATGGCCACGAACATTGGAAACCATTCGCAGATTCAATCCAAGACCTCGCAACGGAAAAATGCGCGCCGGCGACCGAGCACGCAAAAACCGAATGGGACCCTGGGACCCAGGCTCCAGAAAGTCGGGGCGGACAAGTTCGCCCTGGTCTGGATCGATCCTGCCAAACAACGCTCCAAAATGCGCGCAGCAAGGCTGGGCTTCTTGACCTGCGTGCTACAGGCTCTGCTTGAGCCGGTCCTGCAACACGTTCATCGCCCGGCACACGGTCTGGCGGGCAACGTGCAGTTGCGCGGCGATCTCCAGCACCGAATAGCCGCTGAGTCGCGACTGCCCGATGAACTCCAAGACGCTGATTCGCTCGAATGGATTCTAAGCAGCCAAACGCGGGGCTGCAATTCCCTGGCACAACCGGCTCGCACCATCCGGCGAGCGTCGTCGCGCGGAGCCTGAACAACCGATCTGTCACTCCGCTCAGGATCGACTATAATCGTGACATGACTCGCGGCCGGTCTGCATGCCCGGCACAGGAGAAAAGACATTGAACGCCACGCACATGATTGACTTGATGAACCGAGTGCGGTTTGAACCCCTGCAGATTCACCTGAGCGACGCCTACCGGAATATCACGGAGGTGATAGGATGACGACGAGCAAAACGCCTCTACGTAGCGGCGGTCCGCGGAGTCAGATCATCATTCCCGCGCGACTGGCGTCGACGCGACTGCCGCGAAAGCTGCTGCTGCGCGAGACGGGCAAGACGGTGCTGCAGCACACCTACGAGTCGGCCAGCCGCGCCCGCAAACCGCTGGGGATCTGCGTCGCGGCGGACCACGAAGAAATCGCTCATGAAGTCCGGCGTTTCGGGGGGCAGGTCTTCTTGACCGATCCGGCAGCGGCCAGCGGTACGGACCGCGTCGCCGAAGTCGCTCGGCAGATGCCCGACGTGGATATCGTCGTTAACGTCCAAGGCGATGAACCGGAGATCGCCGCCGAGGCCATCGACCTGGCGATCCAACTGCTGGAGGACCGCCCGGACGCGGTCATGTCCACCTTGGCCACCCCGATCCGCACCCGCGAGCAGCTGGACGAGTCGTCTTGCGTCAAGGTGGTTTTCGACGCCGGGTACAGGGCGCTGTACTTCAGCCGCAGTCCGATCCCTCACGCCCGCCAGTGGGAGGATTCCTTGCTGACGGACGATCCGCCGCATTTCTATCAGCACATTGGACTGTACGCCTACCGCCGCGAGTTTCTGCTGCAACTGACTCAACTGCCCAGGTCCGATCTGGAAAAAATGGAGAGTTTGGAGCAGTTGAGGGTTCTGTCAGCAGGTTTCACCATCCTGGTGGGCCTCGTGAGCGAACCGACAATTGGAATCGACACCGAGAAGGACTACCGGGCATTTGTCAGACGGGCGTTGAATTGCTAGAATCGGGCCACAGAGCCGCCATCATGGCGGTTTCACCTCTCCTGCCAGTTGTTTTTCAATCACCGCAAAGTATTGTGCGCAGGAGGCTTATGTCTGCGGCACCAAGATGCTTTGGCGGACATCATCGGTTCAGCAAGAGTTGCTTGCCAGGAGGGTAAATACACACATGACGAAACACATTTTCGTAACTGGGGGAGTGGTCAGTTCGCTGGGCAAAGGGCTCACCAGCGCGTCGGTCGGGATGCTGCTGGAACGTCGCGGTTTGCGAGTCAAACTGCAGAAGCTCGACCCCTACATCAACGTCGATCCCGGCACGATGAGCCCCTACCAGCACGGCGAAGTCTACGTCCTGGACGACGGCAGTGAGACCGACCTTGACCTCGGACACTACGAACGGTTCACCCACAGCCCGTTGTCGCGGGCCTCCAATTACACCACGGGCCAGATCTATCTGTCCGTCATCGAAAAGGAACGCCGCGGCGAATTCCTGGGCAAGACGGTCCAGGTCATCCCGCACATCACCAACGAGATCAAAGGCGTCATCCAGAAGTTGGCCGACGAGGAAACGGACGTGGTCATCACGGAAATCGGCGGCACGGTCGGGGACATCGAAAGCCAGCCGTTCCTGGAAGCCATTCGTCAGTTCGCGCTGGACGTCGGCAAGGAGAACTGCCTGTACATTCATTTGACGTTGATCCCCTACCTGAGGGCCGCCGGCGAGTTGAAGACCAAGCCCACGCAGCACTCGGTCGGCCAGTTGCGGCAAATCGGCATCCAGCCGGACCTGTTGATCTGCCGCACGGAGCGGCCCGTGTCGCTGGACGATCGCAAGAAGATCGCTTTGTTCTGCAACGTCCCGCTGGAGGCCGTCGTCGAGGAACGCGACAAGGAATTCTCGGTGTACGAGGTTCCCCTGAGTCTGGTCGAGCACGGTTTGGACGAATTCATCGTCAAGCGGTTGCAGTTGCGGGCCAATACGCTGGACCTGGATGACTGGCGGGACATGCTGTACCGCATGCGCAACCCAAAGCACGAGGCCAGCATCGCGGTGGTCGGCAAGTACGCCGAGCACTTCGACGCCTACAAGTCGATTTACGAGTCGCTGGACCATGCGGGGATTCATCACGACACCCAAGTGCGGATCGGCAAGATCCGCAGCGAGGAGATCGAACGCGAGGGTCCCGATCGTTTGCTGAGCGGTTACGACGGGGTCCTGGTGCCCGGCGGGTTCGGGGAACGGGGCATCGAAGGCAAGATCGAAGCGATCCGGTATGCCCGCCAGCGCGGCATGCCATTTCTCGGCATCTGCCTGGGCATGCAATGCGCGGTCATCGAGTTTGCCCGCAACGTCGCCGGTCTGGCGGGCGCCCACTCGACGGAGTTCGACAAGAACACGGAGCACCCGGTGATTTGCCTGTTGGACGCACAACGCAACGTCACGGAAAAAGGCGGCACGATGCGGCTGGGAGCGCAAATCGCCGAGCTGGCGCCGGACAGCCGCGCCGCGCAGTGCTACGGACGAGCAACGATCTCGGAACGGCACCGGCATCGCTACGAATTCAACGCCACATACCGGCAGCAATTTGTGGCGCATGGAATGCGGATTGCCGCGACCAGCGACAACGACAAGCTGGTGGAAATCATCGAATTGCCGGCACATCCTTGGTTTGTGGCGGTCCAGTTCCATCCGGAGTTCAAATCCAAACCGACGGCCGCGCATCCCCTGTTTGCCGGTTTCGTCGGCGCAGCCATCGAACGGCACAGTAACCGCTCCGAACGCCTGGAGGAGGTAGTAATCGTATGAGCGACCAACAAGACGAACCGAAAATCGTAGTGGACGAGGATTGGAAGACGCGCGTGCGGGCGGAGAGAGAGGCGGCCAAGCAAGCGACCACGACGGAGGACGCGCGGCCAACTGGCGAAGCGGCCGGCGAAGCGGCCGCCAGCCGGCTCCCTCCCGCGTCGTTCGAGGTGCTGATCACCACCTTCGCGGTCCCGGCGCTGACTGCCATGGGCAAGATCCCCGATCCCGTCCAAGGGCATCCCGTCGTGCGCCCGGATTTGGCCAAGCACTATATCGACATGCTCACTCTGATCGAGGAAAAAACCAAAGGCAACCTGACGAAGGACGAGGCGGGCATGCTGGAGGACCTGCTGCATCAGCTGCGCATGACGTTCGTCACGACGCGCAAAGAGCCGGAGAAGAAAGAAGAGGCGACGTGAACCTCGTTTCACCGCGACCTAACGGGGCGTGAGTACTCGATGCGGCAGCCAGCCTTGTGCGACCTTCCCCCTGGTTGCTGCTCCCCTTCAGAGGACCCAGGCATGCGACGCACACGGCCGTGCCGCATCGAGTACTCACGCCCCGTTTCGTTTCACTCCAGAAGCCCGGCTCTTCGGAAAAGCCGGACCTCTTCCACTTCTCTCTCAACTTGACAGGTTGTCAAACAAACGCCGAAACCCCGGCATCTGTTCCTCGACATACGCAAACCAGCGGTCGGGACGCCACAGTTCGATGCACACGGCCGCCCCCACTACCAGCACATCTCCTCCTCGTTCGACACCCAAGAACTCCCGGAAACCCTCCGGCAGCACCAATCGGCTGCGGCCGGCGAGTTTGACCATCGTCTGCCGCGTGGAGATCAGCCGCCCCAGCAACTGCACGTCCTCGACCCGTCCGTCCAAGCGGCCAGCTTGCATCTTCTCCTTGACCAGCCGCAAGCCGCTGTCCAGCCTATCTCGCCAGCCAGCGGCGGACCATAAACTCAAGGCTCCCGCTCGCTCTTTCGCCAGAATGCACTCCTCACCGTCGGCGGTCAGCAACTCGGCCATCTCGTTGGGGATGGAAAGCCGATAGCGATCGTCTAACGCGCGACGGAATTCGCCCAGGATGAACGATTCGGACATTGCCATCAGACGCCTTCAAGGACGGCTCAGCCACGAGATCGTTCCCTCCTTTGATTCCGGCGAGCTTTGGGCAAATTTCCCTCATCAAATCCGTTTTTTTCAAACAATTGGGCAACAAACCCACGCTGGCAAGCAGTGTACCTGGTTTCTTTTGAAATGCAATGGGTGGTTGGGCCAACTTTTCCCCGAATCCGTCCTGAGTTTTGCACGTAAAACCCTGTTGAACGCTAAAATCTTGCCTAACTTGTGTAGAAAATTTTGACGACTTGACGTATTAAGGAATCGTTGAATGCCGTTCGGAAGTTAATCTGGCCTGATAGGGGAAACTGCCGCCTGTATGCGAGATTCCCGGAAGTATCAAAATCGTGGGCGAGGTGGCCTGGTCGTGCCCATTCCAGATTCCAGCAGCGAACCGATTGTCGTCACGGGGATTGGTATCATCACCTCCGTGGGGCGAGACCGGGAATCGGTGTGGCGAGCGGTTCGTGAAGGCAAGAGCGGCGTGCGTCGAGTGGGAGCCTTGCGCGGCGTTCCTGCGGGTCTGGTGCTGGGCGCCGAGGTGGACCTGCCCGGCCTGCCGCAGGGCCGTATGAAGGTCTTTCCGTTGAGTCAAATCGCGGCTGCCGAAGCGATCGACGATGCGCGGGTCGATGTCGGTTCGATCGCTGCGGACCGGTTCGGGTGCTTCATCAACGGGCACATGGGCGACAGCCGATTCGTTGACCTGCGCGTCGGAACCCTTGCCGCCGAAGACGTCGGCGTGCCCTGGTGGCAGCAATTCCTTCCGAACATGGCCTGCATGGAATTGGCCAATCGCTTTGGGCTCTATGGACCTCGGCTCAGCTACTCGACCGCCTGCGCCAGCAGCCTGATCGCGGTCCTGTCGGCGGTGCGGGCGATCCGCGACGATCAATGCGACATCGCCCTGACGGGCGGCGCCGACGCCATCGACGCGCTGTTTGCGGCCGGTTTCCGGCAGATGAAGGTCTTGGCCGAAGACGACGATCCCCAGCGGGCTTGCCGGCCCTTCGACCGGAACCGGCACGGCTTCGTGCTGGGGGAAGGCGCCGGCATGCTGATCGTCGAGCGTTTTAGTCACGCGGTGGAGCGGGGCGCGAAGGTCTATGCGGAAATCAAAGCTTGCACGGCGCTGGCAGAGGCCCACCACGTGACGGGGTTGGACGCCGAGAGCGAATCGCTGACGCGGCTGATCAAGGAAACGCTGCGGAAGGCGGACCTGCAACCGGACGACATCGGCTACATCAACGCGCACGGCACGGGGACGGAACAAAACGACCTGGTCGAGATGCGTGCGATTCGGCGGGGGCTGGGGCGAGCGGCCGATCGCGTCTGCGTCAGTTCGATCAAGTCGATGCTGGGGCACATGATTAACGCTGCCGGAGGCGTCGAACTAGCGCTCACGCTGATGGCGATGCGGGACGGGTTCGCTCCGCCCACGCTCAACCTGACCGATCCCGATCCGGAGCTGACGTTCGACTGTTTGCCTTTGGTCGGTCGCCGCAATCGTTTCCAGCACGCGCTGAAGCTGTCCGTCGCCTTTGGCGGCCATCTGGTGGCGATGGCACTGAGTCGCTGGAACGACGCCGCCAGCGGTTTTGCCTACCCCGCCGAATTCGGCCAGCGCGTGGCTTAGGCCCGAACGAGACCGCCCGCAGCTCCGAATCCCCCAGCTCGCTTCCCGCTCCTCAGGCCCGCACGATCTGCGCGCCTTGCGCGGGCCGGGTCGTAAACAGCGACGGCGCGATGCCCGTCTGCTGTCGATAGTCGGCGTCGATCGCGGCGGCTACCGGTTCAAGATGATCTTTCCGGACGAGGCTGACGGTACAGCCGCCGAAGCCGCCTCCCGTCATCCGCGAGCCGATGACCTTGCCGCCTGCGCCGTGTTTCCGCGCCAATTCGACGAGCAGATCGAGTTCCTGACAGCTGACTTCGTAGTCGTCGCGGAGCGAGGCGTGGCTGGCGTACATCAACTCGCCCAACCGCGCCCACTCGCCCGCAGCCAAGCATTGCGCCGCGGTTTCCGTGCGTTCGATTTCCCCGATCACGTGCCGCGCTCGACGCTGCAGCACCGGTTCCAACGACGCGCTGAATTGCGCGAGCATCTCCAGCGAAGCGTCCCGCAGCGAGCGCACGCCCATCGCGGCAGCCGCCGTTTCACACTGACTCCGCCGCAGGGGATACTCGCTGCCCGTGAGTTCGTGTTTCACATTGGTGTTGACGATCAGCACCTCGACGTCCGGATCGGCCAGCGGGACCAGTTGCACTTCGGTCGAACGGCAGTCCAGCAACAGCAGTTTGTTGGCTTGGCCCAGGACCGACGTGAACTGATCCATGATCCCGCAGGGCATGCCCGCGTACTCGTGTTCCGCCTTCTGGCACAGCAGCGCTTTCCGGATGGGATCGAGCCTCTTGCCCGTCACCGCCTCGAGCAGCGTGGCGGTGGCGACTTCGAGCGCCGCGCTGCTGGACAATCCGCCGCCCAGCGGCACGGTCGAGTCGATCAGCACGTCCAGCGCCGGCGGCTCCAAGCCCTGCTCGCGGCAGCCGGCCATGACGCCGTACACATAGCGCGCCCAGGGAGCCAGCTGGCGGAAGTCGGACGCGCCGACGCGAACGCGTTCCGCTTGGTCCATCGCCGAACTGTACAGGCCGACTTCCGCATCGCCCGCCGCTCCTTTCGGCTTGGCGGCCGCCATGACCACGTAGCGTTCGATGGCCATCGGCAGCACAAAGCCGTCGTTGTAGTCCGTATGCTCGCCGATCAGATTCACGCGGCCAGGCGCCGCCGCGATCCACTGCGGCGATCGTCCAACACGCTGCTGAAAGTCCCGCGCCACGCGGGCGACAAGTTCGTCCAAAGGGAGCCCCGGATCGACGATCGAGCTTGTAGCTTCCCCCGCACGCGGTCCAAGCGAAGCGTCCTTCATCAGATTGATTTCCAGAAAGGCTAGAGTGAACAATTGCAGCTGTCGAGTTCTCGACTGCCTATTTTTGCACAGCGGCGAACAAAAACGAAGGGGCCTTCGGTCGGCCGTTTGCGGCGCGTCGGTGGCGGCGTCTCCCGGACCGCGCGGTGGCAGGACAGGTGGCACGAAACCACATCCGTTGTTAGAATACAGCGAACATGACACGTGTAAAGATGGCCTTCCCAGTCGAGCAAACCGGGGGTCAAGCGATGACCGCAGTTTCGGCAGTTCCGCCCAGCACCGACATGGCCGATGACCGGCTGTACGAAGTCGTGGACGGCCAGAGCAAGGAGAAAACCGCGGGGACGCGTCAGAATCTCATCGCCAGCCGACTTGACCGGATGATCGGACGATTCGATGCAGAGGAGCGACTCGGTCATCCGGTCACCGAGAACCTGTTCGTGCTGGATGCCGTCAGTGATCTCCAACGCCGTGCCGATTTCGCCTTTGTGTCTCGCGAACGCTGGCCTGGTCTGCCGCCGAATTCCAATGCCTGGGACGTCGTCCCCGATTGGATGGTCGAAATCGTCAGTCCCAGCAATTCGGCGGACGAAGTGATCGACAAGGTCGACGAGTGCTTCCGTGCGGGAACGCGGTTGGTGTGGGTGATCTTCCCCAACGCTCAGCAGGTATACGTCTATACGTCGCCTACGGAGGTGGCGATCCACAAATCCGCGGACGAGTTGACGGCCGCTCCCGTGTTGCCGTCGTTGCGTTTCGTCGCCCACGCCCTGTTCGAAGGCATTTCCGTGGCCGTGGACCGCGCGTCGTGAGGATCGGCGAATCAATAACTGTCGCGATTTCAAAGTAGCCATCACGCTCCGCGTGATGATCGCAAACAAGAACTGGACAGTTCTTGATTCGCCGATCTTAAGAGCCATCGCGAGTCCGTGACGTCTCTATTGTGTGACGGATGAACTGTTGCCCGCCTGCGAGGTCGCCACGATGGAATCGTCACGTACTGACAACCTGGACAACGCGCGTCCGGCCAGGCTCCGGCGGGCCTTGGGGCCGGCCGTGGCGACGGCGGTGGTCGTGGGAAACACGATCGGTTCGGGCATTTTTCTCAAGCCCGGGAACATTGCGGGGGATTGCGGTCAGTTCTGGCTGATCCTGTCCGTCTGGGTCGCCGGCGGCGTGCTGTGTTTGCTGGGCGCGCTGTGCGTAGCCGAGCTGGCCACGATGCTGCCTCAGGCAGGCGGGCTGTACGTGTATCTGCGGGAGGCCTACGGCAAACCGGTGGCCTTTCTGTTCGGCTGGTGCGAGATGCTCTTCAGCCGGCCGGCTTCGACGGGCGCCCTGGCCGTGGCCTTCATCGGGTCCCTGACTCTGGCCTTGCAGTGGAATGTGTCCGCGGGGAAGCAAGTGGTGCTGGCGATCGGTTTGCTGGCCGTCTTGGCCTGGGTGAACATCCTGGGCGTGGTGTGGGGAGGCCGAGTGCAGTTTGCCACGACCGTGGTCAAAGCCGGGTTCCTGGCGCTGGTCGCCCTGCTGCCCTGGCTCTTGCTGCCTTGGTCCGAACGGGGCCTGCAATTGTCCAACTACGCAACGACGGTCACGCCGCGACTGCCGTCGCTGTCGCTGCAGTTGAGCGCGGTGCTGCTGGCCGTGCTCTGGGCCTACGACGGCTGGCACGGCCTGGCGCCGTTGGCCGAGGAGGTGCGCCGGCCCCAACGCAATATCCCGCTGGCCTTGCTCGCCGGCGTCGGCATTTTGGTGCTGCTGTACGTTGCTGCCAATGTGGCCTACCACGGCGTGTTGTCCATGCCGGAGATGAAGGCGGCCGGCAACCACGCCGCCGAAGAGATGCTGCGGCGATTGTTCGGCCGCTTCGGCATGGCGAGCATGTCAGCGGTGATCCTGTGCAGCGTCTTCGGGGCTCTCAACAGCAACCTGCTGTACGCGCCTCGCGTCACCTTTGCGATGGGCCGTGACGGCGTGTTCTTTCGCGAACTGGGCCACGTGCACGCCACCTATCGCACGCCGGTGATCGCCATTGTGGTTCATGCCGCCATGGCCGCCGGCCTGGTGGTCGCCGTGGCCTGGGGACGGCACCTGGTCCGAGACGTGGCGGCGGATGCGTTGACAGGGGAACTGGCCCGGCGGACGGTCCTCAGCCTGCAGGGCGGCACCACGTTCGACGTGCTGACCAACTGCGTCGTAGTCTCGGCGAGCATCTTCTATATGCTCAGCGTGCTGGCCGTGGTCGTGCTGCGGTACCGGCGTCCGGAGTTGCGGCGCCGTTATCGGACCTGGGGATACCCCGTCACGCCGCTGGTGTTCGTGGCAGTCTACGTGTGGTTCCTGACACAGATCTATGCCAGTCATCCGCTGGAATCGCGCGCCGGATTGTTGTGCATCGCGCTGGGTGTGCCCGTGTATTGGTTGTACCGGAGGTGGAGCGGGTCAAGAGCAGACGGATAGACTGAGCCGACGGCGCTAGCCGCGGGTTTTCAGTGGCCGTCGCGCTGAAAAAGACCCGACGCTAGCGAGTTCGGGTCACACATCATCGCCAAGTAGCGGCAATTTATGCGTCTGCTCTCAAGAAAGGTTCAGCTATGAGACTGCTCGGTATTGTCGTCGCCATTCTCGCCGCCGTTCTTGCCGCGATTCCCGCTACGGCGGAATCGCTGAACCGAGTACACGTTGTCAACGATCGAGCGCCGGACTGTTCCTCGCTGGCGGCGATTGTCCAGTCGGTGACCAAGGACTGCAAAACGGACGACGAGCGGGCGATCGCCATCTACAACTTCTGCCGCTACGACCATTACCACCACGCCTATCCCTCGGAGCCCGGCGGGATCTCGGCCTTGAAGCTGATCAACGTCTACGGCTGGTCGCTGTGCGGCGGCGAGCACACGGTGATGGCGGCGCTGTGGGAAGCGGCGGGATATCCGTGGCGGTACCGAGGCTGGAGCAACCCCGGACACACGACGGTCGAGGTCTCCTACGGCGGGCGCTGGCATTACCTGGACACATTTCTGAAGTTCTACGCGTGGATGCCCGATCCGCAGTCGCCCCACGGCCGGACGATCGCAGGGCAGGAGGACATTCGCGCCAACCCGGCCTTGGTCAGCGACGCCTTCGTCACCGACTCGGCCCGCAAAGTGTGCTACCAGGCGGACAACCGGTTCGACTTCGTCGGCGACAAGGTGAACTGGACCGCCCCGGCGTTCCTGGTCTGCGGCGACACGCTGGAGGGCGTGCTGAGCGGCGTGCGCAGCAGCCGCAACGCCGGCAGTCCTCGCGGCTGGGGAGGGATCCAGTTCGACGATCCCCGGTATTCGACCGACGTGAATCTGCGGCCCGGCTTCGCGCTGACGCTGGATTGGAACAAGATCGACGGTGCCTTTTACTTTGGCGGTTCCCGCCGCGCTCCGGAGCATACGTGCGGCGACAAGGACTATCGCAACTGCCCCGCGATCGGACCGCTGTTGGAACCGTACGCAGCCCTGGGGCAAAAACGTTCTTGGTCGAATGGGACGCTGGCCTTCCGGCCGGATTTGCGCAGTGAAGCCGCACTGACAGGGTTTTCGCAAACGGACAACGTGGTCTGGCGCGACGGCAAACTCCAGCCTCAAGAGCCGGGGCGGCCAGCCGTCGCGGTCGTCGAGATGAGTTCGCCGTACGTAATCACGAAAGCCTCCGGCATCCTGGTTGGCGAAGGGGCACGGGCTGAAATCTCGAAGGACGGCAAAGCGTGGACGCCGGTCGAGATGCGAGATTTCAGCGCCGCCGCTGGCGGCAGTTATCGCTACCAAGTGCGAATGACGTTTTCCCAGCCCGTCACGGCCTTGGAGATCAACAGCGTCGTGCAGCACAATCAGGAGGCATTGCCTTACCTGGCGCCGGGCCGGAACAAGATCACGATTACGGCCGCCAATCCCCAGTCGCTTGGTGACGGGCGACTGGTCGTGACCTATGCCTATTGCCTGGGATCGCGCGACTTGACGCCCGAACAGCTATTCGAACGCGACGCCGAAATCGCCCGCGCTCATTTTGGCGCGTGGTCGGACAAGCCGATCGTCGTGCAGCAGACCGTCAGTCAATTGCCCGCCACGATCGAGATTCCGGTGCCCACGCCGCGCGGCAAACAGCCGGTCTATCCCAGGATGCTCTTCCTGCGCCGCGAATTGTTGGCGCCCGGACAGCAACCCTTGCCCGTCCCAGCGCCGCCGAGCGTTCCCAAGGTTCAAGCGAGCGAGTACTTGGCGGAAGTCGCCAATCCATGGATGATCGGCCCCGGCAAACCCGCAACGGCGGAGAAGCGGCCGACTACCGCCAAAGTGTTCCCGGCATCACGGATCTTGTACGTCTCCAAAGGCGGCGAGGTCTTTTCGCATCGCTTCATCAAGTGGCTCAAAGACGATTCCGATGCCTGGATCCTGCTGGTCGACTTTGGGATCAAGCCGTTGCCCGATCCCAAGACCCTGGCGTCGGCCAAGTTGATCGTGTGCGTCGTCGAGGCCCACGATCGGGCCCCGATGCAGGCGGCGGCGGTCCAGTTGGACGCGCCGTTCGAGACGGGCCAGCCGTTCGATTTCGCCAAGCTGGGCCGGATCGTCGGCACGACCGTCGTGGCCCAAGGCACCGGACCCGGTGCCCCGTTCGTGCCGCCGCGGCGCTACGAAATCGACGTCACTCGACTCGTGCGCGCCTGGGCCTCAGGCCAGCCCCAGCACGGCCTGGCGTTGCGGATCGTCCCCAACCGAGGCGTCGACGACGGCTGGACGGTACGTTTCACGCCGGACCAGCAGAAACCATTGGAATTGGAGATCGCCACGTATGCGGACAAGGGAGGAGGCTAGTGCATCGTCAAGGCCAACAAGTGGGGTAAGCTTCCAGCTTGCCAGTGACGAATCGCCGCAAGCTGGAAGCTTACGCCACCTCGGCTACCCCAACACTCAGCCTTGACGACGCAGTCGCAACACAGTCCCGCGATGGGAGAAGGCGGATTTCCCGCAGCCGAATTCGTGAAAACGAATTGGACTGGAACGGCCCAAAGTCTCCCAAGTCTTGCCAGCTTAACGCCAAAATGGCCGACCTAACGGCTCGATCCCCCGCTCAGCCCCGCCATAGCTCGGTTTGGATGAGCGGGTTCAGATTTCGCTAACCTGCTTGGGTGCGCCACCCGTGCCCGCAACGAACTTGGCGATTCCTACTTGGGTCATGGGATACCCAAGCACGCCCGCGAGGTACTTGGCAAGATCCTTGCCGACGACAATTTCACGATCGCGCCTCGGTTGGCTGCGGCGGGGCAAGGCGGTCTGCCGCAGGCCGCCCTGCACCGCGGGCGTGAAATACCATGCGGCCTCGCCGCCGTTAGCGACTTCAGTTAACGTCCCAATTCCCGCTCCAGACGCTCGGCAAGGTCGCGCAGGTCGTCGAGACTGCAAGCCATCAATTGGTCGGCGTCAGACAACTGCCGTGCCAGCATTCGCTCCACGAGTTGGATCTGCCGCGTGACCAGCTTCTTGGCGGCCTCCTCTCGCCGGTTGGCCGCCTCGCGTTCGCGGTTGGCCGCCTCGTAACGCTGCTGCCACTCGGCACGCTGCTCTTCCGCTGTTCGCCGCTGGTCTTCCGCTGTTCGCCGCTGCTCTTCCGCTGTTCGCCGCTGGTCCTCCGCTATTCGCCGTTCGG
>CAYPGE010000128.1:0-20345 GCA_964409865.1 uncultured Pirellulaceae bacterium
AGATCCGGCCGGACGACGATCGGGATAGGGCGCCCGCCCAGCATGCGTCTGGCCACGGATGCTTCGTGGCCTAGTCCGGCCACGTACAGCAGGTCCATTTGATCGCGATGGCGGCGCAGCCAGCGCGCTAAGGCGATCAGGTAGCGCAGCGTTCCCCAATTCCGCGTGCGCGGGTGCGCCAACCGGACGACAGGGATGTGGCGGTAGACCATCTGCGGCGACCAGTGCGGATCCCAGCGGCCGGTAACCACCGTCGGCTCGACTCCGCGACGCTGCAAGCCTACCGCCAGCGTCGCAACGACATCTTCGGGACCGCCGAACAGCGGCCAGAAGCGAGGCGTAATCAAGACGACACGGAGACCGGGCATGGCGGCAAGGCTCGCGGAATGCAACCACTTGGGAATAGCGAATACAGAACCGTGAATACGGAAGGCAGAATGTTCAGATGTCAGTTCATTTTGACTTCCGTATTCCGAACTGTTCAGTATTTGTTCTCGACCGATGCGCGAAAAGGGGGCAGAACCCCCTTGCCAGGGCGGCGCAGGATGCTTCGGGGAGGTTCGGTGCCGCCTTGCGAAGCGGGCGACGGCAGTGTAAAAGACCCGCCATGCGAGTCTACCTGGATTTCCTGCAGCACATTCTGGACAACGGCATCGAAAAGCGCGATCGGACCGGCACCGGAACGTTGAGCGTTTTCGGCCACCAGATGCGGTTCGACCTGGCACGCGGGTTCCCGCTGCTGACGACCAAACGGCTGCACGTCAAGTCGATCATCCACGAGTTGCTGTGGTTCCTGCGGGGGGATACCAACATCCGCTACCTGCAGGAGCGCGGCGTTACGATTTGGGACGAGTGGGCCGACGAAAAGGGCGATTTGGGGCCGATCTACGGTCGCCAGTGGCGCAGTTGGGCGGCGCCCGATGGCCGCCCGATCGACCAGATTCAAGAGGTGGTGCAACAGATCATCGCCGACCCGGATTCGCGGCGACTGATCGTCAGCGCCTGGAATGTCGGCGAAGTGTCGCGCATGGCCCTGCCGCCCTGCCACGTGCTGTTCCAGTTCTACGTGTCCGAAGGCCGGCTGTCCTGCCAGCTGTACCAACGCAGCGCGGACATCTTTCTGGGCGTCCCGTTCAATATCGCATCGTATTCGTTGCTGACGTTGATGGTCGCTCAAGTCACCGATCTGTTGCCCGGCGAGTTCATCCACACGTTCGGCGACGCCCACTTGTACTTGAACCATGTGGAGCAGGCCAGGACGCAGCTGCAGCGCGAACCACGGACGCTGCCGACCATGCGTCTGAACCCCGAAGTGCGATCGTTGTTCGGTTTTCGTTACGAAGATTTTGAATTGCAGAATTACAGCCCGCATCCGCGAATTGCGGCGCCCGTGGCGGTGTAGCGAATCGTGGGCCCAGACACGGCCAACGAGTAGGCCGTGCCACAGTGAAGATTGACGTTCACGATGACACGCAGATCCCTGATCGTCGCCATGTCGAACAACCGGGTCATCGGCCGCGACGGCCGATTGCCTTGGCATCTGAGCGACGACTTGCGGCGATTCAAACAGCTGACGATGGGCCACACGATCGTCATGGGGCGGAAGACCTACGAGTCGATTGGCCGGCCGCTGCCGGGGCGGACTTCGATCGTCATCACGCGGCAGCCGGATTACCGCCCGCCGGGTGTGATCGTGGCCGCGTCGTTGGACGAAGCGTCGCGACTGGCCGCGGGCGGCGAGGAACTGTTTTACGTCGGCGGCGGCGAGATCTACCGGCAGGTGTTGCCGCAGGTCGAGCGGATTTATATGACGCGAGTCCACGCCCAGATTGTGGGCGACACCGTGTTCCCGGAACTCGCTTCAGGCCAGTGGCATTTGATTGCGCAGACGGCACACGCGGCCGACGAGAAAAACGACTTTCCCTTCAGTTTTCTGGTATACGAGCGAGTGAAAGCCATGGCAGAAGACGTCACACGCGAACTGCTGGAGTTGACCGAGCGGCTGTTGGCCAGCATCTCGGGAGGCGACTGGGACACGTACCAGTCGCTGTGCGCAGCGGACCTGACCGCATTTGAACCCGAGGCCCGCGGCCAACTCGTGGAAGGCCTGGCCTTTCACAAGTACTATTTCGATTTGGGCGGAGCCAAGACGCCCCGGCACGTGACGATCTGCTCGCCGCACGTCCGGCTGTTGGGCGAGGACGCGGCCCTCGTCAGCTACGTGCGCTTGGTCCAGCACGTGGATGCCACCGGGGCGGCGCAGACGGCGAGGTCGGAAGAGACGCGCGTCTGGCAACGCCGAGACGGTCGCTGGCAGCACGTGCATTTCCACCGCTCGGCCAGCGCGTAGCGTCGCTACCGTCGCGGCGGACCGCTGGGGGGCAGTTGAGCTTGATTCACCCCGCCGGCGGCGGCCGGGGCAAACTCCTGGGCCTCGGGGGGCACGTCGTACTTCTCGACGACCTTCTTCCAGCCCAACGGCGGCTTGGGTTCGTAGAATTCGCGATTGAAGATGTTCAACTGCTGCAGGGCAACGCTCCAGTTGACTTCGCGGTTCTCGAACGTAAACGTCGAGCGGGCCGGGTTGCGGACCGGATTGAAATTGCGGTCGAAGATCACCAGACCCTTCGGCAGGAAATCGTCTTGGGCGATGATGATGTGGACTTTTTGGTAGTTCACGGCGTCCTGCCGCCACTTGGGATACGCCTCCAGCCAGTATTCCCCTTTCACATCCGCCGGGACCGGCAGCGGGTGAATCCAGTAGCGCTGCTTGACTTTCGCCGCTTCCGCGCCGAACAGGAAGGGCAGAGGGCCATCGGCGATCGCTTTGCCTTGCATCTGTGGCGGCAGCTCGCGCTGGATCAGTTGCTTGCTCTTGTGGTCGT
Organism: uncultured Pirellulaceae bacterium; assembly: GCA_964409865.1. Lineage (GTDB taxonomy): Bacteria > Planctomycetota > Planctomycetia > Pirellulales > Pirellulaceae > Anammoximicrobium. Next base: position 2,886 of record CAYPGE010000128.1, read on the forward strand.
GCTCGAACACCGACTGACCGTCGCAGATCCAGTGCTCGCCCACTTCATCGGGCCGCTGCGCGAAGTTCGGTTTTTCGCCCGCCTGGGCGGGCGGCGACCAGTGCAGGATCTTCTCCACCTTGTACATGCCCTTGTCGGGCGCTGAGTATTTGATGGTCCCCTCGCTGTAGGTCTTGAACGTGTTCTGCGGACCGAACACCGGATCGTAATCCCAGCGGCGGAAGGTGCAGCGGTAGCGTTCCACCGCCCTGCTGCGCTGCTCCCAGTATCCGAGTACATCGTCCAGGAACTTCTGCTCCTGGGCGGTCATGGGCGGGAAGGGAGCGGATGCGACCGCGGGCGGCGGCGGACCGGCGACGGGGCCTTGAGCCCGTGCTAGCTCGACTTCGCCCAGACACCCGATCACGATCGCGGTCACCAGCACTGTGCGACGGCTCATGGTTCCCCTCCCCGGCATGCTTCGGAATTCGTCCCTGTTCGACGGCGGGATTCTAGCATCCGCTGGCAAGCCACCCTAGAGCGATTTTCTTTCGAGCCGAATGCCCTTATGCTGGTGCTATCACCGCGTGCCGCGGCACGCACCAGAAACCATCTTTTGCGGGAGGAACATCCATGAAGATCGCATTGACGCTCGGTTTTGTCAGTCTGGCACTTGCTCTGACCGGTCTGGCGTCGCTGCCCGTCGACAGCGAACCAGAACCGGCATCGCCGGGGGGGCTGCCGGGTGCCCGACCCACAATCGACGCCGCCCAATTCCCCACGCTGCAGGCCGCCTTCGATGCGTTGCCCGCCGAAGGCGGCATGGTGCGTCTGCCGGCCGGCACGTTCGAGATCGACCAGCCGCTGGTCGTGCGCACCGGCGACGTCTGTATCGAAGGTTCGGGCACGGCGACCCACATCAAGAACCGAAACGAGGGTCAGCAGCCCGCGTTGATCCTGGAGCATCCCGAGGGCGCCCAGAACCGCAAGAACGAACTATGGCGCATCCGGCTGGCCAACTTCCGCATCACCGGAAACGAGAAGAGCGGCCACGGGATCGAGGCCCGGCACATCAACGAAATCTTCATCGAAGGCGTCACCGTCAGCTATCACGGCGGGGACGGCGTTCGCTTGGACCATTGCTACGAGGACCCGCGAATCTGCGATTCGCTGATCACCTACAACCGCGAGACGGGGCTGAACTTGATCGGCTGCCACGACATCGTCGTGGCCTCGAACCAGTTCGAGGAAAACCAGGACGCGCTGCACTGCACCGACGGGTTCAATCTGACGATGAGCGGCAACGCCCTGGACGACCACTTGGGACACGGCGTGGTCATCGAAAACACCTACGGCAGCGTGGTGGCCGCGAACATGATCGAAGAGTGCCAGGGCACGGCGATCATCCTGGACCGCGACTGCTACGGCATCACGCTCAGCGCCAACGTGATCGCGCACAACGGCGGCGGGGTCGATCTGCGGGACGCTCACGGCTGCGCCGTCTCGGCCAATACCTTCACGCTCATGAAAACCGACGCTCTGCGAATCGGCCCGGCCAGCGGCCGCATCGCCGTGAGCGGCAACAGCTTCTGCAACAGCTGCATCGGCGACGGCGCGGTCAAACGCGGCACAGACGACCTGCAAGCCGCTGGTCTGGTGCTGGCCGGCGGCAACGACGTGGGCATCAGCGGCAACGTCTTCTCCGGCCTGCAACCCAAGGCGTTCGCTCTGGAAGGGGACGCGCCGTCGGACCGCGTCTTGTTTTCCAACAACATCACCGTCGATGCGGAGACCGATCTGGCGAAACTGAAAGACTCAGCCGGCAGCCTTGTCACGGATAACCTGGGCCAGCCCTCCAAGTAGCCATCACGCTCCGCATCAGAGTAGCCATCACGCTCCGCGTGATGATCAGCAACAAGAAACTGGACAGCTATTTCTCGAATGCTGCTTACCACCAAGGCTGGTTGTGGCCGCGGGCGGCGTCAGGCGGCCGCCTTGACCAGCACCCAGAGGAACACGACCCACGTGCTGCAAGCCACGGGGAGGGCGTAGGGGAGGATGCGGCGGCTGGTCTTGCGCTTGATTTCTGCGGGCGAATTCGGATCCGACTTCTTGTTGCTCTTCACCTCGCCGGGCCGGTTCAGATGACGCCGCTTCACATAGCCGTATCCGTGCTGCATCAGGCCGGCGATCAGTACGGCGATACTGAACGCTGCCGCGAAGCCGGCACTCAGCAGAAACACGATCAGTGTGTACCAGGCGCCCAGCCACGCGCCGACCGCGCCCATCAGCTTGACGTCCCCGCCGCCACCGCCGCCCAATAGCCAGAGCACCAGCAAGATTCCGAAGCCGGTCGTGAAACCGCCCACGGCGGTCCACAATCCGCCCAGCCCCCCCGTGACGACGTGAAAGATCACGCCTCCCGCCAGCACGGGAACCGTGAACCAATTGGGAATCCGTCGCGTGCGCAGGTCAATGATCGCTGCGACCAGAGTGATGGTGCCGATGATCACGACGGGTAACCACGGATACGAGTTCATGACGCGATTGGCTTTCTATGCAGGAGCACGAAACACGAAGCGACTGCTGGCGACAAAGTTGAACAAGGTCCCGGCCACGATGCCGATGATCGCCGCGAAGATCGGGTACTCGGTAAAGAAGGGAACCAGGTGCCACAAACCGACGCTCGTTGCCCAACTGACGACCGCACCGACCAGGCAGGCGCCGCAGAACAAGACGTACTGCCGGAAGATGCCGTGCTCGCGGGATTCAAAGAACGTCCAGCGCCGGTTCCAGTAAAAGTTCCACGTCATGGCCACCCAAATGGCCGCCGCCCGCGCGACAGGCACGGGCAGCAGCAGCAGCGAGACGGCAAAGGCGATCAGGTCGACGACGCTTCCCGATGCGCCCACGAAGCCGAATTTCAGCAGCTTCGGCAGATGCCGGAGCTTGTACTCCGCCAGTCGCCCCAGGTGGCGTACGTAATTGAGTTGTTCCCGGACGCTCAGCTTGCTTTTTCCGTGCAGCCGGTTGCTGAACTGGATCGGCACTTCCTGCACCCGCTGGCACCCGCACTTGACCATCAACTCTAAACCGATCTTGTAGCCGATGGGGTTCAACTCGTGGCCGTCGTCGGCGCGGCGGAACGACGTCCGCCGCAAGGCGAAGAAGCCCGCCATCGGATCGGCAGCTTTCGTAAAGGGACGGGCCATCCAAGTCGCGATCTTGGAATTCAGCCAGCGCGCCAATCCCCAATCCTCGTCCGTTCCGCCGCCGCGTACATAGCGGCTGCCGATGACGAAATCCACATCCGCCTCGTCCAGGGCCTCGACGAGTTCGGGGACCTTTTCCGGCGGATGGGACAGATCGGCGTCCATCACGATCAACACGTCGCCCCGCGCCTGGCGGAGGCCGTGCAGCACCGCGCTGGACAAACCACGCTCGCTCTGCCGGGTCACCAGTCGCAGGGGGTATTGCTCCGACAGCTCCCGGCAGATTTCCGTGGTCCCGTCGCCGCTGAAATCGTCGACCACAATGATTTCTGCGGCCAGATGGGCGTTGCTCAGCGCCTCGTTCAGGCGGGGAATGATGACGGGCAGGTTCTCCGCTTCGCGATACGCGGGGATGACGATCGACACCACGGGAGTGGCAGCGACAAGGCGGTCTTCAATAACGACACTCATGGTTTTATGACGGGCAGTGAGGCTAATCGGCACTTCGCGTCCGCACGTCGGAATCGCGAGTCAATTCGCGTTCCTTTCGTATTCTGGGCACCTTTCGCGATTGGATCAAGTTGTTTCTTCACATTGCCTTGCGCTTCAAGGTTCCCAAACGCCTGCAGCGTCAACGAAAGTTAGCCTCGGTTGACAACCGCTACCGCCGGGCAACAGCGAGCCGTCGACTGGCTGATGCCCCGAGGCAACGACTGTATCCTTATGGCAACGCCGAAGGGGACAACCACCGGCGGAGTCTGGCCTGATGACCGCACCGGCGAGCCAAATCCGGGGGCGCGGGATGATGAGCAGATCGGGTGCCCGCGCAACGGCCACGAAGTGGCGCGGCCCCCATGACGGCACCGGTGTGACAAGAATCAAGGGAGAGGGCGGAGTTGGCTCTCTACGCGGTCTCGGCGTAGTCGTGAGAGCCCTTGGTTTCGCGCACCAGGGCCAGCAGGGGTGGCAATTTGCGGCGGTCGTTGCCCAGGGCGATTCGCAGCACGCGGGCGCCTTCCGGCACGTCGGAACTCGCGATCCGTTTCAGCTTCTCTTTGCCGAACAGCAGGATGTCGTGGTTGCTTTCGGGCTCGACCGCGTAGATCACGTCGGCGTGATTGAGCAGCCGGCGAGCGTCTGCCGGCGTGGGCGTCCCGGCGGGCGCGCCCGACAGCACCGACTCGACCGACACGGTAAAATGTCGCCTCTCCATATGCCAGTACTCCCCAAGAAAAGAGAAACGAAAAGAATGCCTCCTCCATCCCACACGCACATGTTTCGGACAGTATTCGGTAAAGCGTCGGGCAAGTCTTGATGAAATCCAGCACGGATTGCTTGCGCCATCCAGCTTCACGACAGCACGGCGTTCGGGGAGGATACCCCAGCCTTGCGATCGGCTTCCCGTTCAGTCTTCGCCCTGGAAGGAGGGGACAGGGAAGTGTTCGTCTGGTTTTTCAGCTTCCCACCAGGACCGGGATTTTGGAAACACGCCAGTCCACCAGGTGCATCTCGACACTGCGGCGGCCGTTGAAGTCGTTGATCACGGGCCGAAAAGCGAGGTCCAACGGCGCTGCCAGACTGGCCAGTTCGTCGGCCGCTTCGCCCTGCCCAAAAGCCACGCCGCGAACCGTGACGCCGTGTTGCCGCACGCGGACGGCCAGGTGCCGTTCGCCGCTGCCCATCCGCCGCGGGGAATCGGCCAACGTGACGCCGCTGGCACACAGGATCGGGCGCGGATTGCCATTGCCGAAGGGCGCCAACTGCTCGATCTGCTCCACGGTCTTCAGCGTCAACTGGCTGAGGGTTGCTTCGGCATCGATCCGGACTTCAGCAACGCGGTCCTCGTGGGACAATTCACCAGCGACGTACTCGCAGAAGTCAGCGCGGAAGGCATCCAGCTTGGCCTCCTCGATCTTCAACCCGGCCGCCGCCGCATGGCCGCCGTGCGACAGCAGATGCTGGCTGCAGGCGGCTAAGGCCTCGTGCAGATTCAACTTGCCGACGGACCGCGCGGAGCCGATGCCCGGCTTGGTGCCCAATTGGTCCCAGGAAATCATCACCACGGGACGATGGTACTTTTCGGCCAGCCGGCCGGCCACGATGCCGATGACACCCGGGTGCCAGTTGACGCCCGCCAGGACGAGCGCCGATTCCGCTTGCGGATCGAACTGCTCCTTGAGTTGCTTGTGTGCCGCCAGGTAGACGCTGCGTTCCAGCGTGTCACGGCTGTTGTTCAACTCGTGGATATACTCGGCCAGACTCACCGCACGCTCGGGCGATTGGGTCGTGATCAACTCGACGCCCAATTGTGCTTGTCCCAATCTTCCGGCGGCGTTCAGTCGCGGCGCCAGCATGAACGCGATGTCCTCGGCACTCAACTGCGGCTTCCGATCCAGCCCCGTCACGTGGAGCAAGGCCTGCATCCCCGGCAGTGGGCGCTCGCGCAGACTCACCAGACCGTGCCGCACCAGAATCCGATTCTCGTCCAGCAACGGAACGACATCGGCTACCGTTCCCACGGCCGCCAAGCCGACCGCGGCCAGCAGGAAGTCGCGCATCGCCGGTTTGACGCGTTTGGCCTCGCTGGCGCGCTGACACAACGCCCAGGCGAGCTTAAAGGCCACGCCCGCGCCGCACAAGCCGCCAAAGGGATACGCACTGCCGGGCAATCGGGGATGAACGATTCCGGCCGCCGCGGGCAGTCGTCCGCCGCCGCCCAACTCGTGATGATCCGTAATGATCAGTTCCAGGCCCAGTTCGCGAGCGGTCTCGGCTTCGGCGATGCTGCCAATCCCGCAATCGACGGAAATCACCATCGACGCGCCATGGGCAGCCAGCTTGCGCAACGCTTCGGCGTTCAGCCCATAGCCTTCCTCCAGTCGATTGGGCACATGGTAACCGACGTTCGCACCCAGCAAGCGCAGACCGCAGACCAGCAGTCCCGTCGCCGTCATGCCGTCGGCGTCATAGTCGCCATAGATGACGATCCGCCGTCCCTGTTGAATGGCCGCGTGGACGCGATCCACGGCGGCTGTCAGGCCGGGCAATAGATCCGGCTCGCGCAGTCCCTTCAGCGGGGCATCCAGGAAGATGCCGGCCTGCTGGGAATCGCAGATGCCGCGAGCCAAGAGCAGCTTGGCCACCACCGGAGACACGCGGGCGGCTCGTTCCAGAGCCGCGATCCTGGCCTCGTCATGCGGACATATTCGCCAGCGCCGTTCCATGACCGTCGTGCTCCCTGCGGATCAAAGCCGGTTGTCTTGTCGGGCGGGTCGGACCGGTCAGACGGGTCGGAACCCAGCTATTTTTTCTTTTCGGCGTGTACCGTGTGGCGGCGCAGCCGGGGGCAGTACTTCTTCAGCTTCAGCTTCTCGGAGCCCGGCTTGCGGCGAAGCGCGTAGTTGTACTCGCCCGATTCCTCGCATACCAAAAAGACGACCTCTGCCTTTTTCCCCTTGCCCTTTTTGCCCATTGGGTTCACCTGCTCCCGTACCAATAAAGACTTTTCGAACCGATATTATCCGTTTTGCCGCAAGGCCACCGGCCTGCGCGAGATGCGATTACGGCTAGGCCCTCGCTCGCCGCACACCCCTTGCGGCGCGGCAGGGAACGTTGGGACCGGCATGGAGTATAGTCGAAAATGGGCCGCTGGGGACAGAGGTTGGGCAAAAATTGCCGCCGTGGGCCGCACGGGGCCGGAATAATTGCCGCCAGCCCTCTCGAATAACAGGCAAACGTCGGGCTCGACCGGTCGCAAGTCGTTTCCAACATTTGCCTTGTGGACCTTGCGTTCGCCGACGGATCAGTTAATCTAACGGTTCAGAGGGGCCTGAATTCGCAGTCCTAAGCGAAGCGTGCGAGGCGTTTCGACGGTTCGCAGCCATCCCGATATTGGGCGATGCGGAGTGAGGGAGACATGAGTGCGGAAGTGAAGCAACAATCGTTGGAAGCCAAGGCCGCGGAAGCAGAGGCGGAAGAATACGACGACGAGGAAGAGTTGGAGGAGGAGGCTGTCGGGCATCGGTTCTTGTTCTTCACTGCCGTGCCGGCCTGGCTGGTCAGCATGGTCGTCCATGCTGTGGCCCTGTTGGTCATGGCGATGATCACGGTCGGCGGAAACGTGGAACAGGTGAAAGCGGTGCTTACGGCCGCGCCGCCCGCAGACGAGTTGCAGGAGATCGAGGAATTCGAGGAGCAGTTGACGCCGCCAGTGGATGTGGAGGCGGTGGCGGACGCCAGCATCCCGATGGAGGTGATCAGCGAGGTCATCCCTCAGGATGTCACCGACGTGGCCGTCTCCACCGACATCGAACAAGCCGCGATCGCCGTCGAACTCGTGGACTTTGGCCAGGAAACGGCCCCCCGCAATGATCTGATGAAAGAAGTCGGCAGCTACACAGGGACGGGCTATGACGGGCGCGGCAGCGCCCAGGCTCGCGCGGGCATGGTTCGCCAGGGCGGCGGCAGCGATGCCAGCGAAGCGGCGGTGGCGGCGGCTCTGCGGTGGATCGCCGACCATCAATTGCCGGACGGGAGCTGGTGTTTCGATCATCGCCCCGGCCCGATCCTGAACGGCCGTCCCCGCACGTCGGATCACCCTGGTACCCATACCGAAGCTCGCAAGGGTGCCACGGCGATGGCCATCCTGCCGTTCCTGGGCGCCGGTCAAACGCACAAAGAAGGCAAGTACAGGACCAGCGTCCAAGGCGGACTGGGATACCTGATCAGCCACATGAAACCAGACGGCAGCATGCATGAATCCCAGGGCAGCATGTACTCGCATGGATTGGCTGCGATTGCTCTGTGCGAGGCCTATGGCATGACGCACGACAAGGCCCTCATGGCCCCCGCTCAAGCCTCGTTGAATTTCATCTCTTACGCCCAAGACCCGATCGGCGGCGGTTGGCGTTATACCCCCCGTCAACCCGGCGATACGTCGGTGGTCGGCTGGCAGCTGATGGCTCTGAAAAGCGGCCACATGTCCTACCTGCAGGTGAATCCGAACACGATCCGCGGCTCGATCAAGTTCCTGGATACCGTCCAGGCGCAGAGCGGTTCCTTCTATGGGTACACCAGTCCGGGACAGGGCCCGGCCACGACCGCCATCGGTCTGCTGTGCCGCATGTACCTGGGCTGGAAGCACGACAACGAAGCCCTGAAACGGGGCGTCGCGTGGCTCAGCACCCAGGGGCCTTCCATGGGCAATGGCGCCAACATGTACTACAACTACTACGGCACCCAGGTCTGCCGGCAGTACGGCGACGAAGTGTGGGAGAAGTGGAATTCGAAGATGCGGGATTTCCTGGTCAGTACCCAGTCGAAGGACGGCCCAGCCCAGGGCAGTTGGTTCTTCGCCGGTGGCCACGGCGCGGAAGCCGGCGGACGGCTGTACAACACGTCGCTGGCGACCATGGTCCTGGAGGTCTACTACCGTCACATGCCGATCTATCAGCAACAGGCCACCAAGGAAGATTTCCCGCTGTAGCACCACCCGCTGTAGCACCACTCGAAGAACCTCGTCACGTCACCTCCCAGCCGTTGCGGTAGGTGCCGTGGATGATCTCGTCGGCGGCAGGCGTGCCGGGGACCTGCATCCGGGCTGCGTCCCAAGCGATCTTTTTGCCCAAACGCAGGGCCAGCACGCCCAGCAAGGTGATTTCCGTGAGCCGGGCACCGTACTCGAAGTTGCTGCTGGCCGGCGGGCCGCCCTTGCAGGCGTCGATCCAATCCCGATGATGGCCCGCCGACCGCTTCAGCGTGGGTTCGGGCTTGTCGAACGTGGCCGCCGGGTCCAGCAGGGCCAGTTGCGGCGGTCCGCCCGCCCCTTCGCAGGCGATGTATCCTTTCTCGCCCACGAACAGCACGCCACGGCGGTACTTGGACCGCGCGCGATCATAGGCGGCGGGCAGTTCGGGCATCAGGCCGCCGTCGTACCAAGTGAGCTTGACCGCCGGCCGGCGCTCGGTGGCGGCGAAACGGTAGTAGCACAGGCAGCCGTGAGGCTGGATCTCCGGATGGCTCGCACCCACGCCGAAGGCCTCGACGCTCTCCGGCGCGCCCAGATCGAGGGCCCAGCAAGGCGCGTCCATGTCGTGGCAGCCGAAATCGCCGAAGCTGCCCGTGCCGAAGGCCCAGAAGTCGCGCCACGTGACCGGGGCGTAAGCCGGGTGCCAGGGACGCGGTTGGCGCGGACCGATCCAGAGGTCCCAGTTGAGGCCGGACGGGACGGGCGGCTGGTCCTGGGGCAGGCCGGTCAGTTCCGGGTTCCAACGTCGGGTGGGGACCCAGGAATGCACCTCGCGCACCGCGCCGATCGCGCCGGCCCAGATCCATTCGCAGGTCTGGCGGATGCCGTCCCGCGAGTGGCCGGGATTGCCCATCTGCGTGGCCACGCCCGTCTGCTGGGCCACCTGGGCCACCAACCGCGCCTCGCGGATGTTGTGCGTCAGCGGCTTTTCGCAGTAGGTGTGTTTTCCCTGACGCATGGCGATCACGCTCGCATAGGCGTGCAGATGATCGGGCGTGGCGATCAGCACCGCGTCGATGGCCTTTTCCTTCTCCAACATCACGCGGAAATCCTCGTAGTCGGCCGCGTGAAAGTTGGGCGTCTTCTCGGCGTAGTGCTTCTCGATCTCCGCCTTGACGGGCAGCCGGCCGCCTTGGCCCTTGTAGTAGAAGCGGTCCAAGTCCCACTCGGTGCTCGGGTCGGCCAGGGCCGTGACCTGTACGTCGTCCAAGCGGAACAACTCGCGCACGTTCGAGCGTCCCTGCCCGCCCGCGCCGATCAGCGCCACGTTTACCTTGTCGCTGGGCGGCACGAACTTGGGCCCGCCCAATACGTGCCGGGGCACAATGGTCGCTGCCGCCGTCGCTGCGGCCGCAGTCTGCACGAATTGGCGTCGCGTCAACTTGGTTGTCGGCTTCATCACTGCTCCTTTTTCATGCGTTCATGGTATTCGACAAAGTTCTCCAGCATTTTCGCGGGCGACAGGCGAATATCGTCGCCGCCAAGCACGATCATCCCCTGGCCATAACGTCTGGCCAACAAGTACGGATACGGATCATCGTTTCCGTTGGCCGCGGTCGCCAGCACCGTCCAGGCGCCGGAATCGGCCGGTACGAAACCGTAGGCCGGCGTAATGGCGGACTTCAAGGCCCGGAGCAGGTTGTTGGGTTTCGTGCTCCAATCGCCCGGGGCAAGGAACGTCGTGGTGCGCGCGGCCAGTGGGATTCGGCTGCAGGAGACTACTTTCACTTGGAGCGACGGATCCTGGAAATACTGATCCAGCGGGATGCCCCAGTAGGAAACGAAAACCGCCACCGCGCCGTTCTTGATTGCGGGAGCCAAATGCTTCTGCCAGTAATCGGCCGGGACCTTGTTCGGACCGTGCGGATGGCGGAACCAGTAGGCGTCGCACGGATCCTGAATCGAAAGCAGTTCTTGCTCGCTGGCGGTCAGGCGAATTTGCCAGCCCAGCTCCGTGAACTCCTGGATCAGGGTCGCGTTCCGTTGCGACTCGCGATCCGGTGCGCCGGACCACCACAGCAGGTGGCGGTCGGTACGGGCTGCCGAGCGGAACACCAGCAAGGCCGTGTCGCGTTGGGGGAAAACGCTCGGCGCCAAATCCTGTCGCCCTCCGTGGTGACGCAAGAACCGCGCCTGCCAGGTCTCGTTCGGATTGGGCATTTGGCCGAGTACGGCGAAGGGAATCGTCATCTCCGCTTCCCACGAGTCCGCCCCCCGCCGCGTTTTCGCCTGCCAGTCCGGATTCCATTGGTCTTCCCTGACGCCCACCACGGACTGGCGATATTCCTGCTGTGTCCCCTGGGAGTTGACCGCGAAGTGCCAGGTTTCGCCGGTCACGCCGGAAGCTAGTTCCAGTTCCACGCTGTCATCTTCCACAACGTCGTCGTCACGCCCCGCAGCTTCCGCCTTGACGTTCTTGATCTGCAAGTCCTGGCAGAGCCAGTTCACCAGCAGCGATTCTCTGGTCCAAGCCAGACGCACTCGGCTGGGAAACCGACTGGCGTCGCGGGCCGCCGTGACAAGGTCCTGGGACCGGGAAGCGGATTGGGCGAAGTCGGCGGCCTGGGCCAGCAACGGCAGATTCAGACGGGGAGTGTCGGTATCCAGCCAGTACAAATCTTGCCACTGATTGAACAGGACTCGCTCTCGCCTCAGGGCGGCCGCGGCCCGATCCCTGACGGCCGGATTGTCGATCTTTAGCAAACGCTGTTCGGCCGACGCAAAATCCGCGGCCACCTCCGCACGCAGTTTGTCGGTCAGCAGGTGCGGGGCCGCGCTCAAGGCGTTGCCCAGAATCGTGGCATGGATCGGCATGGCAGTCCAGGCGCGGTCCATGGCCTGGTAGTAGTCCAACATCGGCGCGGCGGCTTCGCCAAAGACAATCTGACACCAGTCGCGCAGCACGGCGGCCATTTCCTGGTCCGGTTCCCACAGCAGCCGGGCGTAGAGGTAGAGGGACAGGCGGTTCTGAACGTGGTGCGCATAGGCTTCCGGGCCGCCTTTGGGGGACAGGGAGACTTCCGGGATGAGGGCCATGTGGCCCAAGCGCCGGCTGGTCTTCACTGCATCGTCGATCACGCTCAGAAAGGGGATGAAGCGGGCGTTCCTGCTGTAGATGTCATACTCGTAGGCGTAATTGCCGATCGGCAAGCCGGTGGCCTGCCAGGCCAGCATGGCCTGCATCGTATCTTCGTTGTGCCGGCAGTCGGGGTGCCCGTAGGGGTGGATGTTGCAGCGGCTGTAGCTGGCATATTCGATGAACTCGCTGTTGCGAATCGGGCACTTGGGCACGTCGCGGTAGCCTTGATAGGCGATCGTGGCAAACTTCAGATTCGGGAATTCCTGTTTCAGCGTGTCGGTCAGCCGGTTGTAGAACTCGAACCAGGCGGTGGAAACGTCTCTCTTGGCGCATTGGGCACAGCGGCAGTAGTCCTGGTTGTCGCTCGGAAAGACGCTGAGAATGTCCAGGAAAGGCCGCTTGCGCAAGTAAGCGGCCGTCTCGGCGGCGACGATCCTGTCCACTTCCGGATGGCTGAAGCAGATGTTGTTCTTGTAGCGCTTGCCTTGGATCTCGGCGAAGTACTCCGGGTGCTGGTCGAAAAGCGCCTGCGGCAGGACGACGTTGTGGGAAGACCACATGGCGTAAAAGCCCCTGCGTTTTTCTTCGGGCGGGGCGGCATGACGATAGAGGTTGATGAAGTTGCGGCCCATCCACTCGCGGAACAGGTCGACATCGCGCCAGTCGCCGCACAGGTGGAAGCCCCGATAGGCCAAGGCGGGCGTATAGTTGTATTTCAAATCGGGCAGGGACCAGCTCTTCTTCGCCGGCACGAATTCGCCGTCGGGGCCGGGCCACAGCCAGCGCACGCCCAACTCGTGCTGCAGAAAACGGTACACCGCGTACAGCGCCCCACGCGGCTGGTTTCCCGCCAGGTACAGCCTGCCGTCCAAGGTGCGTACGGCGATCTCCTCGACCTTGCCCGCACGGAGGTGGAGGGCCTCGGCCCGCGATTGCACCTGCGGGTTGTTGAGATCGCCGATGATGATCGTCCTGCGATCGGGCACCTCGACCGAGCACAGCACCTCAAAGTCGGCACCGGAAATCTTCTTCAACGCGACGCTCAACTCCTCGGCGGCAAACGTCTCCGTCGGTTCGGCTTGCGGGGACAGATAGATCTTCCAGTCGGTCCGGCCGTCCTGGAAGAACATTTCTTCCGCCAAGGAGGTTCGCGCTGCCAACAGCACCAAGGCGGCCAGAAACAACCTCGGGCAAAACATCCTCGGGCGAAACATCCTGGCGACTCCTTAACGCGGGCTGATTCGTTGCGGGCAGGGACAGGAAAGCCCCAACATGCGCTGGTGGAACAGAAAATGCAAGCTCTCACGCCCCGGATTTGTATCGGCGTCACGCTCCCATGAAGTCCGGCAGACAATCTGCTAAGATAATGGTGTCTTGCGGCCGCAATCCCGCAATCCAAGGGCTCCGCCCGGCACCGCCGCCCAAGGATCCTACCACTGCCAGAAAGCCACGCATGGAACCGACTGCTGATCCACTTGCCGCTTGTTGTTCGTCTGCCTTGTCGACGGCTGAGGAGCCGCGCCGGGCCTTGGCGGAGGTCTGCGACCGGGCCCTGACCCGCCTGGGCGGCACGCCCGACCTGGCGGTGCTGTTCCTGTCGGCGGACCGCGCCGAGATGGGCGACACGATCGCCAACCAGGCCTGCGATCGCTTGAGAACGGAATGCGTCATCGGTTGCACGGCCGAATCCCTTGTGGGTGTCGGCCAGGAGGTCGAAGGGGTGTCGGGGCTCTCGTTGTGGCTGGCTCGATTGCCAGGAGCCCAAGTGCTGCCCATGCACTTGACGTTCGAGCGTACGCCCGAGGGCGGTGCGATCCTGGGCTGGCCGGACACGCTGGTGGAGCAGTGGCCCGCACCAGCTGCCATGTTGCTGTTGGGCGACCCGTTCTCCTTCCCGTCCGACTATCTGTTGGAGCGGATGAACGAAGATCACCCCGGCGTGCCCGTGATCGGCGGAATGGCCAGCGGCGCGTCGCAGCCGGGTGAAAGCCGCCTGATCCTGGGGCGGCAGGCATTGGCCGGCGGCGCCGTTGCCGTGTTGCTGTCCGGCGCGGTGCGCGTGCAGGCCGTCGTCTCGCAAGGTTGCCGGCCCATTGGCAAACACTTCGTCATCACACGGGCCGAGCAAAACGTGATCTACGAACTGGGTGGCAAGCCGGCCGTGATCCAGTTGCACGAACTGCTGGTAAGGCTGCCGATGCGGGAACAAGAGATGGTCCGCCGCGGCCTGCATCTGGGGCGTGCCGTCAGCGAATACAAGGACCGCTTCGAACACGGCGATTTCCTGGTCCGCAACGTCCTGGGCGTCGACCCGGACACCGGCGCCGTAGTGGTCAGCGACTACGTCCGCGTCGGGCAAACGGTCAAATTCCACATCCGCGATGCGCAAACGGCCGATGCGGACCTGCGGCAATTGCTCGCGGCGGCGCGCGAGCGAATGGACGGGAATCCCCTGGGTGCCCTGCTGTTCACCTGCAACGGACGCGGCACCCGGATGTTCCCGGAACCGCATCATGACGCCGCGGCGATCGGCAGGGTCTGGGGCGAGATCCCGCTGGCAGGCTGCTTCGCCGCCGGTGAATTGGGCCCCGTGGGAGGCAAGAATTTCGTCCACGGATTCACGGCCAGCATCGCGTTGTTCGAAGCCATCACAGAATCCTGATGACCCTCGACGCTCTCCTTTGCCGCCACGGGTTTGGTAAAACCCTCGCATCATTGCTCTTGCCGCCACGGCGTGGTTCTGTTAGAAGTCTCGCCCCGGAACCTCTCGATTCCCGACCTATTTTCGTTTGGCATTCCGGGCGGACGGATGCGGAGAGTGACCATGGCAAGGAAGCGCAAACGCAAGCCCACGATTTCGCAGGCCCTGATCGGTGTCGCCACGACGGGCATGCCGCAGCCGGTGCGGGCCATGCTGGGAAACCGCTTGGTGTCGTCGCTGGTGATGATCGCCGCGCCGATTCTGTTGGTGACCGGCGTAGTCAGCATCCAATGGGACGGCACCTTGCCCAAGGTCTCTGTGGACCAGCAGCGAGCCCAACAAATCCGGGCCCAGGCCAAGGAATCGCTGCAAAGGTTGCGCGAGAAGGAAGACGGCCTTCTGACGTCCTGGCCGCGCCGGGACGAATCCAAGGAAGCTAGCGAACCGGAGTCGTCGCAGCACGAGCAGCCAATTGCCAATCTGAGCGAGATTCTGAGAACGCTGCGTTAGCCCCCGCCGAGCACCAGGAGGCGTGGCTCGAAGGGTTGGTCAAGAACCAGATTCAGCACGTGCGATTGGTGCCTGAGCGGCTGAATCCGTAGGGCTTTTTCATCTTCCATCGCTCGCTAGTACCGCATCCAGTTGGTAACTTCCGCGTTGCCGTCACGCGGAACTAAGCCACTGGAAGCGGCACTAGGCCGCGACTCTGCCCAGCCCAGTCACGGTCGTTTGGCGGAGCGATTTCTTGGCCTTGTTTCTTGCTCGCTGGATCGCTATGCTAGCGATGCTGGCGGAACGCATCGGAACCCCCTCTGGAGAAGCATTTTTGGGGGTTTCAAAAAGTTTTCCGAAGTAACTGTTGACGGACTCCGACAAAACGTTAGACTGCTCGCCTGCCCAACATATTGTGGTCGTCGCACCAGTGAGATACAATATGTTGGGGGTTCACGTTATCTCTGCCGCTGTTGGCAACTATCCCATTTTTTCTGAACCTCCCAAGTTCATGTTCGATCGAAACGGAAATCGATCCGACACGTTTAGTGAACCTACGTACATTATGTAGGATGCAGATTTCGCGATTTCGACGGATCGACACTGCTTGCAGAAGGAGCTGGCCATGGCAACTGTTGCGGAACGAATTCCCTCTCAAGTTTTCTCGGCGGAACCCAGTTCCCCGCACGAAGCTCGCGCCGGGTTGCGCGTGGACAGTGTTTTCTGCCCCGTGGACGTCAAGGACCCATTGGAAACCGTCGAATGGGAGTTGCGTTCGGCGGCGATCAAGGACGAAAACGGCGACGTCCTGTTCGAGCAGACCGACTGCGAGATTCCGGCTTCGTGGAGCCAGTTGGCGACGAACGTGGTCGTCAGCAAGTACTTCTACGGCGAGAACGGCACGCGGGAGCGGGAGCGGAGCGTGCGGCAGTTGATTCATCGCGTGACGCGAACGATCGCCGACTGGGGCCGGCAGGACGGGTATTTTGCCAGCGAGGCCGACAGCGAGCGGTTTTATCGCGAGTTGACGTGGCTGTGCTTGCACCAGCACGGCTCGTTCAATTCGCCCGTGTGGTTCAACGTGGGCCTGTATCACCAGTACGGGATCACGGGCGATCGGTGTACCTGGCACTACGACCAGCGCAGCCACCGCGTGGTCCAGCCGGAGAACCCCTACGAGCATCCGCAGGCGTCGGCGTGCTTCATCCAGAGCGTCGAAGACAACATGGAAGACATTATGCGGCTGGCCGGCAGCGAGGCCATGCTGTTCAAGTTCGGCTCCGGCACAGGGACGGACTTGTCTTCGATTCGCTCTTGCCGCGAAAAGTTGTCGGGCGGCGGCCGGCCGTCGGGGCCGTTGTCGTTCATGCGGGTGTACGATCAGATTGCGGCGGTGGTCAAATCGGGCGGCAAGACGCGCCGCGCGGCCAAGATGCAGTCGCTGAAGATCTGGCACCCCGACATCCTGGAATTCATCGAGTGCAAGTGGAAGGAGGAGCAGAAGGCGCACACGTTGATTGAAAGCGGCAAGTACGAAGCCAATTTCAACGGCGAAGCTTACAGCTCGATCCTGTTCCAGAACGCGAATCTGTCGGTGCGGGTGACGGACGAGTTCATGAAGACAGTCGAGCGGGGCGGAACATGGACCACGCGGTGGGTGACCAAGAACGCTCGCGGCGAGCCGCCGGCCTACGACGCCCGCCATCTGCTGACCCGCATCGCCGAGTGCGCTTGGGCTTGCGGCGATCCGGGCGTGCAGTACGACACGACGATCAATCGCTGGCACACGTGCCCCAATTCGGGCCGGATCAATGCCAGCAATCCCTGCAGCGAGTACATGTTCCTGGACGACACGGCCTGCAATCTGGCCAGCATCAACTTGATGAAATTCCGCAAGCCGGACGGGGTGTTCGACGTCGAGCGGTTCAAGGCGGCGTGCCGGCTGTTTGTGATCGCCCAGGAGATCCTGGTCGATCACGCCAGCTATCCTACCGGTCCGATCGCGGAGAACAGCCATCTGTACCGCCCGCTGGGGCTGGGCTACTCCAATCTGGGCAGCTTGCTCATGGCCAGCGGCCTGCCGTACGACTCGGACGCGGCGTACGGCGTTTGCGGTTCGATCACGGCCTTGCTGCACGGAGCGGCCAATTTGGCCAGCGCCGAGATGGCGGGCGTCGTGGGTCCGTTCGAGGCCTTTGCCGACAATCGCGAACCGATGCTGCGCGTGATGCAGATGCACCGCGACGCGGTCGAGACGATTGACGAGGCCGGCCCCCGGTACTTGAAGGACGCCGCCCGCAAGCTGTGGGACCAGGTGTTGGTCACCGGCCGCCGGCAGGGGTTCCGCAACGCCCAGGCCACCGTGTTGGCGCCGACCGGGACCATCAGCTTTATGATGGACTGCGATACGACGGGCATCGAGCCCGACATCGCGCTGGTGAAATACAAGCAACTGGCGGGCGGCGGCATG
>CAYPGE010000129.1:0-20252 GCA_964409865.1 uncultured Pirellulaceae bacterium
ACTTCCGCTACCCCGACATTTAGCCTGGACGCCGCACTAGCCTGCACGCCGTCAGCCCAAGGAGCCCGGCTTCTCGAAAAAGCTGCGATTCTCTTCCGCAGACGAAATGCGACGAGGTTGTCCTGATATTGTGCCACCACGCGTCTGTTCCCGCCCTGGCCTGACCTGATGTCTTGCAGCTTGGTTGTTGTCCTTCGCGGGAAACGTTAGACTGGGTTGGCCAAAACGCTTCGCATGTCGTCGCTAGATCATGTCGCCGCTAGATCATAAGGAGCCGCTCGTATGATCCGTGTTGGACTTGCCGGGATTGGGTTCATGGGTTGGATTCACTATTTGGCCTACAAGAAGGTGCCCGGTATCGAACTCGTTGCCGTCTCCGAACCAAATGAAAAACGCCTGTCCGGTGATTGGCGGGATATTAAGGGCAACTTCGGCCCGCCGGGCGAAATGGTCGACCTGTCGAAAGTCGCCCGCTACAAGGACTATCGCGACATGCTCGCGGACGGGAACGTGGATGTCGTCGATTGCTGCCTGCCTCCGTCGATGCACTCGCAGGCCGCCATTGCTGCCTCCCAAGCGGGAAAACACGTGCTGTGCGAGAAGCCTATGGCCCTCACGACGGCCGAATGCCATGACATGGTCCAGGCGGCTACGGCGGCCGGGAAGCAGCTGTTCATCGGCCACGTTCTGCCGTTCTTTCCCGAATACGCCCACGCGGTGCAATTGATTCGCAGCGGCCAGTACGGCAAGCTCCTCGGCGGTACCTTCAAACGAGTCATTTCAGATCCGGCTTGGATGACCGATTTCTGGGACCCTAACCGCTGCGGCGGGCCACTTATCGACCTTCATGTCCACGACGCTCACCTGATCCGGCTTTTGTTCGGGATGCCCACTTCTTTGGTCAGCGTGGGGCGGTTGCGCGGCGAGATCGTGGAATACTGCAACACGATGTTCCACTTCTCCGATCCTTCGCTGGTGGTCAGCGCCGTCATGGGCGTCATCAACCAGCAAGGCCGTCCATTTACTCACGGATTCGAAATCCATCTCGAAAAGGCCACGATGCACTACGAGTTTGCGGGCTTCCAGGACAAAGGCGAATTGATGCCGCTGAAGATCCTGACGGCCGACGGCCAGGTCGTCCGGCCGGAGGTCGGCAGCGAGGATGCGGCGGAGCCGTTCGCGCGTGAAATCGCGGAAGTCGCAAGATGCATCGAAGCCAATTGTTCGTCATCCACTTTGTCTGGCGACTTGGCACGCGATGCCATCATTCTGTGCCACAAGCAGACCGATTCGGTTAAATCCGGAGGTTTGGTGGCAATTTGACGCGAAGAAGAAGCCCGGCTTTTCCGAAAGAGCCGGGCTTCTTTTGTGCGCTGATTTTCCGCCCCCGTATCCCATCTCGAACATATCCGGAATAGGTCTCCCCGCATTCTTTCCCCCGCGGTTGACAAGCCCCACGAGCAACCTAGGTTTCTGGTGACGTGGGCTCGACGAGATGCCCGAGGCAACTACGCGGTGGGGATGTCCGTCGGCGGGCACCCCGCCGCGTCTTTTCCTTTTCTCGGGTCGATCCCGATCATGGACCCGCGCCGCTTTTCCTTCGCCATCGGATCGTCGCTCATGCTTCCAACCGCGCTGACGCCCTGCGCCGCTGGTTGGACCCGCTGCGACGAATCGAAAAGACCCTTGGTCTGGCGGAGCCTTGCGATTGCACCGTGACTCTTGCTTCATGGGCTCCGCCGGGCCGGGTTTGACTCTGCCCAACCCGGCGAGCGGCGGGTGTAAGCCCGCCGGTGTCGTCGCGCAAGCCCGCCGGTCTAGCTGCGCAAGCGGCGTTCGGGAAATCACTGGCCAGTGTTTCTTGCCGATCATCACACGGAGTGTGATGGCTACTTTGGTCTCAGCCTGCCGCGCACACCGCGACTCGAGAAGCCCCGAAACGGCAGCGGCGGCTTGCCCTGCGCCGCGGCGATCCACATAATCGACGGCACGATGAAGGAGCCTCTTTTTCGGGAAGGAGCCGGTCACGGATGTTCTACGCCGACCTGCACGTGCATTCCAAGTACTCGCGGGCCACGAGCCGCGACGCCGATCTGCAGCACATGGCGATCTGGGCGCGGCGCAAGGGCGTGACCCTGTTGGGCACCGGCGACTTCACACACCCGCAGTGGTTCGCTGAACTGCAACGCGATCTGGTGCCGGCGGAACCGGGCTTGTTTCGACTGCGGGATGAACTGGAGCGTGCCGTTGACAAAGAGACTCCACAGGCGTGCGCCCAGACTGTGCGGTTCGTGCTGCAAGTCGAGATTTCCACGATCTACAAACGCGGCGAGCGAACGCGCAAGGTCCACCACTTGATCTACGTGCCTGGCTGGGAGCAGGCCGAACTGCTGATTCAGAAGCTGTCCAAGATCGGCAACCTCAAGTCGGACGGGCGGCCGATCCTGGGGCTGGACTCGCGGCACCTGTTGGAGATTGCGCTCGAGTGCGGCGAGGGCTGCTACCTGGTCCCCGCCCACATTTGGACTCCGTGGTTCGCCGCGCTCGGTTCTCAGTCCGGCTTCGATTCGATCGACGATTGCTACGGCGATCTGGCCGGCGAGATCTCCTCGCTGGAAACGGGCCTGTCGTCCGATCCGCCGATGAATTGGCGGCTGTCGCAACTGGACCGGTTTACGCTGGTGTCGAACTCCGACGCGCATTCGCCGCCCAAGATCGGCCGGGAAGCGTGCGTCTTCGATACCGAGTTGGACTACTTTGCGATCCGCCAAGCTTTGAGGTCGGGTGCGGGCTACGGCGGCACCGTCGAGTTTTTCCCGGAAGAAGGCAAGTACCACCTGGACGGGCACCGCAAGTGCAACGTGCGGCTGACGCCCGACCAGACCAAGTCCTGCGCAGGACGGTGCCCCGTGTGCGGCAAGCCGTTGACAATCGGTGTGATGAACCGCGTCGTTTCACTGGCAGACCGGGCGGACGGTTTCCGGCCGCCGCGGGCCGGCGCTTTCCGCAACCTGGTGCCGCTGCCGGAAATCATCGCCGAGGTGCGCGGCGTCGGTGAACAAAGCCGCAAGGTCCAGCAAGCGTACGCGGAACTGATTGACCGCGTCGGTGCCGAGTTGTTCGTCCTGGAACAAGCTCCGCTGGAAGACATCCGCCGCGCCGGATCGCCGCTGGTGGCCGAGGCGATCCGGCGCATGCGCGAGGGAAGGGTGATCCGGCAGGCCGGCTACGACGGCGAGTACGGACGAATCCGCTTGTTCGAGGACGGCGAACTGAAAAACGCCGGCACGGTTTCGCTGCTGTTTCAAATCCCCGGCGACGCGGAGGCAGGGAGCGTTCATCTGGCGGCCGAAGCGTCCGAACCGTGGGACGCGAAGCTGTCAGCGGGCGCAGGAGGGATTTCCCAAAGGGGCGCTGACGACATCTTTGCAGACGTGGCTGGAGACCTGCGGTCGGCCGTTGACGTGGCTGGAGACCTGCGGTCGGCCGTTTCGGCGGGGTCGGAGACCCGCGCCGAACGCGGGGAGACCCGCGCCGAACGCGGGGGGAGCCGCGCCGAACCCATGGTCCGAAGCGTGATCCTGGCTCAGCTCGATCCCGATCAGCGGGCTGCTGCCGAGTTGGTACACGGTCCGCTGCTGATCGTCGCCGGTCCGGGCACCGGCAAGACGCGCACGCTGACTCACCGCATCGCTCACCTGGTCGCCGATCACGGCGTGCTGCCGGAACACTGTTTGGCGATCACCTTCAGTCGCCGCGCGGCGGAGGAAATGCGCGACCGTCTGATGCAGCTGCTGACCGATGGCAACAAGGGGGCGCGAGTTCCGGTCATGACGTTTCACGCGCTGGGACTGGCGATTCTCCGGGAGCACGCCGCGCGGTTCGACTTGCCGCTGGATTTCCGCGTCGCCGACGACCAGGAGCGGGCACAACGGTTGGTCGAAAGCGGCGGACTGTCGCAGCGGCAAGCCGGTCGCCTGCTGGCCGATGTCTCTCGCGCCAAACGCGGCGGCGAGGCGACGGCGGTATCCGCCGAAAACACCTCGGCCAGAGAAATGTACCGGCGGCTGATGCGCGAGCGGGCGTTGGTGGATTTCGACGATCTGATCCTGCTGCCCGCCGAGTTGCTACAGCGTGAGTCCGCGATCGCCGCCGAGTATCGCCGTCGCTGGCCGTGGCTCTCGGTCGACGAGTACCAGGACTTGGACGACAACCAGTACCGCCTGCTCCGCCATCTGGTCGCGTCCGACGGCCACTTGTGTGCGATCGGCGACCCGGACCAGTCGATCTACGGCTTCCGCGGTTCGAATCCTGCGATCTTTCTCCAGTTCACGCGGGACTTCCCGACAGCCCGAGTTGTCCGACTCACGCGGAACTACCGTTCTTCGCAGGCGATCGTCGCGGCGGCCTTGCAAGCGATCGCTCCCAGTTCCCTGGTCCCCGACCGCATGTTGCAGTCGCTGTCGGAGAACGCAGACCGCATCTCGATCCACACGAGTCCCACCGAGCGGGCGGAAGCAGAGTTCGTGGTCCACACGATCGAGCGCTCGATCGGCGGTTCGACGTTTTTCTCGCTGGACAGCGGCCGCGTGGACACGCCGGAGGTCGAGGCGCGATCCTTTGCCGATTTCGCCGTCCTGTATCGGACGGAGGCCCAAGCGGATTCGCTGGTCGAAGCCTTCGCACGATCCGGCATCCCGTTCCAGAAAAAATCGCATCGCCGCTGGACCGAAGCGCCGGCCGTCCAGGCCATGCTGCGTTGTCTGCAAGAAGCCGCGCCCCATCGTAGCCCTCACGCTCCGCGTGAGGACAGCCCAGCAGCGTTCTCTACCCGCCCTGCCCCCGCCTCCGCCACCGATCTGCTCCAACAAGCCGCCGACGCCGTCCGTGCCGAACATCCGCAGGTCGCCGACCTGCTCGCCCAACTCCACCGGCTGGCCCAGCGCTGCGGCGATGACCTGTCGCGGTTCTTGACCGAACTAGCCCTGGGCGCCGACGCCGACTCGTGGGATCCGCGTGCCGATCGCGTGTCGCTGCTGACACTGCACGCCGCCAAGGGGCTCGAATTCCCCGTCGTGTTTCTGGTCGGCTGCGAGGACGGCCTGTTGCCGTTGCGCTGGGGACCGGCGGATAACGTGGACATGGCCGAAGAACGTCGTCTGTTTTTTGTGGGTCTGACCCGCGCCCGCGATCGAGTGCTGCTCAGCCACGCTCGGCAGCGTCTCTGGCGCGGACAGGTTCGAGACATGCCCGCCTCGCCGTTTCTGGAGCAGATCCGCGAAGAACTGCTGGAGCGAATCCAACAGGCCCAGGGTCGCAGGAAACGAAGATCGACGGATACCCAATTGGAGTTGTTCTGAGCGAGAATCTAACACGGCATGGTCGAGTACATCGACGATCCTGTCGGCTGCATCCTGCAAACGAAGTAAGCCGTGCCACGAGCAGGGCTACGCCCGCCGGGCTACTGCACGGCTACCGTCTCGACGACGGACTGACCCGGTTCCATGCGTTCGAAGGTGAATTCGCCGTTCTGGCAGTCGACGCGGACGCCGCCGCCTTCGCGGATCTCGCCCTTGAGCAGTTCGCTGGCCAGCGGATTCTGGACCCGCTGCTGGATCACGCGCCGCAAGGGGCGGGCACCGTAAGTCGGATCGAAACCCAAGGCCGACATCAAATTCCGCGCCGCTTCGGTGACGCTCAGCGAAACGCCTTGCTGTTCCAATTTCTTCCGCAGCAGTTCCAACTGCAGATCGACGATCCGGCGGATCTCGTGGCGATTGAGCGGATGGAAGATGATCGTCTCGTCGATTCGGTTCAGGAATTCGGGCAGGAATTGCGCGCGGACCGCCTCCATGACGCCGGTGCGGATTTCCTCCTCGTCGCCGCCTTCCTGCGAGATCTGCTGGATCAGTTGGCTGCCGACGTTGCTGGTCATCACCACGATGGTGTTGGCGAAGTTGACCGTGTGCCCCTGGTTGTCGCTCAGGCGGCCGTCGTCCAGCACCTGCAGCAGGATATTGAACACGTCGCGGTGGGCCTTTTCCATCTCGTCCAGCAAGATCACGCAGTAGGGCCGCCGCCGGACAGCTTCGGTCAGCCTGCCGCCTTCCTCGTAGCCGATGTAGCCCGGCGGGGCGCCGATCAAGCGGCTGACCGTGTGGCGTTCCATGAATTCGCTCATGTCCAGCCGGACCATCGCGTTTTCGTCGTCGAACAGGACTTCGGCCAGGGCCTTGCACAGTTCGGTCTTGCCGACGCCGGTCGGACCCAGGAACAGGAACGAGCCGATCGGCCGCTGAGGATCCTGCAGTCCGCTACGGCTGCGGCGGACGGCGTTCGAGACCGCCTCGACGGCCTCGTCCTGGCCGACCAGGCGCTGGTGAATCCGATCCTCCATCACCAGCAGCTTGGCGCGTTCGGTCTCCATCATGCGGCTGACCGGGACGCCGGTCCAGGCGCTCACGACCTCGGCGATTTCTTCCTCCGTGACCTCCTGCCGCAGCAGCCGCCGCTGGGATTCCGGCTTGACCTCGCCTTCCTCTTCCGCGGCCTCGATGCGCTGCCGCAGTTGACGGCGTTTAACGTCCAGTTCGTACAGTTTTTGGTACTCGTCTTCGCCGACCGGAATGCCGGACGATTGCTTTTCCTTGATGGCCGCGTCCAGTTGGGAGAAAGCCAGCTCGACCTGGGCGGCCTCCTGGCGGATTTTTTGGACGTCGCCCAGGCCCAGCTTCTCCGCCTCCCATTGCTCGCGCAGGCTGGCCTCCTTGCGTTTCAACTCGGTGATCTCCTCCTCGATTTCCGCGAGCCGGTCCTGGGCGGTCTCCTCGGTCTCTTCGGACAACTGGCGCGCGGCCAGCTGCAGTTGCCGCAACCGCCGCTGGACTTCATCGATCGCCGTCGGGACGCTTTCCAACTCCATGGCCAGACGGCTGGCCGCTTCGTCCACCAGGTCGATGGCCTTGTCGGGCAGGAACCGATCGCTGATGTAGCGGTGCGAGAGTTCCGCCGCCGCCACCAGCGCCGAATCCTTGATCTTGACGCCGTGGTGCGTTTCGTAGCGCGGTTTGAGACCGCGCAGGATGGCGATCGTGTCCTCGACCGTCGGCTCGCCGATGTACACCGGTTGAAAGCGACGCTCCAGCGCGGCGTCCTTTTCGATGTATTGGCGGTACTCGTCCAGGGTCGTAGCGCCGATGCAGCGCAATTCGCCGCGGGCCAGCGCGGGCTTGAGCAGATTCGCGGCGTCGGTGCCGCCCTCGGCGCGTCCGGCGCCGACCACCGTGTGCAGTTCGTCGATGAACATGATCACGTTGCCGCCGGCGTCCTGCACTTCCCGGAGCACGGCCTTCAGCCGGTCCTCGAATTCGCCGCGGAACTTGGTGCCGGCGATCATCGCGCCCATGTCCAGGGCGATGACCCGTTTGTTCTTCAGGCTCTGGGGCACGTCGCCTTGCACGATGCGCAGCGCCAGGCCTTCGGCGATCGCCGTCTTGCCCACGCCGGGCTCGCCGATCAACACGGGGTTGTTCTTGGTGCGGCGGGACAGCACCTGGATCACGCGGCGGATTTCGCTGTCGCGGCCGATCACCGGATCCAGCTTGCCTTGGCCGGCGCGCTCCACCAGGTCGATGCCATACCGCTGCAAAGCCTGGAACTTGTCCTCAGGGCTCTGGTCCGTCACTCGGCTGCTGCCGCGGACCGGGCGCAGGGCGGCCAACACGTCGGCCTCGCGGACGCCGTTGATCTGCAGCAGGTTCTGCGCTTTGCAGGGCGTCTTGGTCAACGCCAGCAGCAGATGCTCCGTAGAGACAAAGTCGTCCTTCATGGCCTCGGCTTCGCGCGTGCAGGCCTGCAGAACTTGCTGCAACGCCTGATTCGGCGCCGGCGCAGCGCCGCCGGTGACTTTCGGCAGGCGCGATAACTCCGAGTCCAGCAGCCCATACAGCTGGCCCGCGTTGACGCCGATCTTGTCGAGGATCGGCTTGACGATGCCGTCGCGTTGGGCCACCAACGCGGCCAGCAGGTGCAGCGAATCCAGCTCGGGGTGACCTCTTTCTTGGGCCAGATTCTGTGCTCCCGCGACGGCTTCCTGGGCCTTGACGGTCAATTTGTCAAATCGGAAGTTCACTGCTTGACCTCGAATTCCGCGTCGATCGCGTCGTCCTGGCCGCCGCCCGCCGGCTTCTCAGGGCCAGCCGACTCCGCTCCGGCCGCCGTCTGCTTCTGGTACAGCATCTTGCTGAACGCGTGCGAGGCCTGCTCCAGATCACTGACCGCGGATTTGATCGCGGCCACGTCGTCACCCTTGGCCACCTCGCGGACTTTCTCGACCGCTTTTTCCAGCGGTTCCCGGTCCTTGGTGCCGATCTTGTCGGCGTGCTCCTTGATCAGCTTTTCCAGTTGGTAGCACATCTGATCGGCCTGGTTGCGGGCCTCGACCAACTCGAATTTGCGACGGTCTTCTTCCGCGTGTTCTTCCGCCGCCTTGCGGATGCGCTCGATTTCCGCGTCCGACAGGCCGGAGGACTGCTCGATGCGGACCGAAGCCTCCTTGCCGGTGCCCAGGTCCCGCGCGCCCACGTTCAGAATGCCGTTCTGGTCGATGTCGAACTTGACCTCGATCTGCGGCACGCCGCGCGGCGCGGGCGGGATGCCCTCCAAGTTGAACTCGCCCAGCAAGCGGTTGTCGGCCGCCATCTTGCGTTCGCCCTGAAAGACTTTCACCGTCACGGCCATTTGGTTGTCGGCCGCCGTGCTGAAGACCTGTTTCTTCTCCGTGGGAATCGTCGTGTTGCGTTCGACCAGCGGCGTCATGATGCCGCCCTCGGTCTCGATGCCCAGCGTGAGGGGCGTGACATCCAGCAGCAGCACGTCCCGGCGGTCGCCGGCCAGCACGCTGCCTTGAATCGCCGCGCCAACCGCCACGACCTCATCCGGATTGACGCCTTTGTGCGGTTCCTTGCCGAAGACCTCGCGGACCATGGCCTGGACTTTGGGCACGCGCGTCGAGCCGCCGACCAAGACTACTTCATCGATATCGCGCGGAGTGAACTTGGCGTCCCTCAGCGCTCGGTTGACCGGCCCGCGGCAGCGTTCGATCAAGTCGTCGATCAACTCCTCGAACTTCGATCGCGTGATCGTGATCTGCAGGTGCTTGGGCCCCGACGCGTCCGCCGTGATGAAGGGCAAGTTAATGTCCGTCTGCGGCACGCTGCTGAGTTCCTTCTTGGCCTTTTCGCAGGCTTCCAGCAGCCGCTGCAGGGCCATCACGTCTTTGCGCAGATCGATGCCGTTGTCGCGCTTGAACACGTCCGCGACGTAGTTGATCAGGCGTTGGTCGAAGTCATCGCCGCCCAGGTGCGTGTCGCCGCTGGTGCTGACCACCTCGAACACCTTGTGGCCTTCCTCTTCGTCGACGCGGAGCACGGACACGTCGAACGTACCGCCGCCCAGGTCGAACACGACGATTTTCTCGCTGACTTTCTTGTCCAGCCCGTAGGCCATCGCCGCTGCCGTCGGCTCGTTAATGATCCGGGCGACTTCCATGCCGGCGATCTGGCCGGCGTCCTTGGTGGCCTGCCGTTGCGCGTCGTTGAAGTACGCGGGAACGGTAATGACGGCCTTATTGACCTTGTGCCCCAAATAGGATTCGGCCGCCTCTTTCAGCTTCCGCAGCGTCTTGGCCGAGATCTCCTGCGGCGTATAGTCCTTGCCGTCGATCTCCACCTGGACGTAGTCGTTCGCGCCGCCGACCACCTTGTAGGGCACGATCTTCTCTTCCGCTTCCACTTCGTTGTGACGCCGGCCCATGAAGCGCTTGATCGAGTACACGGTGCGGTGCGGATTGGTCACCGCTTGGCGACGCGCGGGTTCTCCGACCAGCGTTTCGCCACGATCCGTAAACGCGACCACGCTGGGCGTCAGCCGGTTGCCTTCCGCGTTCGGGATGACTTTCACTTCCGACCCCTCCATGATGGCGACCACAGAATTGGTGGTACCGAGGTCGATCCCGATGATTTTTTCGCCCTGCGCCATGGAAACTGCTCCTTTCTGCCCGGATCTAAAAACTGACTTGTTATCGTGTCGCGTTTACCCGCGTCACGGTGGTGGTTGTGCATTTCCCGACAGGCTCTCAATGACAGAACACGTCACCGGGAGACAAAGCAAAGTACGTGCCATGCAGCGGATGGAACACAGTAACATGTTACTAGATTGAGAGTTACGAGTTTTTCTGGAATCCCGATTCTGTCGCAGAGTGGCGAGGATCGTCAGGCATCTGCCATTTTGGCACCTTTCGTGAGGCAGGTCGGGGTACGTGACTTAACATTCGAGACAGCAAGGATTTGAGTCGGATTTGTCTGCAAGCGTCTAAGCTTGACTTGTCCGGAGCACGGAAGGAGCGGGGGCGGGCGGCCGAGTTTCGGCGTTCGGCAGCTTTCCGAGGCTGCGAACGGTCGCTATTATCTTGCCCAAACGTCGAAGGCCGCGAGCCGATCGCGACACCGTTCACATCCCGATCCGATGGGGAGCGCTGGAAGATGCAAAAACGCACACCCGAGAAGAAAGCGGATTCGCAGGCGACGACAAACCTGCTGCGGCGCAAGGTGGACAAACTGGGGCGAGACCTGGTCAAACAGCTTCACGAGTTCGCTCACTGCAGCAGCAAGCTGAGCCGGCTGCGGCACGAACAGGGAGGGCCGCTGTACGACCTGGAAAGCGAGCAGCGGCTGACAGAGCAGGCCCTGCAATCGCACAAGGGACCGCTGTCCGAGCGAACGGTGCGCGCGGTTCTGCGAGAACTGGTGAGCGGCGCCCGCTCGCTGGTTAAGCCTTTGCGGGTCGCCTACCTGGGCCCGACGTACAGCTACAGCCATCTGGCCGCCGTCGAGCGATTTGGCACCAGCACGGAACTCGTGCCGGTGGCCACCATCGCAGCGGTGTTCGAGGAACTCAGCCGCAAGCACGTCGATTTTGGCGTGGTGCCCATCGAGAATTCGACCGACGGCCGCGTCGTCGATACCCTGGGGATGTTCACGCGTCTGCCGGCCAGAATCTGTGGTGAAGTCCAGTTGCGGATCCATCATTACTTGCTGGGCCGCTGCGAACGGAGTGAGGTCAAGGAGGTGTACAGCAAGCCGCAGGCCCTGTCCCAGTGCCGCGACTGGCTCGCCAAGCACCTGCCGTTGGCGCGGACGGTGGAGATGACCAGTACCGCGGCCGCCGCGCAATTGGCGGCCGAAAAACCCGGGGCGGCGGCCATCGCCAGTCTGCAGGCGGCGACGAACTACGGCTTGAACGCCATCGCCGAGAAGATCGAGGACAACAAGAATAACATCACGCGATTTGCCGTCATCAGCGACCACGAAGGGCGGCGAACCGGTCGCGACAAGACGGCGCTGATGTTCGAGATCTCGCATGTCCCCGGTTCGCTGGCCGATGCCACCGCGATTTTCAAACGCAACCGGCTGAATTTGACCTGGATCGAGTCCTTCCCCATGCCCAACACGGAGAACGAATACCTGTTCTTCGTTGAGTTGGAGGGACACCACGAAGACACGAAAGTCAAACGCGCGTTGGAGGCCCTGCGGCGGAAGACGAAACGCCTGGAGATCCTGGGCGCCTACACACGGAGCGAGCCGATCGAGTCGCCGTGAGCCGCGGGCCCAACAGAAGGAGCGGTTGTGTCACACCGGATTGCCAAGTGGGAATTGCTCGGGCTGCTGTGCCTGGCGTTCTTTTTCCATCAAGGTGACCGTGCGATCTACGGCGTGGTCCTGCCGGAGATCCGCGCGGAACTGCAACTCAGCGACGCCCAACTCGGCTTCGTGGGAACGGTGCTGTTCTTTACGCTCGCCGTGCTGATGCCCATCGCCGGCTACCTGGGCGATATGCTTCGCAAGAAGTGGGTGATTACCGGCGCGTTGATCTTCTGGAGCACGTCGACGCTGTTCACGGGGCTGAGCCGCGGCGTCGTCAGCTTGACAGTACTGCGCAGCGTGGCGACGGCGGGCGGCGAGTCCTTCTACGCGCCGGCGGCCTATGCGCTGTTGGCACGCTTCCATCGCGCCACACGGGCGCTGGCGATGTCCATCCATCAAGCCGCCTTGTACTTTGGCGTGATGGTCAGCGGTTTCCTTGGCGGTCACATCGCCGATCGCTGGGGATGGCGATCCGCGTTCTACGTCTTCGGCTCGGCCGGCATCCTGTTGGGCGTGGTGTTCGTGTTCCGCCTGAAAGATGACGGCGCAGCGGAGGAGCCGGAGACTCCGCGCCGGTGGGAGAATCCTCTCGACACGCTGGTCGTTCTGTTCCGAAAACCAACGGCCTTGCTGTTGACCGTGGGGTTCACGGCGATCGTGTTTGTCAACAATGCGTATGTGGTCTGGGCCCCGGAGTTTCTGCGGGAAAAATTCGATCTGTCCCTCTCCCAAGCCGGCGGTTATTCGATGTTCTACCACCATATCACGGCCCTGGCCGGGGTGCTGCTCGGAGGCACCTTGTCCGACGCATGGGTGAAGAAGCACGCCGGCGCCCGGATGACCATGCAAACCGTGGCCATGCTGCTCGGTGCGCCGGCCATCGTCTGGATGGGACTGGCTCAGTCGCCCTACGGCGTCTACGGCGCGATGGCCGTGTTTGGCCTGTTCCGAGGACTCTATGAATCCAACACGCACGCCTCGCTGTTCGACGTCATCGAGCCGGAGTGCCGCGGCTCGGCGGTGGGCGTCATGGTCATGCTGGCGTTCCTGGTGGGGTCGGCCGCCCCGTGGCTGATGGGCTTTCTGCGCGGGGTTCTGGAACCGGGCCGGGGACTCTCCTACGCCTTTGCAGCCTACGGCCTGGCCTACGCGATTGGCGGTTTGGCCGTCGCTGCGGGCCTGGTGCTGTTTTTTCGGCGAGATCGGATCGTCGAAGGGGATGAGAGCAATCGAGAAGAAAGGTGAGCACGATGATGTTTGCAGGCAACAACGTTCTGGTAACCGGTTCCGCCCGCAATACCGGCTTGGGGATCGCCAGAGTGTTTGGGAACCACGGCGCCACCGTCTTCGTCCACGGACGATCGGCGGAACTTGTCGAGGGGATCGCGGAGAGTATGAACCGAGAAGCGGGCAGCAACGGGGGCCGCTATCTGCCGATCGCGGCCGACGTGGCTTGCGAGGACGATGTGGCTCGCGCGTTTGAGTTCATCGGGCAACAGGTAGGCGGGCTGGACGTGTTGGTGAACAACGCCTGTCACCTGGGCCTCGGCCACCGCTTCCTGGACATGCCGATCGCGTTTTTCGACGAAGTGCTGGCCGTGAATCTCCGCGGGTATGTCCTGTGCGCCCAGTACGCGGCCAGGCAAATGGTTGGCCGAGGCGGAGGCGCGATCGTCAACATCGGCTCGAACACCGCCGATCGCGCCCTGCGGGACCGGGCCGCTTACATCGCCTCCAAGGGCGGTGTGGAAAGCCTGACACGGGCCATGGCCGTGGAACTGGCCGAGCACCAGATTCGAGTCAATTGCGTGGTTCCCGGATACATCCACACCGAGCGTTGGAACACGCTGCCGGAGGAGACCAAGCGGCGACGTTGGCAAAACGTGCCCTTGGGGCGGGAGTCCAGCCCTGAGGATATCGGCCAGGCCGCGGCGTTTCTCGCTTCCTCCAACGCCCGCAACATCACGGGTTCCTCTCTGCTGGTTTCGGGCGGCATCGATATCCAGTTGGTCCCGCCCGACTGTGCCGTCTGACCGATTGGCGCAATCACCGCATTCTCACGCAACGCGAAGCGCTTCCTGATGGTTCTGCCGCTGAACATCAATGGATTCGTGCAACGAATCGCGTCGAACGCGACTCGTCAGCGCAGTTGCCGGATTGCGATGCCGTTCAGGATCGTCAGCGAGCCGGGAAGGGTGGGGCTGAAATCGACGTCCAGGCAGCCGTCTTTCACGGTGACTTTGTCGATCAAGTGGACGTAGGGCTGACCCATGCCGGGCCCTTGGAAAAACAACGGCGGCCGCAGTACCGGCCGCTGTTCCACGGTCACGGCAAACGAGCGGTCTGCGGGACTGCGCGACCAGTGCTCGTGGAAGTGCAATTCCACGCGGTACTCGCCGTTGGGCACGACGGCGCGAAAGCCGGTCAGTTTCCGCACCGCCGTGCTGTACATGGGATGTTCGATCACCTCGGCCTTGATCGTCTGGCCGGCCTCGTGCCCGAATGTCGCGCCGTCAAAGTCCTTCGAAGCCACCCACGAGTTGCCCGCCGGATCCTGCCACGGACCGCCGCCCAGATTCACGAACAACGTGAACAGGTCGCTGCGACCCGCTGGGGGCCGGCTTCCGCCAACCGCGACCAGTTGCCGCGGATCGGACATCGACGTCGCCAGGAACCGGAAACAGCCGAGATTGTCTCGGTTGTGCAGCGTCACGTTCAGCACCGCGGCGCCGGATGTGTCGATCGGTTCCGTCGGCAACAAGGTCAAGGAGATCGCCTGCCCTCCTCGCCGGCAATTCCAGACGGTGGCCGGGTTGCCGTCGATCAGCCGCGCCGGGCCGCTGTCGTCCTCGCCGGTCAGCACTTCGCGGAATTTGACCGTCCGCGGCGCGGCATCCGTGTCCGCCGAACCGACGGCCACTTGCACCTCGCCCAACCGGAAGCTGCCTCCCAGGCCGATCCCGGGGCCGCCGCCGGGCAGCGATTCGTGGGGCAGGGTCTGCAACTGGAGCGCGGTCATCGCCGGCATCGGTGTCTGGAACACGAGGCGATAGACCTCGTTCTCTTTCGTCGCCCCGTCGCTCAACACGGCTCCGTCTTCCAGGGTTTGCAGCTGGGAACCCCCTGAGGCCTCGGCCCGCACCGGCGTCAGGGTGACGAATCCGGTTTCGTGCGGCGGGATGGGCCGATCGCGGAGCGACAATCGAGTGCCGGGGATGGGGTTTTCTTCCTTGCCGCCGGGCAGTTTCCAGCCCACGGAGAAGGAGTCCTTGCCGCCTTTGTCCCAATGGATCGCTTCGAAGTAGTAAGCCCGTCCGGCCGTCAGGCGGATCTCGTCCTTGCCCGTCACCGGCTGCTTGTTTTCCGGGTGTTCATCCGGGCTGACCAGCAGCAGTCCGCCTTCGTTGGCGCGCACCGTGAAAGTGTATTCACCCGTAAGGGGCGGCTGCAGATAACCTCGGATGCGCTGGCAATAGTTGTCGTCGAAGTCCGACGGAGCTTCCAGGCGGTCCAACGTTTCCGTCAGATCGGGCGTGGGCCGCTCGGCGATCAGTTGATTGGCGGCGTCCGGATCGACGCCCCGGAAGTTGTGCCAAACCTCGCGTTGGATTTGGCCCGTGGGGGCCAGCTCGACACCTGCTGCCGCAGCCGCGCCGGCGGCTTCCGGCGGCGCTTCCGGCATCGCCGCACTGGCGGCGGCCTGGGCGGGCGGCGATTCGGCGGGCGGCGATTCGGCGGGCGGCGATTCGGCGGGCGGCGATTCGGCGGGCGGCGATTCGGCGGGTACCGCGACCAGGTCCAGCGGGGCGGGGGGCTCGCCGCCGGACAGCCACTTCTGACGCAAGTACGCTTCGACCCCCTCGCGTTCGTCCTGCGGCAGGGCCCGGTCGTAGATCAGTAATTCCGCCAAATCGCCGACGAACCACTGGCTGGCGTCCTCTCCCGCGGAGCGAGAAGCAGGACCACCGATCCGCACCATGGATTTGTTCTGAACGTCGTACCGTTCGCCGGAAAAACTGCCGTTGGCCGTCCCGTCGATGTGCCAGGTGAGAGCTGTGGCATCCGCCGCGATCGTGCGAACGCGAAACTGAGCCGGATCGTCGCCTGCGGCGGCCAGTCGGCCGGCGGTCTGCGAATTGATTTCGCCGTTGGTCAAGAAGCACGAATCGCCCAGCAGCGAGAATTGGCCTGCCTTGCCGCCGACGCCCTTGCAGAGCAGCGTTCCCCCCAAGCCGCGAGCTACGTAGACGATGGTGTAGCCGGAACCCAGATTCAACGTTTGCGAGGTGCCGGGGATCTCCAGCCACGGCCGGCCGCAGAACCTGGCGACGGGTTTGCCGTTGAGCGCTTGGGGCAACAATTCAGGCTGCCGATCGGGTTGTTTCTGCTGAGCGACATAACCGCCCGCGCTGCCGTCGCTCCAGCGCGCGATCCGAGCACCAGCCGGCTCCAACTGGGAAGCGTCCAGCCACAGGACGAGTCCCGGCAGGCGCGGAGGCTGGCCGTCCGGGATGAAGCCCGGCGGCGGCTTGAGTTCGAGGGGCGAGGCGTCCGGCGCGGAACTCGCCAGGGGGCCGCCCGACGGTTCGCCCGGAAGATCCGCGGACGAGGGAGGATCTCCAGGACCGGATTGCAGAGGGAGCAGCGGGGACGACGGAGTTGGCGACGAGGCAGGCGACAAGGTTCGCGACGAGGGAGGCGATGACGATGGCAGCGGCGGCTTGGCCGCGCCGTGCCTCGTATCGGCGGTCGTGGGACCGGAGCGAGAGGGTTCCGCGCGCCAGACGTACACGGCGGCGATCACCACCGCCACCAATACCCCGACGATTGCAATCGAGCCTATCACAAGCCAAGCGAGCGGCCTGCGCTGTTTCGGTCGAGACGGTGCCGCCGCCGGCCTGCCCGCAACGCGATCGGTCTCGGCGACAACCGCAATCGAGGGCAGATCGCACAACGCGGGTTGATGCTCGGGGCCGGGATGGGAAACGGGCGCGGGCTCCGGCGCAAGCGGAGTCACCGCCGCAGCGGGATCGGGCTGCACTCTGCCGGCTGCCGCCAGGCGAGTCCGCAGTTCTTCGTCATACGCGGCTTTCCGCTGCGGATCGAGCAGGCAGCGACGGGCCGCGGCCAATTCATTCAGCAGCCGCTGGGCGTCCGGCAGGTGCGGGCCGTCGGTGATTTCGCGCAGGAAGCTGGTATGGCGCAGGGCAAACGAGTCGATCAGCGCCGGGTCGGCCTCGAACACATCGAGCCCCAGCAGCCGGTAGTAATTCGGCGGCTGCTCCTTGGGCGGAATGCCGAGCCAGCGATAGTACGGATCGAACTTCTCAGGCATGACGTCAACTCGTCCACGAGAAAGACTCGACGCAACGCTGCCGTGCATCCGGCCGGCGGAGCCGGCTGGACAGTGCGTTCCCAGGCAGAGCCTGGGAACGAGGAATTTCCGCAACCCGCGTCCCGCAACCCGTCTACTCGATCCCCGCGTGGTACGCTTGCAGGCTCTTGACTTGCCCGCGGCCGGCGCGGTAGGCGGCGATGCCTTTGGCGGCGGCGTGGGCGGCGGCCAGGGTCGTGATGTAGGGCACCTTGCGCTTAATGGCTGTGGTGCGGATGTACGAATCGTCGGCCTGGCCGATCTTGCCGCGCGGCGTGTTGATCACCAGTTGGATCTCGCCGTTGACCAAGGCGTCGACGATGTCCGGCCGGCCCTCGCGCATCTTGTTGATTCGCTCTGCGGCGATGCCGTTTTCGGTGAGCAGCGAGTGCGTACCCTGCGTCGCTTTGATGCGGAAGCCGAGTTCGGCAAACCGGCGTGCCACCGCCAGCACGTCCGGCTTGTCCCGGTCGGCCACGGTGATCAGGACCGTGCCCTCCAGCGGCAGCGTGGGCTGCGCGGCTTCCTCGGCCTTGTAGAACGCCAGGCCGAACGAGTCCGCCATGCCGAGCACCTCGCCGGTGGACCGCATCTCCGGACCCAGCAGCGGATCGACGCCGTGGTACATGTTGAACGGGAACACCGCCTCCTTGACGCCGAAATGCGGGATGTGCCGATGCCGCAATCCCAACTCATCGAGCTTCTTTCCCAGCATCAATTGCGTGGCGATCCGCGCCATCGGGATATTGCAGACCTTGGACACCAGCGGCACCGTGCGCGAGGCGCGGGGATTGGCCTCCAGGATGTAAACCGTGTCCTTGTGGATGGCGTATTGGATGTTGATCAGGCCGACGACGTTCAATTCCAGCGCGATGCGGCGCGTGTAGTCGTTGATCGTCTGCAGGTGTTTCTGGGGAATGCTGACCGGCGGGATCACGCAGGCGGAATCGCCCGAATGGATGCCGGCCAGTTCGATGTGCTCCATGACCGCGGGCACGAAGGCGTCGGTGCCGTCGGAGATCGCATCCGCCTCCGCCTCGATGGCATTCTCCAGGAACCTTTCAATCAGGATCGGCCGTTCCGGCGCCACGTCGACGGCGGCGGCGAGATAGCGTTCGAGCATCTCCTGATCATAGACAATCTCCATCGCCCTTCCACCTAGGACGAATGACGGGCGGACAATCAGCGGGTAGCCGATGCGGTGCGCGATGGCCAGGGCCTCGTCCAGCGTGCTGGCCATGCCCGATTCCGGCTCCGGGATGCCCAGCTTGCGCATCATTTGGCGGAACCGGTCGCGGTCCTCGGCCAGGTCGATGGCGTCCGGCGAGGTGCCCAGGATGCGGACGCCCGCGGCGGCCAGGTCGTTGGCGATGTTCAGCGGCGTCTGGCCGCCGAACTGAACAATCACGCCCTCCGGCTGTTCCTTCTCGTAGATCGCCAGGATGTCCTCGACGGTCAACGGCTCGAAGTACAGCTTGTTGGCCGTATCGTAATCGGTCGAGACCGTCTCCGGGTTACAGTTGACCATGATCGATTCGAGTCCCTCGTCGCGGATGGCAAACGCGGCGTGGACGCAGCAATAATCGAACTCGATCCCTTGCCCGATGCGGTTCGGGCCGCCGCCCAGGACCAGCACTTTGCGGCGGTCGGAAATCGTCGTCGCGTCGGGCGCGTTGTAACTGGAGTAGTAGTACGCGGCGTTCTCCACGCCGCTGACGTGGACGGGGTGAAAGCCCGGCTTCAAGTCCAGCGATTTCCGGTGCTCGCGGATTTCCCGCTCGGTCGTACCCAGCAACCGGGCCAGGTAGCGATCGGAGAAGCCGTCCTGCTTGGCGCGGGTCAGCAACTCGTCAGGCAGCCGCTGACCCTGGTACCGGAGGATTTCCTCTTCTTCTTGCACCAGCTCGCGCATCTGCTCGATGAACCAAAGCTTGATGTGCGTACGCTCGTGCAGCGTCTGGACGTCGGCGCCCTTGCGGAGCGCCTCGTACATCAGGAACTGGCGTTCGCTGGTGGGCTGAGTGAGCATCGCCAAGAGTTCGTCCAACGACTTCCGCTGGAAGTCCTTGGCGCCGCCCAGGCCGTGGCGGCCGATCTCCACCGAGCGGATCGCCTTGTGAAACGCCTCTTTGTACGTCTTGGCAATGCTCATGACTTCGCCCACGGCCAGCATCTGCGTGCCCAGCCGGTCCTGCAGGCCGGCGAACTTCTCGAAGGCCCAGCGGCAGAACTTGACGACCACGTAGTCGCCCCACGGGGTGTACTTTTCCAGCGTGCCGTCCCGCCAGTATGGGATTTCGTCCATCGTCAGCCCGCCAGCCAACAGCGACGACACGTAGGCGATGGGAAACCCCGTCGCCTTGGAGGCCAGGGCCGAGGACCGCGAGGTGCGAGGATTGATTTCGATAGCCAGGACGCGGCCGGATTTCGGATCGTGCGCAAACTGGATGTTCGTGCCGCCGATCACCCCAATCGACTCGACGATGTCATACGAGTGCTTCTGCAGCCGCTGCTGCAGTTCCGGCGCGATCGTCAGCATCGGCGCCACGCAGTACGAATCGCCGGTGTGGATCCCCATCGCATCCACGTTCTCGATGAAGCAGACGGTGATGATCTGGTTCTTGGCGTCCCGGACGACCTCCAACTCCAGCTCTTCCCACCCCTCAACCGACTCCTCGATCAGGACCTGCCCGATCATGCTGGCGGCCAGTCCGCGGGCCGTCACCGCGCGGAATTCGTCCAGGTTATAGACCAGCCCACCGCCCGTGCCTCCCATCGTATAGGCGGGCCGGACCACGGCCGGCAAGCCGATGCGTTGGATGATTTGTTCCGCCTCTTCCACGCTGCGGGCAATTTCGCTGCGCGGCAGTTCGACGCCCAGCCGATTCATGGTGTCCTTGAACACCTGGCGGTCTTCGCCCCGCTCGATCGCGTCCACCGGCACGCCGATCACCTGCACGCCGTACTTGTCCAGCACACCGCGGCGGGCCAGCGCGGAGGACAGGTTCAGACCCGTCTGGCCGCCCAGGTTCGGCAGCAGCGCGTCGGGGCGTTCCTTTTCGATGATCTCCGCCATCCGCTCCACATTCAGCGGCTCGATATAGGTCACGTCCGCCATGCCGGGATCCGTCATGATCGTGGCCGGGTTGCTGTTGACCAGGACGATCTCGTAGCCC